>JBDKRP010000095.1:0-21795 GCA_039683275.1 Methanoregulaceae archaeon | reverse complement strand
TATTTCACGGAACCCGCAAAGGCGAAGGCCGGCTATGAAAAAGTATTCCGGGACGGATCGGTCACCGATTACGCTCTCGAAATCCGCCACAGGGATGGCAGCGTGACCCCGGTTCTCTATAATGCCTCAGTGTACCGGGACACGCAGGGCAATGTCATCGGGGTTTTCGCCTCCGCCCGGGACATCACGGAGCTGAAACATGCGGAAAAGGAACTCCGGAAAGCTCACGATCTCCTCGATAGAAGAGTGCGAGAGCGGACATCGGAACTTGTCCAGACCAATACCAGTCTCCGGGTCGAGATCGAAGAGCGCAGGAAAGCCGAGAGCGCCCTGAGGGAGACGAGCCAGTACCTGGAGAACCTGATCAATTGCGCGAACGCCCCCATCATTGTCTGGAACCCGCAGTTCCGGATAACGCTCTTCAACCACGCCTTCGAATACCTCACCGACCGAAGGGCGGAAGAAGTGATCGGAAAGCCCCTTGAGATCCTTTTACCCGGGAACTACCAGGCTGAAGTCATGGATCTTATCCGGAAGACTGTTGCCGGAGAACGCTGGGAGAGCGTGGAAATCCCGATCCTCCAGAAAACCGGGAAGATCCGGACCGTACTCTGGAACTCGGCCCCGATTTATGATTTTGAAGGGAAAAACATCGTTTCTATCATTGCCCAGGGCCAGGACATTACCGAGCGTAAGGGCATGGAGTGCGAGAACCGCGTGCGGACCAAGGAACTCGCAAAAACGAATGCCCAGCTCAAGGAAGAGATTTTCCAGCGCGTGCAGGCCGAAATCCTGGTGAAGAAAACCCTGTCCGAGCTGCAGGCAGCAATTGAATCGACAGCCGACGGGATTTACGCGGTAGACCGTACCGGGAGGATCATCCGGTATAACCAGAATTTCGCATCCATGTGGAAGATCCCGGACGACATCCTGGAAAGCAACGAAAACAGCAGGGTGTCGGATTACCTGAGAACCCAGGTGAAAAACCCCGAGCTCTTCCCGAGCGGGTATGCCGAGCATCTCAACCATAAGGAGCGTGAGACGTACGACATGCTCGAACTCACGGATGGCAGGATCTTCGAGCGGTACTCGAAACCCCAGAAAATGGACTCCGCGATCATCGGGAGAGTCCTCAGTTACCGGGACGTCACCGACCGGAGGCATGCCGAGGAAAAACTCATTGCCTCCCTGCAGGAGAAGGAAACCCTCATACGGGAGATCCACCACCGGGTAAAAAACAACCTCCAGATCATATCCGGTCTCCTGGACATGACCCGGATGCGGACACCGGACAGTACAACGAGCGGCATTCTCACAGACATGATGATGAAGATAAAGACGATGGCGCAGATCCATACCCGGCTCTATGAGAGCAAACAGTTCGATCGGATCAACATGGGGAGCCAGATCCGGGACCAGGTTACAGACCTCTCCAGCATATACGGCAGGTCCGGTACTGAAATAGAGACCGTAATCGAGACAGAGGATATCTTCCTCCCGGTCGACCAGGCCATCCCCTGCGCCCTTGTCGTGAACGAGATCCTGTCGAATGCCTTCAAGCACGCGTTCAAAGGAGCTGCATACGGGACGCTCAACGTTTCCGCAACACGGAAAGACGGCATTATCCATATCAGGATACGGGATGACGGCGTCGGGATCCCGAAGGATGTGGATGTCTACAAGACAACGAGCCTCGGACTCAAACTTATCCGGAGTCTTGTAACGCAGCTCCGGGGCTCAGTTATTATTACGGGGAACACGGGTACAGAAGTGATTGTAGAATTCCCGATCCATCCAGAAGGTGTATAACCATGTCAAAGATTCTCGTAGTTGACGATGAAGCGATTATAACGATGCAGCTGGAAGAGCGCCTGAGTGCGATGAACTACGAAGTCGCCGGCATGGCTGCATCGGGGGAGGATGCAATTGAGAAAGCCCGGCGGCTTAACCCGGACCTTGTCCTCATGGACATCGTGATGCCGGGAAAACTGAACGGGATTGAAGCGGCAAAGGTAATTACCGGGGAACTGGATATCCCGGTTGTCTTTGTCACTTCGTATGCTGACGATACTATCATTGAGAAAGCAAAGCTGGTCGGGCCGTACGGGTATATCGTAAAACCCTTCAACGAACTGGAGATAAAGGCCGCCATTGAGGTTGCCCTGTTCCGGAAAGCCGCAGAGCGGGAGATCCGTACATCCACTGCTGCAGCGGGAGAGAAACGCCCCCGAACAAAAGAGGGTACTGAAGGCGACGGAACCGGGGCTGATTATATCGCTCTTCCGGAGATTAAAGCGCTCCTCCTGAAAGATATTTTCTCGGATATCGTCCTCTTCCTCTATGCCGATCCGGCTGTCAAGGAACCGGTGTTCCGGTTTGCGATTGAAGCGGGGCTGAAAAAAGGAGGACGGAATTTCTTTGCCTATCACCGGTCCGTCCTGCAGAAATATTTCTTAAAGGAAATCGAAAAGGGAGACCTTTTCATGCGGCGTATTAAAAAAGGAGAGGCATACCTCCTGCCCGGGATCATCGAGAAGTGTGCGGCATCCCTGCCTCCGCCGCCCGCATCGGTAACGATCCAGATCCTCTTTGATTTTTCCGATACCGGGGAATTTGTGGATATCCTTGCAGTGAAAAACCTCATCCTCGCTAAGAAGGAGCAGGGAGTCCCCATATCGGGTATTATTGCCGTGAACATGGCCGATATCGATCACAACCAGATAAAACTGCTCTCCGAAGGGATTGAAAAGATCATAATATCGACCGGGAAAGATACCACCCTCTCGTTTGCCCACCGGACCTTCCCTGCCGAAGCGGTCACGGTCGTTCCCCAGGCGACTATCGACGATGTTGTAAAAAAATCCCTGGAGCCGGTCGTCCTTTCGCTTCTCGAAAAGCCGATATCCGGGTATGATATCGTCCACGAGATCCACACCCGGTATAATGTCCTCATCCCCCAGGCACGGATTTATACGTACCTTTACGACCTCGAACAGAAAGGATACCTGGTCATGAAAACGTCGGGAAAATCAAAACTGTACTCTGCGACGGAGCCGGGGAAGAAGTATATCCAGACCCGGCTTGCCGAATTCAAGTTTGTTTTCCGGCACATCCTCGGGGAGGGTGCCGCTTCCCTGACCCCGCCCGACAGGAAATAACCCTATTTTCCGGGAATTATGCGGGAAGTAGGTTCCTGCAGGAGACCCTGCCGGGATCCTCCATACAGGTCCTGGCGCAGGATCGGGAATGATGCCCCTGTGTTACAAATTTTGAAACAATCCCTGAAAGACCGGGGTATCTATATTGAGAAGTCAGGAGAAGAGAACGAGCGGGTAGCAATCGTCCGCCTGCGGGATGCAGTTCCTGACGGAAGTTGCCCGCCAACTTCACTGAAAAGGTGCGGGCAGAACAGCAGTGACGGAATATGCCACAGATGTCGTTTCACACTCACCAGAAAAACCGGATAATACGAGACCTGTCCGCACCAGAATCATTTCCTCCGACAGTTCCCGACTGTTCCCGGGATGCCGGTCCGACCGGGGAAAGTGGCCGGTTGAGACCGGCAGCTTCCCGGGGAAGGGGGTTTTGCGGCGATTACCGGTTCCCGGTAAGAGAGCACATTTCCGGGAGAAACGCAAAAGACCGGTCCGGGAACGGGACGGGCAGTTCAGGGCATCCGGGACTTCCCCGGAAAGAGGCCGATTGAAATGAAAGACAGCGACAGACACAGGAGCACGCCACCATTCGAACCGCCGGTAAACAGGACCGAGAATGGCAGGTATCTTCATCTCACTATCAGCCTGCCCGGGATAAAGGAAGAGCAGATCCGGATCGATCTTGAAAAGACTACGATCACCCTTTCGATATTTGAAAACGGAGTGATGCGGGAGAAAACGATGCCGGCTCCCCGGGGATCACGACTGTTCAAAAAGAAGTTCTCGGAAGGCATGCTGGACATCTGCCTCGAAAAAACCGTATCGTGACACGGGAGCGATCATACCGGAAGAATCGCAGTTGAATAATTCCCTGTTGTACTTTTCTTTCAAAATTTGTTTCAAATCGTGGTTCTTATCGGAGATCCTATTATAATTCCTATTCCATTTCCCAGCGGGTGAGAACGATTCCGTATGGTAACATTTTCCGGAGATTTACAATCGCCGGGGAAGATCTTTCCCTGATAGGGAGTGGTTTTTTCCCGGGAAGGGGAGACTCCTGGAAAGACCGGCTTTCCGGGGTCTGCCTGCATGGCACGCGATGCCCGGCATATAGCTGCAGCAGCTGTGGGAATACGGACTGCATCTATGCCGGTTTCATCCGGAATTACTGGAATTATCCAAGGTGTGAATGACATTGCCGGGCCGGGAATGCAGGTGCCGGGGTAGGAAAGGGATCGTATGGAAGACGTCATGCAGCTGAAAAAAGAACTCGAGGAACAGACCCGTCACGCTGAGGAGCGCCTCAACCAGCTCCGGTATCTCCAGGCGGATTTCGACAATTTCCGAAGGTGGTGTGAAAAGGAAAAAGGACAGATAACAGAACTCGCAAACGAGCGGCTGATCGACGACCTTCTCGTGATTCTTGATGATTTTGAACGGGCCCTTCCTTCCCTGGAACTGGAAAAAAACAAGGAAGGAATGGATATGATCTACAAAAAATTTGCAAAAATTCTAGCAGATTACGGGCTGCAGCCGATAGAATGCGTGGGAAAAAAATTCGATCCGCGATATCACGAAGTCCTGTGCACCGAGAAATGCGAAAAAGAGCAGAACACGGTCATTGACGAGCTGGGGAAGGGGTACCAGCTGAAGTCCAAGGTGATCCGGCCTTCGAAAGTAAAGATTGCAGAACACGTGACGGAAATGGAAGGTGAAACCAATGGCTAAGGAAAAAATTATCGGCATCGACCTGGGAACATCCAACAGCGAAGCTGCGGTGATGATTGGAGGAAAACCAACTATTATCCCGTCCGCTGAGGGAGCAACAGTTGCGGGCAAGATGTTCCCGTCGTACGTAGCGTTTACCACGGACGGACAGCTGCTCGTAGGAGAACCAGCGAGGCGCCAGGCTGTCAGCAATCCCGAAGGTACGGTCACTGCCGCAAAGCGGAAAATGGGCATGAGCCACGTATACAAAATATACGGAAAGGAATACACGCCCCAGCAGATCTCGGCATTCCTCCTCCAGAAGATAAAGCGGGACGCAGAGGCATTCCTGGGTGAGAAGGTTACAAAAGCCGTGATCACGGTCCCCGCATATTTCAATGATAACCAGCGGACCGCGACCAAGGATGCGGGAAAAATCGCCGGGCTGGACGTGGTCAGGCTGGTCAACGAGCCGACTGCAGCGTCCATGGCGTACGGCCTGGATAAGGGAGGCGAGTACAAGATCCTCGTCTTCGATCTTGGTGGCGGGACCCTTGATGTGACCATCATGGAATTCGGGGGCGGCACGTTTACGGTTCTTGCGACGTCCGGGGATACCCAGCTGGGCGGAACAGATATGGACAATGCTATTTACGAATGGATAGCCGCTGAATTCAAAAAGCAGGAGGGGATCGATCTCCGGAACGACAAGATGGCGATCAACCGGGTAAAAGAAGCTGCCGAAAAAGCAAAGATCGAACTCTCAACCGTACTTGAGACCGAGATCAATCTCCCCTATGTCTCAGCCACCCAGGCGGGCCCGAAGCACCTCTCCATCAAACTGTCCCGGTCAAAACTCGAACAGTTGATCGAGCCAATCATAAAGCGGTGTATCAATCCCTTCGACCAGGCCCTGAAAGATGCAGGTCTTACAAAGGATGACATCCAGAAAGTGATTCTCGTGGGAGGTCCGACCCGGATGCCGGTCGTCCAGAAATTCATTGAAGATCATGTCGGGAACAAGATGGTCCGGGGCATCGATCCGATGGAATGTGTTGCCATGGGTGCAGCAATCCAGGGTGCCATTCTCGGCGGTGAGATCACGGACATGGTGCTCCTCGATGTTACGCCCCTGACACTGGGACTTGAGACACTGGGCGGGGTCAGGACTTCTCTCATTGACAGGAACACCACGATCCCGACCCGGAAAAGCCAGATCTTTTCGACTGCTGCCGATATGCAGACCTCGGTCACCATCCACGTCCTCCAGGGGGAAAGGCCCATGGCGGCGGATAACGTGAGCCTCGGCCAGTTTAACTTAGTCGGCCTCCCGCCGGCTCCCCGGGGCGTCCCGCAGATCGAAGTCACCTTTGATATCGATGCGTCCGGTATCCTCAATGTATCGGCGAAAGATCTCGGCACAGGAAAAGAACAGAAGATGACCATCACCGCTTCGACCAAACTCGCTGACAGCGACGTGAAAAAGATGGTCAGTGATGCAAAGCAGTACGAGGAGCAGGACAAAGCACGAAAGGAAGAGGTCGAGGCGAGGAACGCCGCAGACTCCCTCGTGTACCTGGCAGAAAAGACAAAATCCGACCTCGCTGACAAACTGAGTCCCGACATGACAGACCGGCTGAACGGCGCGATAACCGCCGTGAAAGCTGCGATGGAGGGGAAGGACGCGGCACAAATAAAGTCGGAGACCGAAAAACTCCAGAAAATCCTCGGTGAAGCCGGATCTGCCGCGTACCAGGAAGCGACCCAGCGCCAGGCACGGGAGCAGGCCGGGCCGGAGTCATCCTCCGGGGAGGCTTCCGGAGGGACCACCGGAGGCCCGGAGGGCGAGAACGTTGTCGATGCTGATTTCAAAGTGAAAGATGAGAAATAACATTTTTCTCCGCACCCATGGCAACGGGAGACTATTACGAGATCCTTGGCGTAAAGCGGGATGTATCACCGGACGATCTGAAAAAGGCGTTCCGGCACCTTGCCCGGAAATACCACCCGGACCTGAATAAAGGCAGCAAGGAAGCAGAAGAGAAATTCAAGGAGGTCAATGAGTCCTACCAGGTGCTGAGCGATCCCCAGAAAAAAGCCCAGTACGACCAGGTGGGGCATGCAGAGTTCAAACCCGGTGATGCAGCGAGCTACAAGCCGCCCAGTTATGACGACCTGTTCCGGGACTATGGCCTGGGAGATATCTTCGATGCATTTTCCATGGGAACAGGCAGGACACGGAGCAGGGCGGGAGCGGATCTCAGGTACGATATCACGATCTCTCTTATCGACGCATTTCATGGCACGAAAAACACGGTCACCGTCCCGCATCACTATATGTGCCCAACCTGCGGGGGTACGGGCGCGCAGCCCGGCTCCCTGAAGGAGTGTCCTGCGTGTCATGGGACAGGGGAGGTCCGGAGTGCCCGGAAGGTTGGGAATCGGCAGATGACGAATATCGCTCCCTGCCCGGACTGCGGCGGGAGTGGAAGGCTCGTCGGAAAACACTGCACGACCTGCCACGGGAGAGGGATCCTGCAAAAAACGCGGAAGATCGAAGTTACGATCCCCCGGGGGATCGATGACGGACAACTCTTAAAAATTGCAGGCGAGGGCGAACCCGGGGAAAACCAGGGGCCCCCGGGGGATCTCTATGCAGTCGTCCACGTGAAAAAACACGATGTCTTTGAACGGCGCGGTGCCGACCTTCAGACGACTGCCGTTGTAGGGCTCCCCACCGCTCTCCTAGGCGGGGAGATCAGCGTGCCTACCCTGACCGGGAGTGCACTCCTGAAAATTCCCCGCGGTACCCAGAGCCACACCCTGTTCCGGCTCCGGAAACAGGGCATGCCATTCCTGAATTCAGACAGCAGGGGAGATCTTCTCGTAAAAGTCATCGTGAAGATCCCCGCGAACCTCTCAAAAAAGCAGGAGGAGTTACTGAAAGAAGCGTTCATAGGGGGAGCCGGATGATCCTCTCCCTATGAATTGAAGGCCCGGGCGAATCGTACAACCATTGTCCGGGAAGGGTTCACCGCGCTGCCCTGGATAGGGGGCACCGGCAAAACGGAGACTTGAGGGAGAAACATGCAGCAGGTTACGAGCAGCAGAAAGTACCAGAACGGAATCCAGGTATCCTCGACCTACGCGGGAGAGGAAGTCAATGATTTCTTTACCTATGAAGAGCTTGTCGACCAGAAGATAAACGCACTGGATTTACTGAGCAGCCCCCGGATATTCCAGGTTGACACCGTCAGACACACGATTGAATCATCCGTGGGAATTCCTGCCGGGAAATGACTGGGGTGGGAAAAAACAAATCTTCCGGGAAGGATGCAGTCCCGACCGGATGGAAAAACAAAAAGAGTGAGAGGAAAAACATGCAGCAGATTACGAGCAGTAAAAAATACCAGAACGGGGTACAGGTGTTCTGGGAGGGGAGCGGAACCAGTGTCAGCGATTTCTTCACCTACGAAGAACTTGTCGACCAGAAGATCAACGCACTGGATTTACTGAACAATCCCGGGATCTACCTGATGAACGCACCTGCCCATAAAATCGAATCGTCAGTGGCAGGATGCGGCCTCGGGCCGGGCGGGTGCGGGGGAGAGATCGTTATCACGCGCCTCTTCGATGCCCCCCGGGAAATTGCCTGGAGCGTATGGACCGAGCCGGAACTTGTTATGCAATGGTGGGGACCGAAAAACTTCACGGCCCCCTCCTGCAAAATAGATCTCCGGGTCGGCGGGTCCTACCTGTACTGTATGAGATCTCCTAATGGCCGCGATTACTGGAGTACCGGGGTATACCGGGAAATCGCCGAACCGGAACGAATCGTCTGCACGGCCAGTTTTGCCGATGAAAAAGGAAATGTGGTTCCTGCAACCTGGTACGGCATGAGTGCAGACATCCCGGCAGAAATGCTCCAGACAGTCACCTTCGAGGTGCTTGCAGGGAGGACCCGGATAACGCTCCGGCATACCGGTCTTCCCGCTGGTGAGATGAGCGACCTTGCAAAGGCGGGATGGAATGAATCCCTGGACAAGTACGCGGGCGTCCTTGCGCAGACCGTATTCAGACGAAGGGCATGAACCCTGCAGATACACGTATCGACATGCACAGAACTGAATAACCAGTGATCCGGAGGTCCGGATATTATTATGACAAATCGCCTGTTCCGCTATTACAAGGATGATTTCGGCCGGATTCCGGTTCGCGTCGTCCACATGGATCTCGTCTTCGATGTCTTCGGGGATCATACAAAAGTAATATCTGATTTCCATGCCGAATCGCGTGAAAATCCCCTTGAAGGTCTGGTACTGGATGCAAAAAACCTTGAAATTCTCTCAGTAACCTGTCCCGGACGTGAATGCACCTACACATACGATCCTGGCGGAAGCCGGCTGAGAATCCGGTTCAAAGACCCGGTTTTACCGCTGACGCAATTCACCCTGCATACAGAAACGATCTGCCGCCCGACAAAAAATATCCTGGAAGGCCTGTATTTTGATGAGACCCCTCCGGATGCGCCGCCTCAGCAGATTACCCAGTGCCAGCAATGGGGATTCCAGCGCCTGGTCCCGTGTATCGACGACATGACGGCAAAGTGTACATATACCACGACAATTATTGCCGACGAACGGTACACCCACCTGATCACAAACGGAAACGTTTCTGTCCCCCGCCAGCCTGCAGGGAACGGCCGGGTGAAAATTACCTACGAGAATCGCGTCACCCCTATGGCGCCGTACCTTTTCTTTCTCGGTTGCGGGACCTATGCAGGTTTCAGTCAGGAATGCGAGTACCCGGATGGAAACCATTGCTCGCTCGAGCTGCTCGTCCCACCGGGAACCGATCCGGAACCGGCGGGGAAGGCACTGGATATCCTTCACGATGCAGTTCTCTGGGTCCATCTCTTTACCGGCCCGGGCAGGTATGATCAGATGCCAGTGCGGGAACGACTGTACCTGCTCCTGAAGGGGTTTTCCCGTATCAGGAAAAGGAGTCCGTACAATCCGCAACTGCAGGAAATCCGCTCGGAACTTCGCGATCTTATTCAGCAGATCGTTCCCGGTTATGAATATACCGGTGTGACCTATCGCGAGATCGCCATGCAGAATTCGGATTTCGGGGGAATGGAAAATGTGGGGAATACAACAATTACCGCAAACCGGATCATGCCGTTTCCGGCAATGACGGATGCTGCGTACGAATATCTCGCCAAAGTGAAAGTGCATGAGTTTTACCATAATCTTAATGGTTCGGAAGTGACCGGATGGTCGCCGTTTGAGATCTGGCTCAACGAAGCAGTAACCGTTCATATCGAAAACCAGTACCACGCGTACCATGCCGGGGAAGACTATTCCCGGCTCCAGACGGTACTCTCGCTGCTTGCACCCGGGAGCGGGACCCTGGAACTCGACAGCGGGGCCGCGTCCCTTCCCATCGAACCCGACGGGTTTAACGATCCCAATGAGCTCATCACGGATATCACTTACATGAAAGCCCCGGAATTTGTCAGGATGATCGAGACCCTGATGGGAAAAGAAACGTTTGTAAAAGGTCTCGATCTCTACCACCGCAGGTACCGGCACGGGAATGCTACCCGGGACCAGTGGGTGCAGGCCATGGAGGAGGTATCCGGACAGCAGTTCGCTCCCATGGCAGAGGGGTGGCTGAAACAGACGGGTTTTCCCACGCTCTCGGTACAGGCAGAGTATAACAGCGACCGCGGGGTGATGACATTACACCTCCGCCAGGACCGGGATCGTCCGGAAAAACGATGGATCTTCCCGGTCCGGATCGCTCTCGTCGCTGCGTCGGGAAGTGATATCACTGAAGTTCTTCACAGGGTTGAACGGGAGGAGGAAATCCTCGAACTCAATTCAACCGAACCGCCTGCATTCATTTCCATCAACCGGGGATATTCGTTCTACGGAAAAGTCCGGTACGACGCCCCGCTCCGGGAACTGTACCTGCAGGCTGAACAGGACAGCGACCTCGTGAACCGGTACATCGCATTCATGACAATCATGGACCGGGAAAAAATCAGGCTGCTCGACGATCCTTCCGCAGGCACCGACCCGGCATGCATCGATCTCTGGTTCCGGCTCTTTTCCGACCGGGACCTGATGATCCGGGCAGGCGGACAGTTTTTAACCGTGTTCGAATCTGTTCCCGATAAAAAATATGCACATCGCTACACGGCGCTCTATGATGTCCGCGAGAAAATACTCGCGTCCATTGCAGCCGGGTACAAAACGGAACTCCTCGATATCTATAATGAGGTGATTGTCCCGGGTCTTCGCAGGGATTCCCTGCACCAGGAATTTCTGGATATAAAACGGAGGCAGATAAAAAATACTGCTCTCGCCGTTCTCTCACGCCTTGATACCCCCGATATCCACCAGTTAATGCTCGACCAGTTCGGGAGTGCTACCTCTGCAACGGATAAGCTGGCCGCATTCAGCAGGTATATGGACAGCTCCGCTCCCGACCGCACGGGAATACTCGATGCCTTTGAAAAGGAATCTGAAAAACATCCCGTCAGCTGGGAAAACTTCCTCTCGGTCATCGCCGGAAACAGCAGCGACGATATGATGGATTTCATCTCACGGGTCGAACAATCGGGCGCATTCCGGATCGAACAGGCCAATGACCAGCGGGCACTCTACGGGAGGTTTGCCCTCAACCGGAAAAAATCCCTCCAGACTGGAGAAGGGCGTACTTTCCTGCAAAAAACTCTCCTGAAACTTGCACCGGTCAATGAGTACAGCGCGGTTTCCATGCTCAGGGTCTTCGGCGCACTCGATAGTATGGAAGAAGCAGATCAGGAGCCGCTTGTCGGGATTCTGGCGAGTCTCTTAAGCGGGCTCGACCCGGAAAAGACGCCGAGCGTATACAATACCGCACGGCGCATCCTCTTGGGAGCGCCGCTTGCTGTTCAGCGCTATGAGAACACACAGGGTACCATTCCGGGACTGACATGACGATTCCAGGAAAAAATCGGAAACAGGACATGAGAGGAGAATCTGAATGATCAAAGCATTACCCATTCCGGATTACCGGGCATCCTTTGCGCCCGGAGAGGTCGGGTGTTCCACAACGGAATCCCTGAAAGCTAACGAAGAGATCATCGGCCAGGAGAGAGCCCAGAAGGCGCTCCGGTTCGGGCTTGAAATTTCGGAAAAAGGATTCAATATCTATGTTGCGGGCATGCCCGGCACCGGCAGGAGAACGGCAGTAAGGAAGTTCCTGGACGAACTGGCGAGGACCAAGCCGAAAGCGGACGACTGGATCTATGTCAACAATTTCGGGAGCCCGTATGAGCCCCTTGCGATCCGGCTCCCTCCCGGGACTGGCAGCCGGCTTAAGGCAGATATGGCTTCCTTTATCAGCGAGGTAAGGCGGGCTCTGCCCCGGGCATTCGAGAGCGAGGACTATGTGACGAAGCGCCAGGAGGCGCTCGGGAAACTCGATACCGAACGGCAGACAATAATCGGGGATCTCAACACGAGTGCCGAAAAACAGGGGTTCACCATACGGATGAGCCCGACAGGTCTTTTGATCATACCGGTGATCGATGGCAAACCGCTGACCCAGGAAGAATTCGATGCCCTTCCCGGAGAGAACCAGGCAGAGATACTCCGGAAACGGGAAGTCCTCGATGCGGACCTGAGGGGAGGGTTCCGCCGGATGCGGGATCTGGAAGCGAAAGGAACGGAGGTTACCAATGCACTGAATAACGAGATTGCCCTCTACGCGATAGGCCACCTTCTTGCCGACCTGAAGGAAAAATACGGGAGCATACCGGATGTTCTTGCGTATATTGAAAATGTCCGGACCGATATCCTCGATAACCTCAGTACATTCCTCGGATCGGCTCAGCCGCAGCAGGAGGTGCAGTCCCCCTTCCAGCAATGGCCGGGCGGAAAAGATCCCGCATTCAGGAAATACGGGATCAATGTGGTTGTCGACAATGCCGGATCCGAAGGGGCGCCGGTCGTTTTCGAGGAGACCCCGAGCTACCAGAATCTTCTTGGGAAAGCAGAGCGGGAAGTCCAGTTCGGTGTCGTTACGACCGATTTCACAATGATCCGGGCAGGTTCCGTGCACAAAGCGAACGGCGGGTACCTGGTGATACCGGGGCCGGACCTCTTCCGGTATCCCTTTGCCTGGGAAGGTCTCAAATCCGCGATCAGGACAGAAAAAGCCCGGATCGAAGAACCGGGAGAGCAGGCAGGGTTCATCATGACGCGGGGGCTCAAACCCCAGCCGATCCCGCTCGGGGTGAAGGTGATCCTTATCGGTACTCCCGATATCAGCCAGATCCTGAACCAGAAAGACCCGGATTATCCCGATCTCTTCAAGGTACGGGCGGACTTCGATACGGTCATGGACCGGACTGACGACAACACACGGAAATATGCTTCCTTCATCTGCACGCTCTGCAACCGGTTCGGCCTGCATCACCTGGACAATACCGCAGTCGCGAAGGTCGTGGAGTACGGATCCCGTCTCGCGGATGATAAACTGAAGCTGTCCACGAGATTTTCCAGCGTCGCGGACCTGATCCGGGAGGCAAATTTTTACGCTGTACAGGAAAAGGCACCCTATGTCACCGTGAATCATATTGAAAAGGCATTCGGGGAAAAAATTTACCGGTCCAGCCTGGTCCAGCAGAAGATCCAGGAGTTAATCGAACGGGGAGTCTTCCTGATCGATACGGCAGGGGAAGAGGTCGGCCAGATCAACGGGCTCTCGGTGATGGAACTCGGGGATATCGCATTCGGCAGGCCTTCAAGGGTGACCGCGAGCGTTGCCGTGGGGCGGGACGGGATTGTCGATATCGAACGCCAGGCAGAACTGGGCGGGCCGACCCATACGAAGGGCGTCCTCATCCTTGGCGGGTACCTTGCGAACAAGTATGCGCAGGACAAACCGCTCTCCCTCTCCGCAAAACTGGTTTTCGAACAGAGTTACGGTGGGGTGGACGGCGACAGTGCATCGAGCACGGAACTCTATGCAATCCTGTCCGCCCTCTCCGGCCTGCCCATACGGCAGTCCATCGCCGTCACCGGGTCCGTGAACCAGCGGGGCGAAGTCCAGGCGATCGGGGGAGTAAACGAAAAGCTCGAAGGTTTTTTCGAAGTGTGCAAGGCAAAGGGCCTGACCGGGGAACAGGGAGCCATGATCCCGGCAAGCAATGTCCAGAACCTCATGCTGAAAGAAGAGCTCATCGAAGCGGCAAAAGCGGGGAAGTTTTCTGTTTACCCGGCGAGGACTATCGATGAAGGTATTGAATTTCTTACCGGTGTACCGGCAGGGGAACGGCAACCGGACGGGTCCTACAAGGAGGGAACGGTCAACTACCTGGTCAACAAAAAATTGCAGGAGATGGCTGATAGGGCCCGGGAATTCCGGATCACCTGAACGTACATCGCGATCAAATCACGAAAGAAAAACTGAATCCGGGGGCCCGGAAGCACTTCGACCCTCACGGGCCCGGGCGGACATTCCTCTTACCATCAGAGGAAGTCCCCCGAGATTCTCCCCGTTTTCGTAATGGCAATTTCCCCCGGCGCCGATGCTCCTCCCGCACCGGTCTGATCAGAACCTTTCCGGGTCCGTATCCACGTCGATAATAACCGGCTTATCCATAGCGATTGCCTCCAGCACGGCCGCCCTCAGTTCACCTGGCTGTGTAACGCTGATGCCGGCACCCCCGCACACCCCGGCGTACGATGCAAAGTCCGGGTTAAGGAGGTCGGTTGCGTAGTTCGGAAACTGCTCCATCATCTGTTCAACCTGGATCATGCCGAGCTGGCGGTTATTGAGGATAATGACGACGATTGGAAGATTGTATTTCACGGCAGTAACAAAGTCCGCCATGGCCATCGAAAAACCGCCGTCACCGGTAATGCAGAAAACCGGACGCCCGGGATACGCGATCCTGGCAGCTAGGGCGCCGGGAAACCCGAAGCCCATGGTTGCTAGATAGCCGGACATCACGAACCGCTGGTTTTTCATCCGGAAATTTCTCCCGAACCACCACTGGTTCTCCCCCACGTCAAGCGAGATGACCGCATTCTCCGGAATGACTTCAGAGAGCACTTTCATGATGAACGGCGGGCGCAGGGGGGTTGCATTGCTGCCCGCCTCGGTGTCTCGCCTCCGGTCCCATTCCTGCTTCATCCGTGCAATATCCCTCCGGACAGGTTCAGCATCCTTTTCAGCAAGCAGCGGGAGGAGCCGGGGAAGGACATCGACACAGTTACCCCAGAGGGTAAGCGACCGGGAGTTCCTGCCGAGTTTCAGGGGGTCGATATCCACCTGTACCATAGGTTTGTCTTCCGGTACATCGGTAAATTTCGAGAAACCGACACCGAACGTTATAAGCAGATCTGATGCTTCCGCACACTTCCGCGCAGAGGGGGACCCGACATTCCCGAGGATGCCGATCACCCACTCGTTATCCTCAGGCAGGATCCCCTTTGCCCGGAAGGTCGTGAGTATGGGTGCCCCGGTCTTCTTTGCAATCGCAAGGACATCCTGCCCCGCGGCAAACGCACCCCAGCCGGCAATGATGACCGGGCGTTTCGCCGCGTTGATCCTGCGGGCAGCTTCGTTCATGAGATCACCGGTGGGAATGATGTCACGGCTGCTGATGCATGCCTCCCGCGTGCAGAACTGCGCATCCAGGGGTTGCTTCTGGATCTCGTTTGGCACCGAGAGCTGGGATACGCCCCGCTCAAGGATCGCGTACTTCAGTGCACGGGTGAGGAGGAGGACTGCAGTTTTCTTGTCCGCTACGGTGTTGTTGTACACCGTAATCGGCCGGAAGAAAGCGTCCTGGTCAATCTCCTGGATTCCACCGGGCCCGGTATACTGGATCCCGGACTGGCCGTTCAGGGAGATAACCGACGCATGATCTTCCTTCGCATCATACAGCCCGGTAGCAAGGTTGGTTGCCCCGGGGCCGGCAATTGTCAGGCAGGCTGCCATCTTACCGGTCAGCTTGTTATACGCTGATGCTGCCATTGCGGCATTCTCCTCGTGGCGGAACACGATGAACCGCATTTCCTTTTTTTTCCGGATCGCCTCTACGAGCCCGAGCGACGATGTGCCGGGGATGCCGAACACCAGGTGCACTCCCCATGCGGCAAGCTCATCGATAAGCACGTCGGAAACGGTCGTTTCCGAACCCGCGTGGATGTCACTCTCAGAAATCCTGCTGAAAGCGTCCTTACCGGCCCCGCAGACCGGACAGGTCCAGTCAGCGGGAAGGCGTTCAAATGATGTCCCTGCCGGTATACCTGCACCCGTGTCCCCCTGAGTCTCATCGTAGGTATAACCACAGACGCTGCATCGCCATTGCGGCATGCCTATCCTCTCCTGACCATCAGGGTACTTCGGCGGACCCCCGTCTGTTCCACGACCTGGTTCACCGGTTGCCCTTTGCGCGAATGATCCTGCTGAGCCACGGTATACCGTACGTGCATCTTCTCAATAGTTCCTTCCCGATCATTTCAGAATTTGTTTCAAAATCTGATTTTGGGAGACGTCCCTAGGAATCCCGGATGAATTCCCGTGTCAGATCGAATGGAGAGACCGGATCACGTCAGGTCCTGCTTTTTTCCCTCAGCGGTTTCATCGTGAACAGGAAGGGAATTTTCAGGAATATCTACCCGCTCTTCTCAATCCCTGTCTCACATTTTGATTTATCTGAATAATTTGATAAAATTCACCGGGAAGTACCCGGCCGGAGAGGGGATGCCGGGGTGCCCGGTCACGCAACGGGAACCCGGGTTCCCTTTTTCCCGGCAAATTTCCGGAAACAGGTCCGGGATGATTCCCGGGCCACACAACTGCGAGGCGAAAGGAATGGTACGATGGTATTACCGATCGATCTTTGATGAACTCGAAGACATGAGAAATTACATGGAATCGCTGACCCGGCAGATGTATAATACCACACCGGTAGCGCTGTTACCCGGGACCAGCGGGCCCGAGACAAAAATGCTGCCCGCGCACCTGACAAAACTCCAGGTGGATGTCACTGAAAAAGATGATAACGTGGTTATCACCGCAGACATGATTCCCGGCATCACAAAAAAAGACATCACGCTTGACCTGATCAATCCCCGGGCACTGGAGATCGTCTGCGAGAGAAAAGAAGAGAAAACCGGGAAGAAAGAGGGATATTACCTTCGTGAGCGCAACTTCGGATCCATTACCCGGGTAATCCCTCTCCCAAAACCGGTGACTGCAAAGGGAGCGTCTGCAACGTTCGAAAACGGCGTACTGGAAGTTCGCCTGAAAAAGATGGCGGCAGAATCCCAGGGAAAAATCACCATCGAGTGAGTATGCAGGAACTCCCGAAAGAGGGGGAGACTTCCGGGACTGCGATGCAGAAGTCCGGGAACGGAACCAATGATTCCCCGGTAGACATTGCAGTGATTGCATACCGGTGAAAGGATCAAAGATTGAACGACAGGAACACATGGGGTGGAATTGTGGATAAATTCGAAGAGACCATGCTTTCGATGACAGGAATGTCGGAAGCGGAGATGGCAGAAGCAATGAGAAAAGCAAGGGAGATGTGCACGTGTCCCACCTGCCCGACCTACGACCGCTGTGCGAAGAACGCAAAAGAAATGCTCTTCTGTGCAACCGGGAAGAGTTTCATGTGCATATCCGATGAGAAGGGCTGTATCTGCCCGGACTGCCCTGTTTCAAAGGATTTCGGGCTCAAGTACGACTACTTCTGCACGAAGGGGTCAGAGAAAGCGCTGCGCTATGAACACGCGCTCTGGGGAACAAAGACGATCTGATGGAAGCCCGGGAGGGAGCCCGGGAGAGATGGTCAACTATGGTTGTCGTTAAGAAAAGGGATGGCAGGAAAGAACTGTTTGTTCCGGAAAAGATAGCGGTCAGCATGATGAAAACCGGAGCGCCCGCCGATTATGCACGGACCGTTGCGCAGGAAATTGAACAGAACGCGAGGGACGGCATGACGACCCAGGAGATCAAGATAAAAACCCTCGGAAGACTCAGGGAAAAGAATCCTGACTGGGAGAGAAACTGGGTGGTGTATGATGCTGCAGTCAAGAAGCGGGCGGCGGATTGAACTGGGCACACACGGAGGTGAGAAAGATGCCATACCGCTGGAGAAAAAAGGTAGACGTGGATGAAGCAGTCGTTGTGATCAGGAATAGTCTCGATGCAAAACCCGAACTGCCGAACTGGCTGATCGCTACGATCCTTGGGTCCATCGCGGATTCTGATCCCGCAATGAGCAGGTACTTTTTCGAAGAAGTGAAAAAGTATGCCCCGTCTGCGTTGAAATACTTCGAATCAAGAGAATAACGGAAAACAGATTATCCTTTTTCCGGAACAAACTGTTCCAGCCGATCCTGCAAACTGAGGGAAAGACGGGATTCAATCCGTCATCAGCAACGATTGTTTCAAATTTTGTTTCAAATTCTGGTTTTCGGGGAAGCCCCTATTAAAAACAGTATTGAATACCGGTACAGAGGAAGACTATCCCTTCCCAGGATAGTTCCCGAAAAAACTGGAGGGTTAGACATGGAACAAGAGAATGTGCATTCGTTGCAGGAATTGCCCGGATATGGAACCAACCCAGAAGAGGGAGGTGACATATGAGCCAGGCAGCAGTTACCATTCAGGACAATGGGCCTGTGCCGGGAATGCACCTGCCCCGGTCTTCCGTAATGGTTCTGGCAATCCTGGATTCCGTGACCGGAATGTCCCAGAAGGATATGGTGAACATGACCCGGCTCAGTCCCCGGGCAGTGCGATATGCACTTCAGAAACTCAAGGAGCAGCAACTCATCCTTGAAAAACTGAACCTGCAGGACTTACGCCAGAGCATCTATATGAGCCGTGCGCTCGCAGGCGCCTGTTCCATACCAAAACACTGGTGGCTGGCACGGGATTTCGTGCATGCAAAGCAGATGATGTCTTCCGGTAACGAGCCACGGAAGGTCCCCGTATAAGAGAAGCATGCCGATGTATTGCAATTCACGGAATGGTATTCCGTCATTCAGGCAACTATGAAAATCACTATAGACAGACCCAACTGCGTAAGCTGCGGGACGTGCTGGGAATCGTGCCCGGGATTTTTCGAACAGAATCCCGACGATTCATTCAGCCAGGTAATTGAGAAATTCCGGCTTGAGGGAAATTCAGCCGAGGGAACACCTTCGCAGGAAAGTGAAGCGTGCGCCGTCGATGCTGTTGACCTCTGTCCAGCTTCCGTCATTACAGTCGAACTGTGAAGATCAACCGGCCCCCGGCAGGCAGCGATTGCCGGTCATTTTCAGGGATACCGGGGAGGGTATCCCGACAGTTTTCAGATTGTGTTCCCGGAATCCATTCCGGACCGGACTCATAAAAAATTACCTGCCGGTTGGGGGACTACCGGTTTTCCAGAACAGCCATACGAGAAGGACGAGGCCCGGAATTTCGATGGGCCAGGTACTTCACAAGGAGATCAGGAACAGGGTTCCGCAGAGCATTCAGCAGATCCCGCCAGAGAGCGGGTTCAGGAAACAGAAAAGTCCCTCGCGAGGATCCGTCCCTGTCCGGGTACCGGACACTGCATGCTGCTGAGAACTATTCCCGCTCAGGATATCCGGTGGCGGCGGGATCCGGATCCCGCAGGACCGGGAATGAACGTGCCAGGAAATTCCGGGTTCCCCGTGACGTGCAGCTGCGGATAACTACCAAAAAAACCGCACTCAACACAAGGGTTAACCTGCCGTATGCTGAACGTTCAGCCATGGTACGGCGGAGAATTCCCAGTCTGGCTCTTGCATCTCTCGCCCTCGTCTGCGTGGTTCTTGCAGGATGCACCGGAATAACACCCGTACAGCCGGCCCCTTCAGAAACGCAGGTACTACCGGACGGCAGTCCGGGAATATCCAGCGAAGATCGTATCATAGAAGCCAATAACCGGTTTGCATCCGACCTGTATTCCCGGCTGGCGAACAATCCGACGTACGCGGGAAGCAACCTCTTCTTCTCCCCGTTTTCGATCTCGTCAGCGGTTGCAATAGCCTACGAAGGCGCCAGAGGTACGACTGCCGATGAGATCAGGTCTGCGTTTTACTTCCCGGAAAATATGACGACACTCCGGGAAGGGTATTCCGGATTGATTTCCGGGATAAGCCGCCAGGATGCCGGTTACACGCTGCGCACGTCAAATGCACTCTGGGCAGAAAAGACCCATCCGTTCCTTCCTGATTATATCCGTACTGCCGGGCGCTGGTACGCCGCAAACACCACGAACCTGGATTTCGTCAATGCACCGGAAGAGTCGCGGAACACAATCAACCGGTGGGCAGAGGAAAAAACCGAAAATAAAATCCGGGATCTGCTGCCGGCCGGTTCCATCCACCCGCTGACCCGCCTCGTGATAACGGACGCGGTATACTTCAAAGGCACCTGGGTCCTGCCGTTTGATACCGGCAAAACCCGGGATGCCGACTTTAGAATAGCGCCCGGAAAAACCGTGCAGGTTCCCATGATGGAGAAAACCGATCCGGACGCCGTGTATGCCTATGCGGAAACCGGCGATGTCCAGTTCATCCGGATGCCCTATACCAGGGGAAACGGGACACGTTTGTCCATGCTTGTCCTGCTCCCCAGGGGCGACGACATCGCTGCGGCCGATAAATACCTTGATCCCCGGAACCTGTCAGAATTACAGAATTCATCCACGTACCGGAGGGTGATGGTATATTTCCCGAAATTCACCCTTGAAACAAAATACTCCCTGCCCCCGGTACTTGCATCGATGGGAATGCATACTGCGTTCTCGGATAATGCCGATTTCTCAGGAATGGATGGGACAACGTACCTCTATATCGAGGAAATTGTCCACAAGGCGTACGTTTCCGTGAACGAGGAAGGTACCGAGGCAGCAGCAGCGACCGCAATTGCCATGACAGGAAAAGGCCTTCCCTCAGAAGGTCCTGTGCCGGTATTCAGGGCCGATCACCCGTTCCTGTTCCTGATCCAGGATCAGGAGACCGGCAACATCCTCTTCCTGGGACGGGTCGTAAATCCGGAGGGGTAGTTTTTCTCTCACTTTTTGGGCAGATGGCAGAACCACTCCCGTGATTATGGATCAGTATTGCCGGACCGGATGCAGGACATTCCCGTGGTATTGGTACGAACCGGTACAACTCCTGTCACCGGTTCCCTGCTCACCGCAGTTCATTCATAACCTTTGCTGCAACCGGGGTGAGCCGGTACCGGACACTTTTTCCCTGCCTTGCGGACGTGACAAGCCGGCCTTCCGCGAGCTGGCGCATATGCCACGACACCGTGGAACCGGTAATATTCATTTTCCGGGCAATATCCATGCGGGATGCATCGGGCAACGAAGAGAGGAGGTTACAGATCAGGAAGTTCGCGTGGGTCCTCAGCCTGGCAATCGCATCCATTTCCTGATCAGAAAACCTTCCCGCATTCGGGAAATAAAATGTCCTGTGATGAAGGGAAAAGGCAGCGACCATCCTCTCGCGGCAGAGAACCCCCAGGTGATAGTGCAGGGTCCCCCGGTTTACCGGCAGGTTCTGCATAATCCCGGTAAATCCCGAACCAGGGTTCGCCTCGATATGACGGTAAATGAGTGTCCGGCAGTCGTTCCCGAATACTGCTTTTTTCCGGATCCTCCGGAAGTTCAGGAGTACGAATCCCCCGGATGAGACAAGGATCTCCACAGGGAGAAGGCAGAACGGCAGGAAGAGAGCAGTGAATACAAGGAGAATCGTCACCGGCGGGACCTGCCATATTCCGACCGGGACCGGAAGTTTTGCATCACCATATGGGGGACTATCGTCCCAGGGCCGGACCGAATAGGAAGATGCATATGCCGATACAGGGGCGATGAGGAGAACGCAGA
>JBDKRP010000094.1:0-7779 GCA_039683275.1 Methanoregulaceae archaeon | reverse complement strand
GGGCTGCGTTCCTGAAGCAGCTCGCGGGGATTGCAGACCGGACCGGCAGCAGGATCGTCTGCTTCCGGGCAAGCGCCATCGCGGGCCGCGACCACGTGAAGGCAGCGCTTGCCCGGGCTGCCCGGTCCTTTGCGGACGGGACGACTATAGCCCGGACCCTGGAGATGGAGGCGCTCCTCTATGCCGCCGGCTCCCGCCAGTGCAGCGAAACGGATGCGTTCAGCATCCATCCCGGCCTGAACCGGGCATATGTCTGCATCTGCCCGGAAAGCGGGGAGGCAAAAGAGCTCCTGGGGGCGTTCATGTGCTGGAACGATGAAGACTGGGAGCCCGTTTCACCGGAGAAAGAGGCACGGCTCCGGGAACTCTTCGGGATCACGCAGGAAGAGCTGGATGCCATCGGGGGAACGGGCAGGATCCGGGAACTGGTCCTGGAACGGGTCGCCCTCCTGGAAGTCTACCGGTAAAGGCCGGAACAAGAGGGTGTATTCCGCTCACTTGTTCGCGTGGGTGAGGATATGGCCAAGCTCGGGAAGGATGATCTCCTTCATCGCAAGCGTGACCGCTCCCGTGGAACCCGGGATGCAGAAGACGACTTTCCCCCGGATAACGCCGGCTACTGCCCGGGATAAGATAGCCGATGTCCCTATCTCCTCGAAGCTCTTCAGCCGGAAGAGCGCCCCGAACCCGTCGATCCGCTTTTCGAGAAGGGGCGTGACCGCTTCAATCGTGCAGTCGTCATGCGTGAGCCCGGTGCCCCCGTTCAGGATAACACAGTTGGCAAGATCGAGGGCTGTCGCAAGTTCGGACCGGATGGCATCGACCCGGTCAGAAACAATGGCATAGTGGACGACCGGGATGTGTTCGAGCGTCAGGAGCTCCCGGATTTTATTCCCGCTGGTATCGGTCTCCGGGATGCGGGAGCTGGATACGGTGATGATCGCGGCCCGGAACTCGGGAGGCTTAAAGTGATCCGGCTTCATGAAAGTACCATCGCGTGCCGGTTCTATTAAGGTACCCTTTCGGGACGCAGAAAAACAGGAGAAAACAGAAGTTACCGGGAGTTATTGGCAGGCCGGGGATCCCGATCAGTGCTCCAGGTTCCCTTTCACCCAGCTCGCGCCTTCCTTCCGGTACTCTTTCTTCCAGAAAGGCGCCCGTTCCTTGATCCGCTCCAGGATGTACTCGCATCCCTGGAACGCTTCGCGGCGGTGACCTGCCCCGACGACGATTACAAGAATGTTCTCGCCCACGCCGAGTTTTCCGATGCGGTGGACGATATCGGCCGATTGGAGCCGGAACTTCGCAATGGCCTCGTTTCGGATCTCCTCCATGTCGCGGACTGCGACTTCCTCGTACGCCTCGACCTCCATCTCATCGATATCGTCATCCCGGACGATACCATCGAACGTGACGACTGCACCCATCTCCCGCTTCTTTGCGGCCTCAATCATCGCACCGATATCGACATCTTCGCGCTGGACCCGGATCATGTCATGCCTCCTTTCTTCCGTTTCCCCGGAAACCGTCCGGTTCAGCCTCCGGCCACCGGTGGGAATATCGCGAGCTCGTCGCCCTCTGCAAGCTGCGTGGCTGCGGCTTCCGTTGTCTCGATCCGCTTTCCGTTACGCATCAGGACCACGTACTCCCGGACGCCCCCGTCATCTTCGAAGAATGCCTTCCTCCCATCGGGAACACCTGCTGCCAGCTCGTTCAATGCGTCAAGTAGTGTCGATCCCGTCTCCAGGGAGAGCGGGACGGCTCCTCCGAACTGTTCCCGGAACTGGGCAAAGAGCCGGATTCTCACGGAAATTTTTGTCATCGTATCCATCCATTCTGTTACACGCAGGAGTATTTCTCTCTCCCGTTCATGCACCGCACCCGGTCCCGCCGCAGACCTGGCACTTCGGGTTCCGTTGGACTGCGATCTCCTCGGCCCGCGACGTGAGGCCGTCCCAGAGGAGGAGCCTTCCGGCCAGGAGCTCCCCGGTGCCGGTCAGGTACTTGACGACCTCGGTCGCCTGGATCGAGGCTAATACCCCTGGAGTCGCCCCGAGGACCGGGAAGACCTCTTTCGGGGGAGCATGCGGGAAGAGGCAGCTGATGCAGGGGGTTTTTCCGGGGATCACGGTCGTTGCCTGCCCGTGGAGACCCCTGATAGCGGCGTGGACAAGCGGGATATTTTTCCGGATTGCAGTACGGTTCAGCAGGAACCTCGTCGGGTAATTGTCCATCGCATCCACGATCACGTCCGCGTTCCCCACCAGGTTCTCCACGTTCTCTTCCCCGATGGTTGCATCAATCGCATTGACCGCGATATCCGGGTTGATCTCCCGTAATTTCTCTTCGGCAGATGCAACTTTTTTCCTGCCCATGTCCCGGTCCCGGTGCAGGATCTGCCGGTTCAGGTTGGTGAGCTCCACCACATCGTTGTCGACAATCGTGATCGTTCCCACCCCCGCGACCGCGAGATAGATCGAGACCGGGGAACCGAGCCCTCCCGCCCCCGCGATGAACACCTCTGCTCCTTTCAGCTTCTCCTGTCCCTCTTCTCCGAAGAGGAGGAGTTGCCGTGCGTAGCGTTTCTTCTCCTGGTCTGTCAGCATTCTGATTCTCCCTGTAGGGTTCCGTAGATGAGGTACGTCCGTCCGGTATTCCGGCATATCGTTCTGCCCGGATGCGGCGGGTCCGGCCGGTAGTACAGGGACATCTGGAATCCGGGTCCATTAATCCTGTTGGTTTTCCTGCGGGCGATTCCTGTGAACGGGAGAGTGACAAGCCACACTCCGCTATCCAGCAGTCCTTTTATCGCCAGGAAGAGGCTGCCCCCGGCTCCCTTCCGGGGGGAACCGGCAGGGCGTCGTACCGCTGACGAAACCGGGAGAGAGATCCGGGAGGGGATCGGGAGTGCGTGGGAAAGAGACATCGTGAACAATCCATAGGTTTATTGGTGACGGGAACGATTCTTAACAATTGTGAATATCAGGTATTTATCTGATACCGGATTATCATAAACGTTGTGTTATGAAGAAAGCACCCTGTCAGACAATCGTGTGGGACATCCTCCCTGCCATCCGGGCTGCAATAGCTGCCGAGCTCGTGCAGAACGGGGTCTCGCAGCTGGAGGTCGCAAAGATGCTCGATATGACGCCTTCAGCGGTCTCCCAGTACCTCACGAAAAAAAGGGGGTACCGGGTGGAATTCGAAGACGACGTCAAAGAGTCGGTCCGGCTCCTCGCAGAGAAGATCAAGGCAGGGAAATGCACCGATATCGTTGCCGAAATGTGCGGGATCTGCCGGCAGCTCCGGAGCGGGGAAGGCAGCTGCGCCGGGAACTGACCCCCGGGAAGCGGCCCCCGGACAGCCCCGAATAATTTCTCCCCATCCGGAATCCCTATGAACGCCAATGAGAAACTTGCCATCCTGAAAAATAACCTGCGGAGCTACGGCTCCCTTCTTGTTGCATACTCAGGCGGGGTAGACAGCGCTCTCCTCGCGGTTATTGCGAGAGATGTCCTCGGGGACCGGGCAGCCTGCGTGCTCCTCGATGGTCCGGAGGTGCCCCGACGGGCGATAGCGGATGCCCTGAAGACCGCAGAAACCCTGGGCATTTCCTGCGAGGTCGTCCCGTACCCGATCCTGGAAATCGCGGGATTCCGGGAGAACTCTCCGGACCGGTGCTACCACTGCCGGAAAGGTTCCGCCCGTATCCTCCGGGACCGGGCCCGCGAGCTCGGTATCGCCCATGTTGCCGACGGGATCAACGCATCCGATCTCGGGGAGCACCGTCCCGGTGTCCGGGCAAGCACGGAAGAGGGAATCCTGCACCCGTATGTCGACGCAGGAATTACGAAGCCGGAGATCCGGGCGATTGCAAAAAACCTCGGGCTTCCCTTCTGGGACAAGCCGTCCGCAGCCTGTACCTCGTCCCGGATCCCGTACGGGGAGGAGATAACGGTTGAGAAACTCCAACGGGTCGAAGCGGCCGAGGAGTACCTTACCTCCCTGGGATTCACCCAGCTCCGGGTCAGGAGCCACGGGACCATCGCCCGTATCGAGGTTCCCGATGCGGAGATAGCCCGGGTCGTCACGCTGCGCCAGGAGATAGCGGACCATCTCAGGACGCTCGGTTTCACGTACGTGACTCTCGATCTCAAAGGGTACCGGTCCGGGAGCATGGACGAGGTGCTCCCGGGCTCCGGGACCTGACCTTTTTCCTACAGGACGGGCAGCACCGGCGCTATTATCTTCCTCACCGTCCTACCAAACTGCCATGCAGGAGCCGCAGGCAAAGAAGATCCTGTACTGGTGCCGGGACGATAACCTCCCTCTTATCGCACGATCCTGCGCCTGCGGCAGGGAGGGGTTCCCGATTCCCCTCCAGCAGCCGTACGATGTCCGGCCAGCGTTCGGCAAGGATTACGAACTTGTGGCCCGGCTGCTCCGGGAACGGTTCGGCACTGTCCGGGTCCCGAAGGTCATCCTCTTCAATAAGACCGGCGGGGTGGACCGGACCGATCTCGTTATCGCGAACGGGGTCAGGTTCGGGATGCTCTCCTTTGATCCGGTCGAACGGAAATTCATTCTCGATATCAATCTCGAAGCCCTGCCGTTCCTCGTAAAGGATGCGACGAAGGGTATCCTCGACCTTGCGGCATCGGTCGACCCCCAGGTGATGAGGGAGCAGAAACGGATCGGGGGGAAGAAGCTCCCGCTCGCGGTCACGGTCCCGGACGGGAGCACCATCATCCGGTACAAAAACCTGTACGGGACCGGCATTGTCCGTGACGGGAATATCCGGGTCAAGGAGCTCGGGCCGGTCACTCCGGTCGAACTCCCGGATCCCGACTGGGAAACCGTGATTGCGAAGAACCGGTACCATCTCAAGAACCTGGAACGGAACGCGGTCCGGTCGATCAAGCAGCACATCAAAGAGAAGCCGTGCGTGAACGTCTCGTTCTCCGGGGGAAAGGACAGTACGGCGGTCCTCAGCCTTGCACGAAAAGCCGGCGTCACCGACGCGTTCTTCATCGACACCGGCCTCGAATTCCCGGAGACCATCGCGTTCGTGCAGTCGCTGGGAATTCCCATCATCCCGAAGGGAGGGGATTTCTTTGCGGCAGCGGAGAAAGCAGGCCCGCCCGGGAAGGACAACCGGTGGTGCTGCAAGATGCTCAAGCTCTATCCCTTAAAACGCCACCTTGCGACCACCGGGCCGTGCGTCACCGTGCAGGGCAACCGGTGGTACGAGTCCTGGAACCGGTCCGAACTTGAGATCACGAGCCAGAACCCTAATAATCCCCTGCAGGTAAACATTTCCCCGATCAGGAGCTGGCGGGCCCTCGAAGTCTTCCTCTATCTCTGGTGGCAGAAGATCCCGACGAACCCCCTCTATGCCGAAGGGATCGAGCGGATCGGCTGCTACCTCTGCCCCTCGATGCTGGAGTGCGAGTACGAGGAACTCAAACGGCTCCACCCGGACCGGGCCCGGCAATGGGAGGATTTCCTTATCCGGTGGTCGGAAGACCGGGGGCTTCCCCCGGAGTTCCGGACATGGGGGCTCTGGCGCTGGAAGGAACTGCCCCCGAAGATGAAGGAGATCGTGCAGCAGCACGGGATCGATCTCACGGAGCGGCCAGGGAAGAAGAAACCGGTGGTGAAGAGCGTGACGGAAGAGAAACAGGAGACTATTGCGGGGAACACGGCGGGAGGAGTCCCTCGCGGAACTGTTGGAGAACAGGATATCCGGGCCGACTTCCCGCTCCTTGCGGATGTCGTGTACCTGGACAGCGCGGCAACCAGTCTCTCCCCGGAGCCCGTGGTCCAGTCCTACGTTGAGTTCGAGCACTTCTACCGGGCGAATGTCGGCAGGGGCATCCACCGGCTCGCCCAGATCGCGACCCAGCGGTACTGGCATGCCCACAAAAAGGTGGCGGAATTCATCGGGGCGACCTGCGGGGAGGTTGTCTTTACCAAGAACACGACCGAAGGGATCAATTTCGTTGCCCGCGCCATCGACTGGAAACCCGGCGACCGGATCGTAACAACAATCCTCGAACACCACTCCAACCTCCTGCCCTGGAAGCAGCTGGAGCGGCAGGGGGTTGAAGTGGTGACGGTCGGCATCGATACCAACTATCTCCTCAATCCGGAAGAGATCGCTGCCGCAATGAACGGCCGGACCCGGCTCGTCGCGGTCACCGGGGCCTCGAACGTGACCGGCACCCTGACCCCCACACAGGAGATCAGGAAGATCGCAAAGGACGCAGGGGCATTATTCCTCGTGGACGGGGCGCAGTCCGTTCCCCACATTCCGACCCGGGTCGACGAGATCGGATGCGACTTCCTCTGCTTCTCGGGCCACAAGATGCTCGGCCCGACCGGGACCGGCGTTCTCTGGATGCGGGACCCGGACCGGGAGCCCGTGAACCTCGGCGGCGGCGTAATCGACGCAATCGAGAACGGGAAGCTGGTCTATGCCGAAGGATACGCGAAGTTCGAGGCCGGGACCCAGAACATCGCGGGCGGGATCGGCCTCGGGGTCGCGGTGGACTACCTGACCGGGATCGGGATGGAAAAGGTCCGGGACCATGACCGGGCCCTCACGGACCGGATGGTGCAGGGCCTCTCGCAGATCCCCCGGGTAAAAGTGTACGTGCCAAACGATCCTGCGAAGCGGATCGGGGTCGTCTCGTTCACGGTTGAGGGGCTCGAACCCCATACGGTCGCCCATTACCTGGACGAATCCGCCGACATCATGGTCCGGAGCGGGAACCACTGCTGCATTCCCCTGATGCAGCGTCTCGGCCTCGAGAAGGGATCGGTCCGGGCCAGCCTGCACATCTACAATACGGAGCAGGACGTGGACAGTCTTATCGCTGCGGTCGGGGAGATTGCCCGGACGATGGTAAGGTGAAGGCTTTCCCGCCAGAGTTCTTCAAAATTTTTCTTTCCCGTATTTCCATTCAACCGATCCAGATTTTCCCGATTGCGTACGAAACGTGCGAGTGCCGCCCTGATGGGCGGGTTCACGTGCTCGTCCCTCCGCCCGCTCACGAGCATGGCGGTGTACCGGGTCTCGTTTGGGACGGGGAACTGTGACAATGTGTCGATTTTTCTGAGAAATTTCGACACGTTCCGGGAATGTGTCGATTGGTTCGACAGAACAGGGAATTTATGTACGGGACCGGGGGAAGAATCCGAATGATTCGCAACACTCCCCGACCGGTATTCTGTCCTGCGGACAGGTGGAGGGACAGGGGCACTCCCTCGCAGTGATCCACTGAGTTGTGAGTCCGCCCCGATGGACATTCTCCCGGTATTCACGAACCACGGGCAGATCCGTTTGCACAACCGGAAGGAAGATTATAATTTTCCCGGACACAACGTGATGCTGAGTATCTCACGTACGAATACCGGGGATGAAGATGGCATTTGACAGGACCAGGCCCTACAACGATCTCCCGCCCCTCCCCCCCGGGATCGATCTTGAATCAAAGACCATCCTGAAGAAATGCATCGGAGCCCACCGGTCGCTGGCCTCTCTCAGAGCTGCGGGAAACCTGCTTCCCGACCAGGCGATCCTCATCAATGCGATCCCACTCCAGGAAGCAAAAGCCAGTTCCGAGATAGAGAACGTGGTGACAACCGGGGATAAACTGTACCGTGCCTCCATCCTGCCCGGTGCTGCTGCCGATCCCCAGACAAAAGAGGTGCTGCGGTACCGGGCAGCATTGCGCCGGGGCTATGACCTGATCCAGAAGCAGCGAATCTCGATGG
>JBDKRP010000093.1:0-26984 GCA_039683275.1 Methanoregulaceae archaeon | reverse complement strand
CCGGCGGGCTGGATCTCCTGCACATAGAACTGGTATTTTCCCTGCGGCGCATAGGTCCCGACATGGCCGAAGATGATGACTTCCATCCCGTTATCGATCCCGAACGCAAGGTTCCGTGAATTCGACTTCCACATCACGCACTGGATGATGGCGGGTTCCCCGCTGTCATGTTCCGAGAGCGAAAAATAGTGGTGGCCCCTGCTGTGGAGCTTGTAGTTCGTGACTTCGCCCTTCACCCAGATATCCTGAAGCCTCCGGTCGTCCAGGAGCGCCGTTATGATCGCGGAAACTTCCGAGACCCGGAGAACCACCGGGCCTTTTGCCGGTTTCTTCTTCTCACCCTGGGGGGGAGTTTCTTCCCCGCAACCGAACCAGTCCATCAGGATTGTATGGGGTGCGGCGGGATATCAAGGATCGGCTCGCGGCCCGGATATGTCCAGTGCGGTTTAGTTTCCTGAAAGAATTCTTTAATTACCGTTTCCTCCGGAACAGATTATACATGGGCCCGGTTTCCGCCTCTTCCATGTTCTTTCACGAATACGACACCCGCGAGATTTTCGGTTTTGCCCGGGAGGCAGGACTTACCGGCCTTGAATTCTGGATAGAGACTCCGCATTTCTGGCTTCGGGGCCTTCCCGAGCAGGAAGTCGCTGCAGCCCGGAGTACAAATCCTTCCCCTATGCCTCTCACGATCCATGCGCCTATCCTCGACCTCAATCCCTGTTCCATCAATCCCAGGGTTGCGGAGGCATCGGTAGAATATACTGTCCAGGCAATCGGGATCGCAGAACGGCTCGGGGCGTCGGTTCTCACGGTCCACCCGGGCAGGAGAACCGCAAAACGCCCTCCCGGCGAAGCAGATTTCGAGCGGTTCCGGATCTATATCGGGGCACTCCGGGAACGGGCAAAGGCGAGTCCTGTCCGGATAGCAATCGAGAACATGGAACCCCTGGTAAACTCCCTCCTCTGCACCCCGGATGGCGTGCGAGAGCTCCTGGACCGGGAGCCCTGGCTCTGGTTTACGCTCGATGTATCCCATGCAAGCGGGAATGAATCAGATGAGGTCTTCCGGTATATCGAACTCTGCAGGGACCGGCTTGCAAACATCCATATGAGCCGGGCAAACGGAGGGACCATGCATTTCCCGATAGACGGCGACGCGAAAAGCTCCCGGGTCCTGGAATCCCTTGAGGAGGCCAGCTACAAAGGACCGATAACCCTGGAAATAGAGGACCGGAATTTCCCGCGCGATCTCAGTTCCCGGGAGAAGGTAGCAATCCTTGAACGGGAAGTCGCCTTCATAAGAAGCGCCCTCCGGGCGTAATCTCTGGAATCCTCTCTCGGGCCGTAGGTATCGCTGGTTTTATAATTCACGACTGCGACATTGTAGTGTTTCTGCTTCTATGAACCAAGGTAAACCGGTCTGTCATGGGCAGGCGTGAACGCGATGATCGAATATCTCCCGTGGATCTCGCTCTTTGTTATCTGTGTGATTCTCTCTGCGTTCTTTTCGAGTTCGGAAGTCGCACTCATATCCATCACCCGTGCCAAGGTGCGCACTCTGGTAAACGAAGGCCGGCCCGGGGCCGAAGCGCTCTCCCGTCTCAAGCAGGATGCAGACCGGATCCTGATCACCATTCTCGTCGGGAACAATATCGTCAATATCGCTGCAGCATCCATTGCGACTGCAATTGCAATCCAGATGTTCGGCAATCTCGGGGTGGGTATAGCGACAGGAGTTGTTACTGTCCTTCTCCTGGTCTTTAGCGAGATTGCCCCCAAGATGTACGCTGCACGGCACGTGGACAGTTACGCCCTTCTTGTTGCCCGCCCGATTCATCTCCTCTCCCGGGGACTCTCCCCGGTGATCTGGGCCTTCCAGAAAATCAGTCACCGGATAAACCCGGAGGGAGATATCTCTGAATCGAAAGTCACCGAAGATGAGATACGGGAATGGATCGATGTCGGGAAAGAAGAAGGGACTATCGAAGAGGAACAGCAGGAGATGCTGTACTCTGTCCTTGAATTCGGGGATACGATTGCCCGCGAAGTCATGACCCCCCGGGCAGACGTGATGATGCTCGAGGACACAAATACCCTTGATAGTTCCTTACGGGTCTTCAACGAGACCGGCTTTTCCCGGATCCCGGTCTACCATGAGAATATCGACAACATCATCGGCATCCTCAACATCAAGGATGTCTTTGCTGCCCAGATGGGCAAGAGGAAAGGAGTAGGCCTGCGGGATCTTGCCTACAACCCGTACTTCATACCTGAAACAAAGAAGATCGACGACCTTCTCCGGGAACTCCAGGTACGGAAACACCACATGGCAATCGTTCTCGATGAGTACGGGAGTTATATCGGGATTGTGACAGTCGAGGATATCTTAGAGGAACTCGTAGGGGATATCCTGGACGAGTTCGACCGGGAAGAGGTGGACCTCCAGAAGATCGGGGAAGGGACGTACTCGATCGATGCAGGAAAATGGGTCGAGGAAGTGAATGAAGAGCTCTCGATCTCGCTTCCTACTTCCGAGGAATACGAGACCCTTGGCGGTCTGGTCATCGAAAAACTCGGACATATCCCGCATCCCGGTGAAAGCGTGGAAATACCGGAATCCCATGCGACCGGGGTCATCATGCAGATGCGCGGGAGGCGGGTTGTACGGGTAAAACTTATCCTTCACGAAATGACTGAAAAACCGGAGGCGGCGGGTGGAACAGATGATGCGAAATCCTGAAAACCTCGGATATCCTGAGGGAACCGTCCTGCTGAAAGGCCCTATCAGCAGAAGGGATTGATCCGGCATGAAACGCATCATAGTCCTTGCATCCGGGCGCGGCTCCAATTTCCAGGCTCTCGCCGACGCTTCGGGCCGGGGTGAGATCCCCGGAAAACTCGCGGCGCTTGTGACCGATAACCCGGATGCATACGCTATCGAGCGGGCGAAAGCGGCGGGTATCCCGTTCGCTGTTGTCGATTACAGGTCTTTCCCCTCCCGCGAGGTCTATGAGCGGGCTCTCCTTACGGTAATGGATGAGTATTCCCCTGATCTTGTTGTACTTGCCGGGTACATGCGGATCTTAGGGGATGGAATTGTGCAGAAATACCTGGGCCGGATGATCAATATCCACCCGGCACTTCTCCCGAGTTTTACCGGCCTGCACGCCCAGCGCCAGGCACTCGCGCACGGGGTAAAAGTCGCGGGATGCACGGTCCACTTTGTCGATGGTACGCTTGATTGCGGCCCGATCATCGTCCAGCGGTGTGTCCCGGTTCTGGAAAACGACGATGAGGACTCTCTTGCGGAGCGGATCCTTGTCGAAGAGCACCAGGCCCTTCCGCTCGCGGTCCGGCTTTTCTGCGAAGGCAGGCTCTCAATCTCCGGAAGGCGGGTTATCGTGGACGGATCCTGACGGCTCTTTCTCTCCCGCCCGTTCCGGGCATCTTGTCCAATCGGGTGGCGTCATTATCTGCCGGGACGTATAAGTACTGAGCCACGTGGAGCGGCAGATTCCTGTGTCAGCACGATCACGCGTACCGGATTCACGGCGGATTGCACGGGAACGGATAGAAGTTCTCTTTGGCGAGGCCGGGAAATTCTTTGCAGAAAACCCGGGATGGAGCGACCGGTGCGTTGCGCTTGCGCGGAAGATCGCGACAAAACAGCGCATCAGGATAGACCGCGAATTCAGGAGACGGTTCTGCCGGGACTGCGGTGCATTCCTGGTTCCCGGCGTGAACCAGAGGATTCGGGTGCAGCGGGGGAGGGTCAGTGCGACCTGCCTCGTATGCGGAAAGACTGCCAGATACAGAGTAGTGAGACGATATGAGCGGCGGGCGCGAGCATAAAAAGGAAAAACCGGATGCCGGTTCAATTAACCTGCATGACCTGAAACCGACGGTCTGGATCGGAAAACAGGGATGCACGGAGTCAACCCTCCAGGAGATACGCGATCAGATAAAGAAGCGGCAGACGATCAAGGTGAAGTGGCTCCAGAGTACGGAAGTTGAACCTGAGGCACTCGCTCTCGCCACCGGAACAAAACTGGTACAGGTCCGGGGGAAAACCATCATCCTTACGGACAAACGCAAGCCGCTGCGATAAAATACCTCTGAAAAATCCTTTTTTCGGGCCGGGAAAAGCCGGGCGCGGTTCCAGAAATATATAATAGGTCTCGTCGCAAATAATAAAAGACTGTTATTAGAAATTATCAACAGTGAGGAGTATCGATGACCACAGTGTACGACATCCCGACTGAACAGCTTATCAGGAAGGCTGCGGAAGAGCTGAAGAAGCGCTCTGAGATCCAGCCTCCCGCATGGGCTGCATTTTCAAAGACCGGGGTGCACAAAGAGATGCCCCCTGAGGATCCCGATTGGTGGTTTATCCGGGCGGCGGCAGTGCTCCGTCGTGTATATGTTGACGGACCGGTGGGTGTACAGCGGATGCGCAGTTTTTACGGCGGCGCAAAGAATCGTGGATCCAGGCCGAACGCGTTTCGGCGCGGCAGCGGATCCGTGCTCCGGAAAGTGCTCCAGCAGCTGGAAGCAGCCGGGCTTATTGTCCATGAGAAAGCAGGCCGGCGCGTTTCTCCCGCAGGGAGAGCGTTCCTCGATGCCCTTTCCCACAGCGTAAAGACGGAAGTTCCCGCACCCAAGGCAGAGAAAAAGACCGAGGTCAAGGCGGAAAAGGCAGCCAAGACTGAAGGAAAGGCTCCGGCAAAGACCGAGGGCAAAGCTGCAAAGGGCGAGAAGAAAGCCCCCAAGGCCGACGCCAAAGAGCCGAAAGCAAAAGCCTCCAAGTCAAAGCAGTGAGGAATTCCCATGGGTGACGACGAGCTTGCTGAACTCCGGAGAAGGCGCATCGCCCAGATGCAGCAGCAGGCATCCAACCAGCAGGTGATGCAGGAAGAGATGGAGCGTCAGCGTCAGATCGATTCCCAGATCCAGATGGTGCTCATGCAGATTCTGGACCCCCAGGCCCGGGAACGGCTGAATACCATCAAGCTCACGAAGCCCGATTTCGCAAAAGCCGTTGAGCAGCAGCTGGTCATGCTTGCGAAAAGCGGACGGCTGCAGCAGAAGATCACCGACTCACAACTCAAGGATCTCCTGCGCCAGCTTGCGCCGGCCAAGAGGGATTATAACATCGTCCGGAAAGGATGAAAGCCGGTTTTCTCTACAGCGGGGGCAAGGACAGTTCCCTTGCGGCGCTCCTCCTTGCCCGGGATTACGAGGTTGAACTCAATACGTTCGTCTTCTCGGAATCCCGAAAAATCCCTTCTGTTGAGAACGCGGCCCGGGCCCTCGGACTGCCGCTCCGGAAGCGGATCTTTCCGGAATCCCTGCTTGTCCAGGCAGTGAACCTCGTTATGGAATGCGGATACCCCAACGATGCGATCAACCTTGTACACCGCGAGGCTGCGTGCAGCCTCGCACAGGAGTACCGGGTCATCGGTGACGGTACCCGGTTCGATGACCGGGTTCCCCTGCTCACCCGGGCCGACGTCCAGCGAATCGGGAGCATGTACGGGTGCAGCGTCACCCGCCCGCTCCTCGGGTTCGTCCGGGCCGAGGTAGACCGGCTCACCGCCCGGTACCTGGAAGTTGCGTACGGCGAGACCGGGACGATAGAAAACGGCGATTACGAAACCGGGCTGCGGGACGGGTGCCGGGAACGGGGCGTGGATCCTGCCGCACTCTTTCCCCCCCACCACGAACAGTCCCTTGTCACGGGAAGAAAAACTTTGAATGAGGAATTATAGAGGAACTATCATGAGTATCGCATCCAAAGGAAGAAAGATAAGACTGGCAAAAGCATGCGACCAGAACCGGCGCGTGCCCCAGTGGGTTATGGTTCGAACAAAGCGTACGGTTGTCTCGCATCCGAAGCGGCGCAGCTGGCGCAAGAGCACGCTGAAGGTGTAACACCATGGCAGAGAAGATGGAAGAGCGGATCTATATCATACCGCTCCGCGATGTGCTGCGCACCCCCCGGTGGAAGCGCTGCAATACGGCGATGAAGGACATCAGGGCCTACCTCGCAAAGCATATGAAAGCAGAAGAAGTCAAACTGGACCGCACGATCAACGAGAAGGTCTGGGCCCGCGGCAGTGAAAAGCCCCCTCATAAGATCCGTATCCGTGCAATGAAGCTGGAAGACGGACAGGTCCAGGCAGAACTTGCGGCTGAGGAATAAGCAGATGGACAGGACGACCTCGTTTGCGGGCGACCCTCATATCGGTGTCTTTTCCCGCGTATTTGACGATATTGCGATCATTCCCCGGGAAGCCCCGGAGGAATTTATTCAGGCGGTCCGCGAACAGCTTGAGGTCGAGATAATCCTGACCAATATCCAGGGAAGCGCAATTGTCGGTTCCCTTGTGGCCGGGAATAACAAGGGAATCGTCATATCCGGTCTTGCCCAGGAGAGCGAGATCGCAGCGGTTTCAGAATACCGGGATGTGATGCTCCTCTCCCGCACGATGAACGCTGCGGGAAACGTCATCCTCGCAAACGACAATTTTGCAGCTGTACATCCCGAGATGCCGGAAGGGGTTATTGAGGAACTCTCGGAGTTTCTCGGAGTTCCCGTAATTCCGCTCACGCTCGGGGGTATCAGGACTGTCGGTATGGCGGGTGTCGCATCGAACCGGGGGGTTATTGTCCACCCCCGTGCCCACCCGCAGGAGATTGCACAGATAGAAGAGCTGACCGATCTCCCGGTCGGTACCGGCTCGATCAATATGGGAAGCGGGCTTCTCGGCACCGGTCTTGTTGCCAACAAGAACGGGTACCTTGCAGGAATCGCAACGAGCGGTTTTGAGCTCGGCCGTATTGAGGATGTATTTGGATTTCTGGAGTGAATGAGATGGCAGAACAGATGTTTGAAGTAAAAGGAACATTCAGGATGGGCGAGAACTGGAAACCGTACACGAAGACGGTTTCCGCCCCGAACGAGAACCAGGCACGCGAGCGTATTTTCACCGACCTCGGAAGCAGGCACCGGCTGAAGAGAAGATATATCACGGTTAACACGGTTACGGTACTACGTGGTGAATAAGGTGGAGACCGTTGATCCGCGCGAGCTGCAGTCACTCCAGCATTACCTGAACGAATACAACCAGCAGCTGGAGATCTTTACTGGCCAGCTGGATCTGATGGAACAGGGACGGATGGAAGCGGCTGCGGCTGTCGAGTCTCTCGAATCGCTCGGGTCTGCGGAAGACGGGACCGTCCTTCTCCAGGTTGGCGGCGGGGCAAGCGTCCGGGCAAAGGTTCTTGATCCCGATACGGTTCTCCTCAATATCGGTGCCGAAGTCGTTGTCGAACGTCCTGTGGCGGATGCAATCAGTTACCTGAAAGACCGGCTCACTGAGATGGAAGCATCCCAGAAAAAAGTCATCGAGACGATTGAGCGGATCCGGACCCAGATGAACGAGATGGCAAAGCGCCTCGAGCAGGGATACGCCCAGATGCAGGCGGCCCAGGGTGCAGGACCTGTGCAGGCCTCCTCATCCCGGCCTGGGGATGAGGACGAGTAAGCATCTCTCTTTTTCCCTGCAGGGGAGTTCCATGTTTGAAGGGCTGAGGGATAAGCTGAAGAGTGTCAGGAAGAAACTTGACACAAGTCTCGAAGCCGCAGCTGACACCCAGGCTGGTACTCCGGAAAAACCAGTGCCCGCACGGGACTCCGCTGCATCGCAGGAACCTCAGTCACAACAAGTACAATCTACGGTAAGCGGACCCGCTTCCTCAGATCTCTCGCTGGCATCCCGCGTGAAAATTCTTTTAACCGAACGCGAGCTGGTGGTCACTGAAAAGGATGTCCGGGAAGCGCTTTCGGATCTTGAGATGGTTCTCCTTGAAAGCGATGTCGCTCTCCCGGTAACCGATGCGATCATCGGGAATATCAGGTCCAGCCTTGTCGGGAAACACCGGAAGATTGGCGTCTCTGTCGATCAGCTGGTCGAAGGGACCCTCCGGAACGCTATTCTCGATGTCCTTGGGAAAGGATTCGATCTCGTCTCCTACATACAGAGTCACGAGAAACCGGTCCGGATCCTCTTTGTCGGAGTGAACGGTACCGGAAAGACGACCACGGTTGCAAAGGTCGGGGCATTCCTGAAGAAACAGGGATTTTCAGTGGTTATCGGGGCGGGAGACACGTTCCGGGCGGGTGCCATCGAGCAGATCGATGTCCATGCGGAACGGATTGGAATTAAGATCATCCAGCACCAGCAGGGTGCCGATCCATCGGCGGTGCTCTTCGATACGGTCCAGTATGCATCCGCCCACAAAATCGATGTCGTCCTTGCCGATACGGCGGGACGGTTCCACAACAAGTCCAACCTGATGAACCAGCTGGATAAGATCCGGCGGGTCATGAAACCGGACCTGATTGTGTATGTGGATGAAGCGGTCGCCGGGAACGATGCTGTCGTCCGTGCCGATGAATTCAACAGGACGGTAGGCGCCGATGCAATCGTTCTCACGAAGCTGGACATGGACCCCCGGGGCGGTGCCGCAATTTCCGTGGCCCACACTATAGGGAAACCCCTGATGTTCCTTGGGACCGGCCAGGGATATGACGATATCATTCCCTTCCGGCCGGAGCTTGTAGTGAACTGGATTTTCGGAGGAGACTCGTAATGCTCGACAAGCTCGGAACCTCGCTGAAGGATGCCCTGAAGAAGCTCGCCGGAAAGACCGTGGTCGACCGGGCAGCCGTTGAAGAGCTCATAAAAGATCTCCAGCGTGCCCTCATCCAGTCCGATGTCAACGTCAAGCTGGTGATGGGCCTCTCCCAGTCCATCAAGCGTCGGGCGCTCGAAGAGGAGCTCCCGAAAGGGCTCAACCTGCGTGAGCATGTCCTGCGGATCGTGTACCAGGAACTCGTTGCCCTGATGGGTTCCTCCGGGGAAGTGAAGCTCGAACCCCAGGTAATCCTGATGGCAGGTCTCCAGGGGAGCGGGAAGACCACTACCACCGGGAAACTCGCCCGGTACTTCCAGAAAAAAGGGCTCCGGGCAGCAGTCATCTGTGCCGATACGTTCCGGCCCGGTGCATTCGACCAGCTCAATACCCTCTGTACCCGGATCAATATCCCCTGCTTCGGCGATCCCAGGGAGAAGGATGCGTTAAAGACGGTACGCGAAGGGCTTATCGCCCTGAAACAGAGCGAAGTCATCATCATTGATACCCAGGGCCGCCATGCGCTCGAAGACGATCTTATCCAGGAGATCATCGATATCAACGCCATCTCAAAGGCTACTCACCGCTGGCTGGTCATCGATGCGGCACTCGGCCAGCAGGCGAGCGAGCAGGCACGACGGTTCCATACAGCCATCGGGATCGATGGCGTCCTCATCACCAAGATGGATGGTACCGCAAAAGGGGGCGGTGCCCTGTCAGCCGTTTCCGAAACAAAAAGCGGGATTGTCTTTATCGGGAGCGGGGAGACCATCGAGGATCTCGAACGGTTCGATCCGAACGGGTTCATCTCCCGGCTTCTCGGGATGGGCGACCTGCAGGCCCTGATGGAGAAAGCGCAGGAAGCGGTCAAAGAAGAGGACTTCGACGTCAATGCCATGATGCGGGGCAAATTCACCCTCCGCGACATGTACAAACAGCTCGAAGCCCTGAACAAGATGGGGCCCCTCAAGCAGATCATGAGCATGCTCCCGATGGGGAACATGGAACTTCCAGAAGGAGTGTATGACGTCACCACCACGAAGATGCTCCGGTACAGGATCATCATGGATTCCATGACTTCCGCCGAGCTTGACGAACCCTCGCTCATCAGCAGTTCCCGGATGCAGCGGATCGCCCACGGGGCCGGGGCATCGCCGGAGGAGGTCCGGGAACTCCTGAAGTATTACAAGACGATGCAGCGAACCCTGAAGGGCCTCAAGGGAATGGGTGGCAGCGGCGGCAAGTTCAACCTCCAGCGCATGATGAAGAAATTCAGCGGGCAGTGATCCATGGTCACCATCGCGGTGGTCGGGCATCTTGCCCGCTCTGACGGGAATTTTACCCTGAACGATATGCCCGGGGGTGCCGGCAGGATGGATATCCTCTGCCGGTGCGTGAACGCATCACTCTTCCTCTCCCACGACATGCGCAGGGACATCGATTGTTACCTTATCCTGCTCGGGCCTCCGTGTCCCCCCAAAACCGTCCTCATCAAGGGGAGTGAAGTGCGGTACCTGAACCCGGATGAGCGGAGTGCGGGCTCCCTCGTAAAAAAAGCGCTCGACCTGTCCTGCGGGGACGAGTTCCGGGAATCGACAAAAGGAGTGTACGTCAGGAAGGGCGGGCTCGACCGGCTTCTTGGTGAACACCCGTTCTCGGTCCTGGACGAGGCAGGATCCGACATCCGTGAAGCGGAGGTACTCCCCAAAGCGGTTCTCTTATCGGATCACCAGAATTTTTCGGAGGAAGAGATGGCTCAGATTAAAAATTATCCTGCATATTCCGTCGGTCCGCGATCCCTCCATGCGGATCACGCGATTACCATTCTCCTGAATGAAGTGGACCGGAGGACTGCCTGATGGATCTCATGGAGACCACCGGGAAGATCCTGGAATACGGGGAGATCTGCGATCACTGCCTGGGCAGGTTTTTCGGGAAACGCTCTCACGGTCTCTCGAATGACGAGCGTGGGAAGTCAGTCCGGATAGCCCGGGCGATTGCCGAACACCAGCCATACAAAACTTTTGCCGGCCATTGCTGGATCTGCGGGAATTTTTTCGATACTACGGAAGAATGGGCGGACAAGGTTATCGCAGCGTTCGGGACCCTGGAATACTCAACGTTTCTCGTAGGATGCCATGTACCCCCGATGGTTGCCGAGAGCGAGGAGATGATCTGGAGCGATCTCTCCCTCAGGGACCCGGAACCATTCAAGTCCGAAGTGAACCGGGAAGTCGGGAAAGCGGTCTCCCGGAAGACGGGGAAAGTTGTCGATTTCAAAAAGCCGGACCTGATCGCGCTTCTTGATATTACCGGGGGAACCGTCGAGGTACGGATTAACCCGATCTTCTTCTACGGGAGGTACCAGAAGTTCGAGCGCGGCATCCCCCAGACCCACTGGGACTGCCGCGCCTGCAAGGGAAAAGGCTGCGAGAAGTGCAATTTCACGGGAAAACAGTACCAGGATTCGGTGGAAGAACTGATCGCGAGACCGGCAGTTGAACTCTTCCACGCGGAAAACGCGGTCCTGCACGGCGCGGGCAGGGAGGATATCGATGCACGGATGATCGGAACCGGCCGGCCGTTCATCATGGAAATTGTCGGCCCGAAGCTAAGGTCTCCCTCGCTCACTGATGTCGAATCGGCTATCAATCAAAGTGCGCATGGCAGGGTCTCGGTCTCGCTATCGCGCTGGGCGGAACGGGCCGAGGTGGAAATTATTAAATCAGCGAAAGCGCATAAAAAATACAGGATCCTGGTCGAGGTTGACGGTTTCTTATCTCCGGATACGTTCCGGAATGCCCTTTCCGCCCTTTCCGGTGTCACAATACAGCAGCGCACCCCGGAACGGGTCGCACATCGAAGGGCAGATAAGATACGGGAGCGCACCGTCGTCGGGATTGAGCTCATTGATGCAACAGACGGGAAATTCGTCGTTGAAGTCACCGGTGAAGCCGGTCTCTACATCAAGGAACTCATCTCCGGCGACAGCGGCAGAACGACCCCTAGTCTAACCGAGATCCTCAAAGTGCAGGCCCGGGTGGCAAGCCTCGATGTGGTGCTTGTCGAAAGCCCGGGCGGCGAAGAAGGCGAAGAGAATGGCACACCACAACGGCCCAAGGAAGAAGACACGGTATAAGCTGAAGAAAGACCTCCGCGCCCGCGGCATCGCACCGGTAACCCGGCTTATCCAGGAGTTCGCGCCCGGAGACCGGGTCCACATTGTCTGCGACTCCAGCATCCAGAAGGGAATGCCCCACCGCAGGTTCCACGGGAAGACCGGAACCGTAATCGGCCAGCGCGGACGGGCATGGGTGCTTGCGATCCGTGATGGGAATTCCGAGAAGATCGTGATCTCATTACCACAACATCTAAAAGCCCAAGAGTAAATTTTCCGTACAGGTGATTGGCATGAAGGTAAAAGGTATTGTCAGCGAAGAGAAGATTTCGCTCCCGGAACTCCGGGAGACCCTGTTATCAGTCGAGTCCAGCCGTATCAATGCGGGTAAGGAGATGTCGTACGAACTTCGCAGGAGTATCGAGCATGCCAATCAGCTTGCGAAGACCTCCCCTGAAAAGGCGAAGGCTCTTATCGAGGCACTCTCGAAACTCGAGAAGATCAAGCCGGAAATCTCCTACCGGATAGCAAATATTATGCCAAAGACCCGGGATGAGCTCCGTGCCATTTATGCGAAAGAACGGTACACTCTTTCAACGGAAGAGCTGGACGAGATCTTAAACATCGTTGCCGAGCACTTCTAGGTGGTCTTCATGAAGACCGAGAAGAAAGAAGTGAATGCGGTAGTTCTGGATGTCCTCCTGAAAGGACATTCGAACGATCCGCGTCCGCAGTTCAAGCGCGAGCCGGTAGTCCAGGCTATGGGTCTTGAGCAGTTCAAACTTCTGGAACTGGTCCCGAAGCTGAATGCCGACATCTCCATCCACGAGAAGGTCTATATCGGGGACGGGGACCGGCCGAAAGTCGAGCGCGTGAAGCGCAGGGTCCGGTATGACGAACTGACCCAGACAGCGAAGCTTGAGCTCCCGTTTGTGGTCGAGCAGATAGTTACGGAGCGTGAGGCAGACTTTGTCCAGTTTTTTAACAAGTCTGTTCCAATCACCCCCAAGATGCACATGCTCCACCTTCTGCCGGGGATCGGGAAGAAACTGATGTGGGAGATTATCGAGTCGCGCGGGAAAAAACCCTTCGAGAATTTCCAGGATATCTCCCAGCGGATAAAGTCGCTCCCGCATCCCGAGAAGATGATTATAGCAAGGATCATGGAAGAACTCCAGGATCCTGACGTTAAGTATCACGTTTTCACGACCAAATGAAAGCGTACCGCGACCAGCATTTCCTGACCGACCGGAACGCGATTGAACGGATCGCGGATCTCGTACCGGTCGAAGGAAGGCAGGTACTTGAGATCGGGCCGGGGAACGGGGCCCTGACCCGGGCGCTCCTCTCCCGGGGCGCAATCGTAAAAGCCGTCGAGCTTGACGCAAATCTCTGCGCTGAGCTCGGAACTGTTTTTCCGGATGAGATTGCCAGCGGGCAGCTGGAAGTTATCCGGGGCGATGCGGTGAAATGCGACTTCCCGCCGTTTGAGATTGTTATCTCGAACCTGCCTTACTCTGCATCCTCAAAGATCACCTTCCGGCTCCTGGACCGGGGGTTTGAGGTTGCGGTCCTGATGTACCAGAGCGAATTCGTAAAACGGATGGTCGCCCCCACCGGGACCCATGACTGCGGAAGACTCTCGGTCATGGTCCAGACATTTGCCTGCGTGGAGCGGTGTTTCGATCTCCCGCCGACCTGTTTCTTGCCGAAGCCTCAGGTCAGATCGACCGTTGTCAAGATCCATCCCCGGCCACCCATCTTTCCGATCAACGATTACCGCATCTATGCCGATATCGTGCGGGTTCTGTTCATGCACCGGAGAAAGACGGTACGGAACTGCCTGAAAGAATCCGGTGGGATCCTGAAAGAGGAGTATGTGGCGAAAATCCTGTCTGAACTTCCGGACGAGATCCTCGCAAGCAGGCCGGAGACCCTGTACCTGGAGGATTTCGCGACGATGACCAATCTCGTGTCGTAACATGACCGTATTCTCTCCGGCCCGGGGATTTACGATGCGGACTGCCCGGTTCCCCCAGGTTGAAACCGATGTTTGATTCAGTCCAGGTCTACCAGCCGTCCGATGACACGTATCTCCTTGCAGCAGCAGCGATGGAAGAGGCGCGGCCGGAAGACCGGGTCATCGAGATCGGCACCGGAAGCGGGTACGTCTCATCCGTGGTACAGCCCCGGGTTTGTTCTCTGGTTGCAACCGACCTGAATCCCCTTGCCGTACTCGCGGCCCGTTCCCGGGGGATCGAGGTGGTGAGAACCGATCTTGCCCAGGGGATCTGCGGGACATTTTCCCTTGTTCTCTTTAACCCGCCCTATCTCCCGACCCGGCCTGAGGAGCGGATCGATGACTGGCTGGAGCATGCCCTTGACGGGGGTCCGGAGGGAAGGACAATCATAGAACGGTTTGCCCGGGAAGCGGGAGCGATCCTTGCACCAAATGGACGAATCCTGCTTCTTGTCTCATCCCTGACTGGTATCGATGCCGTCAGGGCGATCTTCCGGGACGAGGGGATGAGATCGGAGGTTGCCCGGACTCAGACACTCGAAGACGGGGAGGAACTGGTGGTTCTCCGGATTACTGCGCAATTTTGGTGACTTTTCGAAAGCGTCCCTTTCACAGTTTGTTTGGTGGCAGGATCCGGGAAACTGAAATGCATAAATAGGATGATAACCCCAATTTGTTAAAGAAAAATTTACTTAAAACAAATTGTCTTGTGGTGTCCTTATGCATATTATGGAAGGTTTCCTGCCCTGGCAGTGGTGTCTGGTGTGGTACATCATAGCCCTGCCCTGCATAGTCTTCGGAATATACCAATTGAAAAAGGTAGTCCGTACGGACCGTGAGACTCTCCCGCTCCTGGGGGTAACCGGTGGCCTGATCTTCATTCTCTCCTCCCTGAAACTCCCGTCTGTCACCGGCAGTTGTTCCCATCCGACCGGGACCGGGATCTCGGCCATCTGTTTCGGGCCCTGGATTACTTCTGTTATCTGTACTATCGTCCTCCTTTTCCAGGCACTTTTCCTTGCGCACGGGGGATTATCGACGCTCGGGGCAAATGTCGTCTCCATGGGAATCGTCGGCCCCCTTGTCGGGTACGCAATCTACCGGGCGCTTCGCGATACTTCGGTGAACCTGTATGTTACCGTCTTTCTCGTAACTGCGCTCGCGGATATGTTCACGTACGTGACGACATCCCTTGAGCTGGCGCTCGCGTACCCGGCCGAGACCGGTGGAGTCGCGAGTTCTTTTATCCTGTTCATGGGAATCTTTGCGGTAACACAGGTCCCCCTGGCCATCCTGGAAGGTATCGTCCTTGCCCTTGTCTTCAAGTACATTGTCGCCCTGAAACCGGAGATCCTGATCCGGCTGAAGGTATTTTCTGAAGAGAAGATCAATGCCGCACGGGGTGAAGCCTGATGGCTTACAAGTACACGCTGGAGATCCTGGCTGTTATCGCAGTTGTTGCGTTCTGCGGGATATTCCTGTATACGAGTGCCACGATGTCGGGGGCGGAATTTTCCGGGTCAGATGACGTTGGCTCTGGTATGATTGCCCACTTGACCGGAAACAGTGTTGAAACGTTTGCCCCCCTGATCCCCCAGTGGGAACCCCCGAGCGGTGAGATCGAGTCATGTCTTTTTGCGCTGCAGGCCTGCATCGGCGGGCTCCTCGTCGGCGGGGTCTTCGGGTACTGGGCAGGACAGAAGAAAAAAGCATAACGAAAGGCACGAAAGTAGGTACGAATGTTTGAGGAGATTCTGGAAGACACCGCCCAGACGAACGGCCTGCGCGAGGTCAATACCTACATCAAGCTCATGGTAGGCCTGGGCGGGATCATCCTCTGTCTCCTTTCTGTAAGTTATGTTGGTCCCCTTGCCATTGCGCTCTTATTCACCTTTGCAATCCTCGTCCTTGCGAAAATTGATCTTCGGGTCTACTTAGAACTCTTCATCGCCCCGTTCTGGTTTGCCGTCTTCAGCGTTGCTGTGATAGTCCTCATATCCGGAGGCGCCCATGTGCTCTGGCAGTGGGACATCACGTCCTGGTTCTCTCTTTCCGTGACCCGCGAGAGCATCAACGAGGGGTTCTATATTTTCTGCCGGGTAATCGGGGGGATGTCATCGCTCCTCTTTATCGCACTGACAACACCCATGACCGATCTCTTTGCGGTCATGAAACGGTGCCGGGTCCCGGATATTGTCATTGATCTCTCAATGATCATCTACCGGACGATCTTCATCCTTGCAGCACAGATCGTGCAGGTGTACCGTGCCCAGGTCATGCGTCTCGGGTATTCGACCTGGCGCGAATCCATCCACTCATTTTCATCGCTTGCAGGTTCGGCATTCATATCCAGCTGGAATGCCGGTGAGGATCTGATCCGTGCGATGGATGCCCGGTGCTATGATGGAAAATTCGCAATGCTTGGGGAATCACGGCCGGTAGAATGCATTCCTCTTGCTGCCGGACTTTCATTCCTTGCAGTATCGGCACTTGTAATCGCGACTACCGGAACATATACTCTGATGTAGGCAGGAACCATGAGCAGCATCATACTCGAAGCCCGCAATGTCTCGTTCCGCTACCCCCGGGGCATGTATGCCATCCAGGACATCAGTTTCCATATCCGGAACCGGGAGAAGATCGCCCTTGTCGGTGCAAACGGCGCCGGGAAATCGACGCTCCTCTCCATGTTCAACGGGATGATCCGACCGGACTCGGGGACGCTCCTTGTTGACAACGAACCAATACAATACGATACCGCCTCGCTCCGGAAGATCCGGAAAAAAGTGGGATTCGTACTCCAGAACCCGGACCGGCAGCTTATTGCCCCAACCGTGTACCAGGATGTCGCATTCGGACCGGTAAACCTTGGGTATACAGAGGAGAAAGTCCGCGACGCAGTGGCGCTCGCACTCCATCAGGTAGGTCTCGAAGGGTTCGGGCGCCGGCCGGTCCACCACCTCTCGGGCGGCGAGAAGAAACGGGCGGCAATTGCCGGGGTCCTTGCGATGGATCCGGATGTCCTTATCCTTGACGAGCCGACCACCGGTCTCGACCCGGCCGGATCCGAAGACCTCATGGAACTTCTCGATGAGCTGAACCATGACGGGAAAACCATTGTCATCTCCACGCACGATGTCGAGCTCGCGTATCCCTGGGCCCACCGTGCCATCCTGCTTCACCAGGGAAAAATTCTCTCGGAGGATGTTCCCGAAGTTGCGTTCGGCAACCCGGACCATATCCGCACTGCCCGGCTCTCGGTCCCGATCCTCCTCGAACTTCACGAGGAACTGAAAAAACGGGGCCTGGATGTTCCGGGAGGAAAACCCCGGTCCGTCCTCGACATGATGGGATGCATCGATTCCCTCCTGGAAAAACCCTGCTGCCATCCTGATCCGGGAAAAATCGCAGTCTGCAACGTGGATGCGGAAAACCGGATTTCCCTTCCCGCATGGCTTGACCGGAACCCGGGCGTTGCCATCGGTGCCATGGGGACCCGGGCGAAACAGCGGGCAGAGCAGGAGAACTACACCCTCGCGTTCACGTACGGCGTCATTGACAAATGCATCCTGCAGGCCCTTCTCGGGCACGACACCCTGATCCTGACCACGGGAAGCATGGTGGACCGGATCAGAAAGCGGGTCGAAGCGTACCAGAACGAAAGCGGGATCCCGGTAGGGCTTGTGATGGTCGCTGATGACCCGGTTTCCCATGAACCGGGAGGCGCGAATCCATGACCCTGGTCACGATACCCCGGATCGTGATCGCGGGAACCCACAGCGGATCCGGAAAGACTACGATAGCAAGCGGGATTATGGCTGCGCTCACCGCCCGGGGGCTCCGTGTCCAGCCTTTCAAGGTCGGTCCGGACTTTATCGATCCTTCGCATCACACCCGGATCTGCGGGAGAATCTCCCGGAACCTGGACCCGGTTATGATGGGGGAAGCAGGCGTCCCCGAAACATTCTCGGCCGCTGCCCGGGATGCCGACATTGCGGTTATCGAAGGAGTGATGGGGCTCTTTGACGGACTCGAAGGGGGAGATACGGGCAGCACCGCCCATGTCGCAAAGATCCTACGGGCGCCGGTTATTCTCGTCGTGGATGCAAAAGGAGCATCCCGCAGCGTCCATGCCATGATCCGGGGATTCCGGAGTTTCGATCCCGATCTCGATGTTGCCGGGGTCATCCTGAACCGGATCGGGAGCAGCAGGCACCGGGACATGATAGCGGAAACCGATTCCGCCCCGGTCCTTGGCTGGGTTCCCTGGCAGCGTGATTCCGGTGTACCGAGCCGTCACCTCGGCCTTGTCATGGCCCATGAGTCCGGTGCAATGGAGGCATACGGGAAGATCGTTGAGGATTCCTGTTCGCTGGACAGCCTTCTCGCGACGGCCCGGAATGCACCTGCTCTGGAGGTTCCGGAGCGGAGTGGCAGGATCATCGGACAAAAAGCGGTTATCGGTGTTGCCAGCGACGAAGCGTTCTGTTTCCGTTACCAGGATAACCTGGATCGGCTCGTCCGGGCCGGTGCAGAAATCCGGTTCTTCTCCCCGATGCGGGACGTACTCCCGGAGGCAGACGCCCTGTACTTCTGCGGCGGGTACCCGGAGATCCATGCGGCGGCACTTGAATCCTCTCCCTGCCGAAAGGGATTACGTGCCGCAGCGGAAATGGGAATGCCAGTCTATGCGGAATGCGGCGGACTCCTGTATCTTTCCGGGTCCCTGGAGGCATCCGGTAAAGAATACCGGATGGCCGGCGTCCTGCCCGCCCGGGGAGAGATGACGGATAAGATCCAGGCGCTCGGGTACGTGACGGGAACATATCAGAATGCCCCGGGCTCCTGGCTTGATGCAGGGCCGGTGCGGGGACACGAGTTCCATTACTCCCGGGTCGAGTGCGACCGGGATGCGATTTTCGTCCTGCAACTGGAACGGGGCAAAGGAATATCCGGTGGCCGGGACGGGCTTTGTACGGGAAGTGCTGTCGGTACCTATACCCACGCGTATTTCACGGACGCATTTACCGCAAACTTCGTGCATGCTGCAAAGCAGGGACGGGCCCGCTGACACCTCCCAAAATCTGGTGCAGCTCTCCTTTTTTCACCTCCCCCGCCAATAGAGATACTGTACTTATTCCGGTGATCCGTCATGCGCAGCGATGAAATCAAGACCGGGTATCCCCGGGCCCCGAACCGGGCGCTCCTGCGGGCGCTCGGCGTCACGGACCGGGAGATGCAGCTTCCCTTTATCGGGATTGCAAATGCCTACAATACGATAGTTCCGGGCCACACCCACCTGCGGACCCTATCCGGGAAAGTTAAGGAAGGTATCGCAGCAGGGGGCGGGGTTCCCTTTGAGTTCGGCGTGATCGGGATATGCGACGGGATCGCGATGGGCCACGAAGGGATGCGCTACTCCCTCCCGTCACGGGAGAACATCGCAGATTCCATCGAACTCATGGCCCAGGCCCATCGGTTCGACGGGCTTGTCTGCATCGGGACCTGCGATAAGATCGTTCCCGGGATGCTGATGGCGGCCGCAAGGCTGAATATCCCCACGATCATCCTGACCGGGGGGGCAATGCTCTCCGGCTCGCTGGATGGGAAGGATCTCTCCCTCATCGATATTTTCGAAGGTGTCGGGAAAGTCGCGGGGGGATCGATGAGCGAGAGCGCTCTCTGCGAGCTTGAATGCGCTGCAATGCCAGGCTGCGGGAGCTGCCAGGGACTCTATACCGCAAACACGATGGCCTGCATGACGGAAGCAATGGGGATGTCCCTGCCCGGCTGTGCGGCGATCCCTGCGGTGGACTCTGCAAAGCTCCGCATTGCCCGGGAGACCGGGGAGCGGGCGGTTGCGCTTGTGAAGGAAGATGTCCGGCCGCTCGATATAATCTCGGAAAAAAGCCTGAAGAATGCCATCCGTGTGGATATGGCTCTCGGAGGATCTACGAATACGGTCCTGCACCTGATGGCACTTGCGGTCGAAGCAGATGTCCCCATCACCCTCGATACTTTCCGGACCCTTGCGGATGCAGTCCCGCACATCTGCTACATGCAGCCCTCGGGGCCACATTCGATGCAGACCCTGTATCGTGCAGGAGGAATTCCTGCCGTTTTCAAACGGCTGGAGAAGTACCTGGACGATGTCCCGACCGTTTCGGGAAAGAGCGTGAAAAGTATTGCAGGGAGCGCAGTAATCCGGAACGGCGAGGTCATCCGGAGTACGGAGAACCCGGTGCATGCGGCGGGAGGTCTCAAAGTCCTGAAAGGGAGTCTTGCACCGGACGGTGCAGTCATCAAGTCGGCGGCGGTCGCTGACGATATGTGGCACCACAAAGGCCCTGCCCGGGTCTTTGATGGGGAACCTGCCGCAATGAAAGCGATCCTTGCCCGGGAGATCCGGGAAGGAGACGTCCTTGTGATCCGGTACGAGGGGCCGAAAGGCGCGCCCGGGATGCCCGAGATGCTCTCCCCGACGTCAGCCCTGATGGGCCTCGGGTACAAACAGGTCGCTCTCGTTACGGACGGCCGGTTTTCCGGCGGCACGCGGGGACCCTGTGTCGGCCATGTCGCACCGGAAGCTGCTGTCGGGGGACCCATCGGCCTTGTCCTCGAAGGGGATATGGTTGAGATCGACCTCAGTGAAAAGCGGATCGATCTCTGCGTCCCGGCTGAGGAGATCGCGAACCGCCGGAAATCCTGGAAGGCCCCGTCCCGCAGCCTGACCGGCGTTCTCGCACGGTACGCGGCGGCGGTCGGACAGGCAGACAAGGGCGCTGTCATGAAATAACCCGGATTGCGCCGGGTCGGACAGCGGGCACCGGAGATCGGGGCGATTGTATGCCTCCGGTGCAATCTCACTTTTTTACGACGAAGGTTCCTGCAATTTCCGAGCGGATATGATCTTTCCCCCGTATCCGGATCGCCCACGTTTCCGTTGTGAGCCCCTCCGGAGAGAAACCGGAGAAAATCTCCGCAGTATCTTCTTCTGAAAAATAATGGGTACTGATCCCGTTTCCCCGGAGGAATGTCCCGGGTTCTGTCTCCTTCCCTTTCCCGAACCGCATATCTGCCCGGGAAAATCCCCGGAAGAAAACTCGGCCGTCCCGGGTAAGTACCCGGGCCAGTTCCCCGACCATTCGCGTACGGTCCCCGTCATTGAGATGGCCCAGTACATGCCACGCAAAGATTGCATCAAATGCCGTATCCCGGAACGGCAGGAGTCTCCCGTCAGCAACAAGGAACTCAGCATCGGGAAACCGGATTCCGGCTGCCCGGGAGATCCGGACTGCATGACCGGAAATATCTGCTGCAACAATGTTCCATCCCCTGCCGGTCATGGCGGGAAGAATCCGTCCGCTCCCGCAGCCGAGGTCGAGAACACGGCTGCGCTCCGGGAGATCCGGTAATTTCGGGATAGCCCCTCCCCAGAGGGAACCCCGGCTCCGGTATGCGTCGTCCCAGGCAGGCATGGTCTGTACCACGTACGAGTACACTCGGTGGCGGGTAATCAAAGAGCTTGTCCCGGACTGTCAGGTTTCGGTTGCCGGAATGGGTTTTTGCCAGGAATATCCTCACCAACTAAGTATATATCGGAGAAATCCTCCAGTTTCTGAAAGGAGACCGGCATATGGATACCGAACTTGGGAAGATCCGGACCTACGCAAAAACCCTGCTGGAACAATCCGGATCCCATGGCTTTGATCATGTCCTCCGCGTCACCCGTCTCTGCGAACAGATTGGGAGCGAAGAATGCGCAGAGATGAAAATTCTCATTCCGGCCGCACTCCTCCATGATATCGCACGGCCCATCGAGAAAGAGAAGGGGATTCCCCACGAGATCGAAGGGGCAAAAATCGCAGAGATGTATCTTCGTTCAATCGGATACCCGGAGGAGTATATCCTTCCGATAACCCGGGCAATCCGCACGCACCGGTTCAGTACCGGTGATCGGCCGGAATTCCTGGAAGCCCGGATCCTCTCTGATGCCGACAAGCTGGACGCGATGGGAGCAGCCGGGATTGCGAGGACGTTCCTGCGGGCGGCGGAGCATGGCGGCGGGATTGAGAATGCAATCGCCCATTTCCACGGGAAACTCCTGCAGCTCAAAGACCAGATGTACACGGAAAGCGGGAAAAAAATCGCGAAAGAACGCCACACATTTCTCAAAAATTTTCTCGCGACACTGGAAGCGGAGATGGACGGTTCCCGGGCCTGATCCGGGGATCCCGGTTCTTTGGGTTTGGCCGGAGTGCGGGACTCCTGGAATTCCCGCATGAATCCGCGAGGAGACACCCCGGGTTTCCCTGAACACCCGGGCCCTGCCTCAGTCAGGACAGGTCAATCGGCAGACCGGCATTTTCCCAAGCCGTGAACCCGCCGAGAATACTCGTCACATCCCGGAACCCGTGGTTCCGGAGGATGCTTGCAGCGAGCGAACTCTTGAATCCGGCATCGCAATATACGAATATCTGCCGGTCTTCCGGGATTTCCGCAAGATGCCGGGGTATCTCCCCGACATAGCTGTGGTAATCCCCGGTAAGGTGGCCACGGTTCTCCCGGTTTTTCCGGTCCCGTACATCGAGAACGAACGGAGCCTGTGCCTCTCCAATCTGCCGGGCGGCCTCCCGTACAGGCACTGCAGGGAAGGATGCAATCTCTCCGGCAGCCTTGAACCATGAGGGGAAACCTCCCGCAAGAACTCCCGAGAGATTATCGTATCCGAGCCTGACGAAGTGGCGCTTCACGGAATCCAGGTCAAGGTTAAAATCATCGATAATCAGGATCGGCCGGTCGTAATCAAGGATCCAGCCCATGAATCCGGGAAGGCCGTCGCGCCAGAGTGAGATGCTCCCGGGGATGTGGCCTCCCGCAAAAGCCGTGGGGGACCGGATGTCCACGATCTGGACGTCCGTACCCCGGATTTTTTTAAGATCGGCCGGGTGTATCATCCTGAGATCGGGAAGCCGGCGGATCCGGCTCCAGCCGTTCAGGTTCCCGTCCTCCATCTTCCGGAAGTACGGCGGCACATACTGGTTTTCTGCAATTTTTTTCCGGATAAAATCCTCGCGGGCGAGCGAGAGTTCCGGGTTCGTTTTTTTCTCGTACCCGAGGGTGGTAACGGGAAGGTCACTGATTTCCCCGCCGCAGACAGATCCCGCACCGTGGGCAGGGCAGAGAATCGCCGAATCGGGAAGCGGCAGGATCGCCCGGGTAAGGCTGTCGTGCATTGCGCCTGCCATCTCCTTTCCCCGGCCTTCCCCCCCAAGATCGGTTCTCCCGGTATCCCCTGAAAAGAGAAGGTCCCCGGTGAAAACGAGGAGCGGGAGATCCGGACTCTGCGTTTCCGTAAGGATGAACGAGAGGCTCTCAACTGTGTGACCCGGGGTTTCCCGGACAGTGATTTCGAGAGACCCGAGCCGGAACCGATCACCCTCGCGGGCAGGAGTGCCGTACTGGAACGGGAGTCCGGCCCCGTGGAAGATTTCCGCACCGGTCCGTGCTGCAAGTTCGCAGGATCCGACAGCATAATCTTCGTTCCGGTGCGTCTCGAAGATATGGGTAAGGGAAAGCCCGTTCCGTTCTGCAAGATCGCTGTATATGTCGCAGTCCCGCCTCGGATCGATGACTGCGGCTTCGGTACCTGACCCGATGAAATACGAATTGTGGGCAAGCCCCTCAGAAACAATCCGCTCCAGCAGCATAGCAAAGAGCCGTTTCGGGAGAGGAATATTTATTGGTTGGCATGGTGACAGGCAATTTTTATCCCCGTAATGGATTGAACCGCAACGGAAAACAAGGGTGAAAAGACTGGATCCGAATGCCGCATCCTTTACCCGGTCTAAGAGCCGCCATCCTCTTCCCGGGCAGGTACTGGTCCCGAATCAAAATGCCGCCCGAAAAACTCCATCATCCGGTCGGGGGAAATTTCGCGGAGATCCGGAGCCGACCCGGTCACCACGTTCCCGGTAACCGTAAAGTACCGTCCCTGCATATAGAGTTCAACGGATCCCTTCTTCCTGCCTTTCAGTACAAGTTCCGAAAGTCCGATCACATGCACGCCATGACCCGACGGGCTCCACTCCGTATAGGAACCAAGCGATAACGCTTCTTTTACCATTTCATCAGTGGCATGATCGAAATCGATGCCGAATATTCCCTGGCCCAGGACGAAACCAATCCCGTCAAAACCCCCGGACGATACGGCGTTTTTTGCCTGCTCAAAAGTCCCCCATGTGGAAGGGATATTGACAAGGGCGTGACGTGTTTTTCCCGGCACCGGAACATAGGGCGGTTTGGTCAGTTTCCCGTTCCGCTCTTCATAGCGCCACACGACCCAGCGATCGAGACGGGTTATCCGGCCAGGAATATTCCCGTACAGGACATTCATTTCCGGAAACACCCCTGTCGGAATGACCGTTCGATCCGGGTCTGCAGAGAGGGAAGCGTTTTCGTGGATGCAATCACGCCTCTTCCCGGAGTATCCCGGCCGGGAAAGACAAAGCGTTGTTTCCAGCGTCCGGGATTACCGGAGGTATCCCTCATATGCGGTTGCTCTGGAACCCCTGCCACATAATGGTTGCGGAACCAGCAAGTCTCCGGTTCAGGCGTTCTGTACCGGAACAAAACTGTTGCCGGCAGGGGAAACCGTGAGGGTCCGGGGGGGCAGCCCGATACCCAGTGCCTCGCGCAGGACTTCCTCGATAGTTTCCACAGGTACGAAAACGAGTTCGCCCCGGACGTCCTCAGGTACGTCCTCAAGATCCCGCTCGTTTTCTTTCGGCAGGATCACTTTCCGGATTCCTGCACGGTGGGCGGCAAGGACCTTCTCCTTGATCCCGCCGACCGGTAACACTGCGCCGCTGAGAGTAATCTCACCGGTCATCGCAAGGTTCGGATCGACCGTTTTCCCGGTGATCAGGGAAGCGAGTGCCGAGAAGATGGTAACTCCCGCCGAAGGGCCGTCCTTAGGAGTCGCCCCCGAGGGTACGTGGATATGGATATCGCTCGTGATGAAATTGAACCCCGGCTCTGCGTTCGCGAGCCGGGACCTGATGAGGCTCAGGGATATCGTCGCCGATTCCTTCATCACGTCACCAAGCTGGCCGGTGAGGGTGAGTTTCCCGGTCCCGGGCATGAACGTCCCTTCGATGAAGAGGATCTCTCCCCCGACCGGGGTCCAGGCAAGGCCGGTCACGACACCGGGCACCGGCTCCTTTCGTACCACTTCCTGCCGGATCAGTTCCTTCCCCAGGATTTCTGGAATCTTGTCCATGGTCACTACGAACGGCAGGTCGGCACTTCCGGAGACAATCTTCTCGGATACATACCGTGCGGTCTTTGCGAGCTGTTTTTTCAGCCAGCGCACTCCTGCCTCCCGGGTGTACTTTTCGATGATCGCCTTCAGGGCCGCGTCTTCCACCCGGAGTTTGTCCGGATCAAGGCCGTGCTCTTTCAGGGTCTCGGGGATCAGGTGGTCTTTTGCTATCGCGAATTTCTCGCTCTTTGTGTAGCCCGAGATCTCGATGAGTTCCATCCGGTCGAGGAGCGGTGCCGGTATTGTTGCAAGGGAGTTCGCAGTCGCTATGAACAGCACGTCAGAGAGATCGTACGGGACTTCCAGGTAATGATCCGAGAAGCTGTTGTTCTGCTCCGGGTCAAGGACTTCTAAGAGGGCGCTTGCCGGATCTCCCGCGTACGACACCGCCAGCTTGTCGATCTCGTCCAGGATAAAGACCGGGTTTTTCGTCCCGGCTTTTTTTATGCCCTGGATTATTCTCCCGGGCAGGGCCCCGACATAGGTTCTCCGGTGCCCCCGGATCTCGGCTTCGTCCCGGACACCGCCCAGGCTGACCCGGACGTACTTCCGGCCGAGGGCTTCTGCTATACTCCTCCCGAGGCTCGTCTTTCCGGTTCCGGGCGGGCCTGCAAAGAGAAGGATCGAACCCTGCTTCTCCTGACGGAGTTTCATCACCGCGAGGTGCTGGACGATGCGTTCTTTTACCTTCTCAAGGCCATTGTGGTGGCTTTCGAGGACGCGGCGGGCTTCTGCAATATCGATATTCTTTTTCCCCTCAGTTACCCAGGGAAGGTCGAGCAGGAGGTCGAGGTAGTTCCGGATGACAGAACTCTCATGGTTCTGGCTGCCTCCGGTCTCGAGTTTTTTAACCTCGGCAAGAGCCTTTTTACGCACATCATCCGGCATCTTCGAGTTCTCTATCCGCTCCCGGTATCCTGCGTCACCGGAAGTTCCCTCGCTTTCGCTAAGCTCTTCCTGGATGACCCGGAGCTGCTCCCGGAGCATCGCCTCGCGGTTCGACTTTGTCACCCGGTCCGTGACTTTTTTTGCCATCTCGATACGGATGTTGATGTCGTCCCGGGTCCGGATGAGGGTCTCCAGGAACGTGATGTACCGCTCCCGGACGGATACCATCTCGAGGAGCGCCTGTTTCTCTCCAAGGCTGAACGGCAGGAAGGGCATGACGAATCCCATGATCCGGTCGATGGATTCCATCTTCTCAATCGGCCGGGTGAATTGTTCGGACCCGGAAAACCGGCTGCTGATCTCGCGGATGGTGATTTTTATATCCGAAAGGATCCGGGCCTTCAGGTCATCATCGAGATCCGGTATGTCCGGAACCCGTTGGTACGCTGCATAGAACCTGCCTTCGTTCTCCGTGAGCGAGGTGACTTTCACTCTTGTTTCGACCTGGGCGCAGACCAGGTACCCGTCATCTGCCGCAAGCACATGCAGGATGTGGAAGAGGTTTCCGGTCTTATACAGCGATTCTGCTGTCACTTCTGAAGGCCGCACGCCGCCTTTTACCGTAAGCCCGATTGCGTGTGCACTCTCTCCTTCGTCCATTCCGGTGAGCAGAAGATCTCCGGTGGCCCGGTCGACCGGGAATTTTGTCCGGCTGTCCGGGTACACGACGATCTCAAAGAGCGGCAGGACCATTAGTTCCTTTGTATCGTCAGCTCGTTCTGGTTGCATGGTTTCCTCATTCATTTAGTTCGAATTTACCTAACTAAAGTCCCCGGTAAAAAAAATTACCTGACTTTCTGCAGGACCCCTATCAGGAGATCCATCTCGTGTTCATCCAGTGTGTCCATCATCCGTCCGATTGCCCGGCGCAGGGC
>JBDKRP010000092.1:0-18471 GCA_039683275.1 Methanoregulaceae archaeon | reverse complement strand
ATGAGTTTCGGGCTGCTTGCCGGTTTCCGGTACAGGATCTTCTTCCGGTTCTGCCGGAGATTGGATTTTATCTGGTCGCAGGTGATGGTATGGATAATCGCATTATCCGGAGATTTCATAAGTCTCCGCACGACCGTATAATTGGAGAGATCCAGGGACGACGCAAGGATAAAGGGTGTCGTTTTCTGGTTGAAGAGATAGCCGAGAAGCCGTTTTTTGTACTGGATCTCCACCTCGAATTCCTTGAGATCGGTCGGGGTCGTGATAACTTCCCCGAATGCGACCCTGCCTTCGTGATCGATAAGAAGGAGATCGAATTCAGCGAGATCCTGCCCGTTTCCCCTGACTACGATATCCCCCTGGGGTGAATAATAGAAACCGTTCTGCCCGAGACGGAAGTTGTTTCTCTGCCGGGGAGCGTCCGCACCTTTCCTTGCGATATAGCGGATCTCGTCCGAGTGAAGGGCCATTTCCAGGAACATTTCGTAGATGATCGCTTCGTACCAGCGCCCCTCTGCAGTCCGCATGGGCTCGATATCATCGGAAAAAAGTTTTTTCCGGGCGATTTTACTGATATGACGCGTGGCGTTGAGGGCGATTGCCGCAGTAGGATGGTAGGTAGTAAAATTTTCCTTGAGCCACGCAATCATAATTTCAGATACTGGTTGGCAGGCAAACTACATAACTGGTATGCCGTGTGAAAATAGCGGAGGGCGCAAGGCCCCCCGTACCAAAAGTGGTTTGTTTGGTGCTTTTGTGGTTTCCAGACATTTCCCGGAACGGAAAATGGGAAAGATGGTTGGTGTGAAGGGTGATATGTACCGGACACGTTACATATCAGGCCTCCACTTCCCCCGTCCGGATCCGGATTGATTTCTCCACCGGCAGGATGAAGATTTTCCCGTCGCCGATTTTACCGGTTTTTGCGGCCTCGATGATGGTTTTCGTTACGGTATCGGCGTCGCTCTCCTTGACCACGATCTCAATGGAAACTTTCGGCAGGAGATCTACGAGCATCGTACCGCCGCGGTACTGGAGCTGGATTCCTTTCTGCTCTCCTCTCCCTTTGACCTCGCTTACAGTCATGCTGACGAAGCCTTTCTCTTCCAGAGCTTTTTTGACGAATTCAAACCGCTCGGGTTTTATGATTGCTTTAATCATTTTCATGAGTATCTTCTCCCGTCAGATTCCGGTCAGGCCCGTTCTCCATGCTGGGAGATGTCAAGTCCGACATATTCTTCCTCTTCCGTTACACGAAGACCGATCGTTTTGTCGATGACGACTGCCAGGATGTACGTTACGACGAATGCATAGATGAGAGCTGAGAACGCCCCGACTGCATTTGCGACGAACTGGTGGACGTTTCCTTCCAGAAGCCCCGAATACCCGTTGACTGCTGCCGCCGCAAAGATACCGGTTGCGAGCGCACCCCAGAGACCGCCCATTCCGTGCACTGCCCAGGCGTCCAGGCTCTCATCGAATCCTTTCCTGAGACGAAAGAGCATCGCACCGTAGCAGAGAAGCCCGGCTACGACACCGATTACAATGGATGCCATCGGCGTCACGAACCCGGCTGCAGGTGTGATTGCGACGAGTCCCGCAACGGCACCGCTGACAAGACCCAGCGAACCGGGCTTACCGGTGTGAAGCCAGGCTGCAAACATCCAGGCGAGCGCTGCAGCCGCTGCAGCGGTGTTGGTGGTAACGAATGCACTTGCCGCGAGGCCGTTCGCCGCAACAGCACTTCCCGCATTGAACCCGAACCAGCCAAACCAGAGCAGCGTTGCGCCCAGGATGGTCATGGGGATGTTGTGGGGTTCCATTGCATAGGTGCCGTAGCCGCTCCGTTTACCGATGACCAGGGCCAGAGCAAGCGCAGCGAAACCTGAACTGATGTGGACGACCGTTCCACCGGCAAAATCAAGGGAGCCGAACTGCGCAGCCCATCCACCTCCCCAGACCCAGTGAGCGAGCGGATCGTACACGATGGTAGTCCAGAGCAGCGCGAAGATCACGAAGGCGCTGAACTTGACACGCTCGGCAATACCCGATGTTACGATTGCCATCGTAACCGTTGCGAATACCAGCTGGAAGACCATGTACAGGAGCCCGGGTATTGCGGTACTGTACGAACCGGGTTCCATTCCTACGCCATTCAACCCGGCGAAATCCAGGTTTCCGATGAAACCCCCTACATCCCCCCCGAATGCCAGCGAATACCCGAAGAGTACCCACTGGACGGATACGAGTGCGAATGCAAAGAACGAAAGGGTGATCATCGAGATGAAATTTTTCTTCCGGCAGAGGCCCCCGTAGAAGAAGCCGACACCCGGCGTCATAATCATCACAAGCGCCGTTGCCGCAAGAATCCAAGCAGTTGCTCCAGTGTCTATAGCCATTTCATTCCCTCAAATGTTGTTTCAAACCAATTAACCGGATAAAGCGGATCTCAAAGAGGAAGCAACCTGCCCCCGGCTTTTCACCGCGTACGCAGAATTCCATGCCATCACGGGAAGGATCCTGATTCCTGATCCTGCGGGATCATCTGGCAAATCGTCATGAATCCGGTACCGGGACATGTTTCCCATGAACGTGAATCCATTTGGACAACGGATAACACTTTCTGAACGGGAACCCGATCCGGAAGGATGCACGGCCCGGGCGCTCTCTCCTGGAAAGAATCGATCGCCACGATACGCCGTGTTCATACCTGTGTCCGGGCATGGACCGGAATGCTGTTCTGTTCCGTACTCCATTGCAGGTAAGAAGTTGCTTTCTATGGTATTTAAATTTAATCTTATTTTTCCCCAACCGGGGGTACGGGTACAGACGATATCCTTCGGAAAACCTATTGAAGATCAAATAATCCGGATATGGTTCGCGGAAAATTCAGCGATAAAAAAGAGGGGGTTAGTATTTTGCGAGGTACCGGTCGATCTCCCACGGGTGGACCGTGAGCCGGAAGGCATCGGTCTCTGCCTGGGCCATCTCAGTGAGGCCTGCCATTACGTGCGGCCCCAGCATCTTCGTCAGGATAGAATCTTTCATGAGGTACTCCTGGGCTTCCATGAGGCTTCCCGGCAGCATCTCGATGCCAAGTTTCCTGCGCTCGGCAGCGGAGAGGTGGTAGATGTTGACATCCGTGCTCTCGGGCGGCTCGATCTTGTTCTTGATACCGTCGAGACCTGCTGCCAGCATCGCTGCAAAGGTGAGGTACGGGTTGCACATCGGGTCCGGGCTCCGGAACTCGGCACGGGTACTGTTGCCCCGGGCTGCCGGCACACGGATAAGTGCCGACCGGTTCGTCGCACTCCAGGAAATGTAACAGGGAGCTTCGTAACCGGGGACCAGCCTGCGGTAGGAATTGATGGTCGGGTTTGCAATACGGGTGATTGCCTTTGCGTGTTTCAGGAGGCCGCCGATATAGTACATCGCAGTGTCGCTGAGCTGGCGGGGAGCCTTTGCATCATAGAATGCATTCTTCCCGTTCTTTGAAAGGGACGCATGGGTGTGCATACCGCTCCCGTTGATTCCGCCAATCGGCTTTGCCATGAACGTCGCGTGAAGTCCCCGCTTGAGGGCGATGGTCTTTGTCGCAAACTTGAAGGTGATTACCTTGTCAGCGGTGCCGAGCGCACTATCGTACTTGAAATCGATCTCGTGCTGGCTGTCTGCAACCTCGTGGTGGGACGCCTCGATCTCAAAGCCCATGTCGGTGAGTGCAAAGACAATATCCCGGCGGACATCCTCCGCTGCATCCGAGGGTGCGAGATCGAAGTACCCGCCGTGATCCACGAACTGCGTGGTGGGGAGATTCTCGATAAGCTTGAAAAGGAAAAACTCAAGCTCAGGGCCCGTGTTGAAAGTGTAGCCCATCTTTGCGGCTTCTGCAAGTGCCTTTCTCAGGATATACCGGGGGTCTCCCTCGAAGGGCTTGTTGCCGTACGTGTATACGTCACAGACAAACCGGGCAACCCGGGCGTCGGCAGGTCTCCAGGGAAGAATTGCATACGAGGACGGATCCGGCTTGAGAAGCATATCGGACTCCTCAATCCGGGTGAATCCCTCGATGGACGATCCATCGAACCAGATCCCCTCAGTAAGTGCCTTTTCTGCCTGTTTCACCGGGATCGCCACATTTTTCGGCTGACCCTGGATATCAGTGAACTGGAGGCGGATGAACTTGATCATGTCGCCATCAATGCGTTCAAGCAGGTTGGAAACAACATCTGCAGCCATAACGGAACAGTTATTCCACCCAATTCTATTTATACGTACTTCGCCAACATTTCCTGCATCATCCTCACCGGATACAGGGGATTAGAATCGCAATATTTACGTCGTATCTGTGGTTGCAATGTGTGGTATAATTGGTGTGATTGACCGTGATCGTCAGCTGATGGATGGATCCGGAATCAAAAAAGCCCTCTCCCTTATGGACGAACGGGGCAGCGGGGAAGGAGCCGGCTATGTTGCGTACGGCATCTATCCCGAATTCAGGAATGAATATGCACTCCATGTCTTTTTTGATAATATCCGGGAGAACAAGCCTGCGGTGGATGCAATTCTCGAACAGTGGGGAACCATCAAGCACAGCGAGCAGATACCCACGTACGAGCAGCCCAATATCAGGAAGGTCCATATTCCCTGGAGATATTTTTTCCGGCCCGACCCGACCCTGATGCCGAGGAGCCCGACTCCGGAAGAGGATATCATCACCCATATCGTGATGAAAGTCAACTCTGCAAAGAACGGCGCCCTCATCTTCTCCTCAGGAAAGAACCTCGGTGTCTTCAAGGCATCCGGCTGGCCCGAGGACGTCGCAGATTTTTACGGCATCCAGAATTACAAGGGATACATCTGGCTCGGCCACAACCGGTACCCGACCAATACGCCCGGCTGGTGGGGCGGGGCCCATCCCTTCAACCTCCTGAACTGGAGCGTCGTGCACAACGGGGAGATCACCTCGTACGGCACAAACCAGCGGTATATCGAGAGCTTCGGGTACAAATGCACGATGTACACGGATACGGAAGTCGTCGCGTACTTAATCGATCTCCTGGTACGCAAGCACCAGCTCCCCACAAAACTTGCAGTCCAGGCGCTCGCACCGCCATTCTGGGACGAGATCGATGAAATGCCCGAAAAAGAGCGGGCATTAAACCTTGCCCTCCGCCTTACCTACGGACCCGCCATGATGAACGGTCCCTTTGCAATCGTAGTCGCAAACCCGGATTTTATTGTCGGGTTCACGGACCGTATCAAGCTCCGTCCCCTGGTAACGGGAGACATCGGAGCCCGGCTCTATATCTCGAGCGAAGAAGCGGCAATCCGCAGGATGGACCCGGATGTGGAGAACATCCGGATGCCCCGGGCCGGCGAGCCCGTAATCGGGAGAGTGCGGGTATGACCATCGGCAGCACTCCCCTCAAGTTCAAAGTGACCATCGATCCGGAGCGGTGCATGCTCTGCGGGAGGTGCGTGGAGAACTGCGGGTATGGCGTGTTCCGGATGGACGACGGGAAAATCCGGATCAATTCCCGGCAATGCGTAGCCTGCCACCGGTGCCTTTCGGAATGTCCCCGTGACGCTATCTCCATCGAGGAAAAACCCGGCGATTACCGGAGCCATCCGGTCTGGACCCGGGAAGTCAGGGAAGCAATCTTCAAGCAGGCAGGTTCCGGGAAGATCATCCTTGCAGGTATGGGAAACGCCCAGCCCTACCCGATCATCTTCGACAAGCTGGTTCTCGATGCCTGCCAGGTGACAAACCCGAGCATCGATCCCTTGCGGGAGCCGATGGAGCTCCGTACCTATATCGGGAAGAAACCGTCCCGCCTCGAACTCGCACAACGGGACAACGGAGACGTGGACCTTCTCACGAAGCTTGCGCCCAACCTCAAGCTCGATACGCCCCTCATGATCGGCCACATGAGTTACGGGGCTATCAGCCTGAATGCCCAGCAGGCCCTTGCCCGTGCCGTCAAAGTGAGCGGAACCTTCATGGGAACCGGGGAAGGCGGGCTCCACCAGACCCTGTACCCGTACCAGGACCATATGATCGTCCAGGTCGCATCGGGAAGGTTCGGTGTCGATATCAATTACCTGGAACGCGGAGCTGCAATCGAGATCAAGATCGGCCAGGGTGCAAAACCCGGTATCGGCGGTCACCTGACCGGCGAGAAAGTCTGTGCCGACGTCGCCTGCACCCGGATGATCCCGGAGGGGACCGATGCCATCAGCCCCGCTCCCCACCACGACATCTACAGTATCGAGGATCTCAAGCAGCTCGTGCGGAGCCTGAAGGAAGCGACCGAGTGGAAGAAACCGGTCTTTGTGAAGATAGCAGCGGTCCACAATTCCGCTGCGATTGCAGCAGGTATCGCACGGACCGGTGCCGATGCCGTCGTCCTGGACGGGTTCCGGGGCGGTACCGGGGCAGCGCCCCGGGTCTTCCGGGACCATGTCGGGATCCCGATTGAAGCGGCGATTGCAAGTGTGGATGCAAAACTCCGGTCGCAGGGAATCAGGAACGAGATCTCGATCATCGCAAGCGGCGGCATCCGGGAAAGTGCCGACGTTGCAAAGGCTGTCATGCTCGGTGCCGATGCAGTCTACATCGGGACTGCGGCGCTCGTTGCAATGGGCTGCCGGGTCTGCGGTACCTGTTACCGGGGCCAGTGCTCCTGGGGTATTGCCACCCAGAAACCCGAACTCGTGCGCAGGCTCAACCCGGAGGTTGAGTACCAGCATGTTGCAAACCTCCTGCACGCCTGGACCCTGGAACTTTCGGAGCTGATGGGCGCTGCCGGTATCAACAGCATCGAGAGCCTCCGGGGCAACCGGGACAGGCTCCGGGGATACATGCTCGACGAACCGATGATGAAAGTCCTTGATGTGAAACCGGTGGGGGCCTGAACAATGCAGAAGGTTACCATCGATGCAGACATGATGCACTACACGCCCCTGAACCAGAAAATCCGGAAAGCTGTTGCCGATGGCGCAACCGAGATTGTCCTGGATAACGTTCTCGGCCAGCGGTTCATAGCAGACGGCCTGAAAGGAAATGTCACCATCACGGTCAACGGGGTTGCCGGCGGGGATCTCTGCATGTTCATGAGCGGGCCGACCTGTATCGTGAACGGGAACGCGGACCACGCCCCGGGCAACACGATGGATGCCGGGCTGCTCGTTATCAGGGGAAGTGCCGGTGACGCGACCGCCCACAGCATGCGGGGCGGCAGGGTCTATGTCCGGGACACCATCGGGTACCGGGGCGGCATCCACATGAAGCAGTACAACGAGAAACGCCCGATCCTGATCGTGGGCAGTACTGCCCGGGCATTCCTTGGCGAATATATGGCAGGGGGTCTTCTCATTGTGCTCGGGATCGGTATTCCCGGGCAGGTCATGACCGAACGCGGCATAGGGAGCGGGATCCACGGGGGCGAGATCTTTATCCGGGGGCCGGTCGATCCCCGGTATCTCGGGGTCGGGGCAAAGGCCGAACCCGCACAGCAGGCGGACAAGGACCGTATTGCACCGTTCATCAGGGATTTCGCTGAAAAATTCGGTATCGATCCTGCCCCCCTGCTTGCAGCCGACTATACGCGGATTGTGCCCGCAAGTGCACGGCCGTTTGCGAACAAATACTGCTGGGAGTGAGTGCAATGGCAGAAAAAAGTTATCTTGACCTGAAAAAGGAAGTCTGGGACAAGGGAACCTGCTCCGGTTGCGGGGCCTGTGTTGCGGTATGCCCTGCAGACGCCCTCTTTTTCGTTGAGGGGGAGAGCGGACAGAGCCCGAAAAACAACGGGTACTGCAAGCAGGCGGTCGACGGGGTCCGGTGCGGTGCGTGTTTCGATGTCTGCCCACGGGTTGTACCCCAGACCCACGAGGCCCTGGGGAAGTACCGGGAGATCCTTGCGGGAAAGGCTGCGTTCGAGATTCCCCGGAAGCAGAGCGGGGGAGCGGTCACCGCGATCCTGATGCACGCCCTTGATGCCGGTCTCGTGGATGCTGTCGTGACGGTTGCCGAAGACCGGTGGAGCATGAAGCCAAAGGCCGCCCTGATCACGAAATCGGAAGCGCTCATCCACGAAGCGGGAAGCAGGTACAACTGGTGGGTTCCCCTTCTCGCTTCACTCAAGACTGCGGTGATCGACCGGAAATACAATCGTATTGCGGTTGTGGGTGTTCCCTGCGTCGTCCAGGCCATCCACCGTATGCGGACAAGCGAGAACGATCTCGTACAGCCGTTCGGGAAATCCATCCGGCTGGTCATCGGGCTCTTCTGCACCGAGACTTTCGATTACCGGCTTCTTGTCGAAGGAAAACTCGTGAAGGACCTGAAGATTGAGCCGTGGCAGATCCGGAAACTGGACGTCCGGGGCAAACTGGATATCCAGCTCGCAGAAGGCGGGACGAAAACAATTGCCCTGAAAGAGCTCGAGACCTGCGTCCGGGGCGGCTGCCACTACTGCACGGACTTAACCGCACTCAATTCCGATATCTCGGCTGGCTCGGTCGGGAGCCCTGAAAATATGACGACCCTGATCGTGAGGACCGAAACCGGGCAGGGATTCGTCCGGAGTGCTGCTGCCGCAGGGAAACTTACGACCCAGCCGGGAATCGATCTCGCGGCAATCGAAAAGCTTGCGAAGATGAAGATCGGGAAAGCAAAACCGATCGCGTAACTTTTTTGTAATTTTCCCGGGCGGCCGGAATTCCTGCAGTATCGCGCTTCTCCGTAACCCGGGTTAACCTCCTTTCTCCTGCGACAGGTACGGGAATATCCCGGGCAGGTACCGTTTCCCGGCAACCGGCCGGTATCTTCCCTGCACGCTGCGTTCCTGTTCCGGAGATTCCCTCGCGGATTCAAAAAAAAAATATATTTTTATAATTGAACGCTATTCCGGAACATAGATCTGCAGCCGGATACGCGGACTTCTTTCCTACCTGGATCCTGCGAGGGTTTTCCCTGTCCCGGCGAAAGGAGAAACCATGTTGCGCAACCTGCTGAAAGAACAACCGGAATTCCTGACACCCTATCTGCTTCCGCTTCTCGTCGGGATGGCAATGTTCGCATTTACCGGTGCCGTGGAGATAGTGATGCTCATCTATTTCCCGGGACTGCGGATCCAGGACGTATTGTTGATAATTATCCTTCTCGCAGGTATCGGTGCGGGAGTCATCGCGTTTTTTTCCCTGCGATCCCTTCTCCGTACTGAGGTACGGCTGGATGCAATCCTGAACGGCTCCCCTGCTCTCCAGTTCGTGATCGATACGGATCACCGGGTCCTGTACTGGAACCATGCAATGGAAATACAGACCGGGATCCGTGCAGCCGATGTCGTGGGGACAACCGACTCCTGGAAGGCAGTATACCCGGAAAAGCGCCCGCTCCTTGCCGATCTCCTGCTTGACGGCGATATTGAAAAACTGCCCGAATGGTACAAGGGAAACATCAGCAGATCGCATATTCTTGAAGGAGCGTATGAGACTGTCGAATATTTCCCGGCTATGGGAAAAGACGGGTCATGGATGTATTTTACGGCAGTCCCCGTGAAAGGCAGAACCGGGAAGGTGATCGGTGCTGTCGAGACGCTGATAGACATAACCGACCGGGTGAAAGCGGATATCGCGTTGCACGAGAGCAAGGATCGTTTCCTGGTATTCATCAAGGAAGCGGCGATGCGTCTCAAGACCCCCATCGAAGTTGTGGAAGAAAATCTCGCACTGGTTATGAAGGACATCGAAGGGAACGAGACCGGGCAGGACGAGATCCTGCTCCAGGTAACCCTCCAGATCAGGAACCTGGAGCAGATCCGGAAAAATCTCATCGAACTGAACGCTACCATAACCGAGCAGGCCGGAGCGTTATCGGAAGGGTCCCGCCGGCTCCTCATGGAATAGGTGACCGCCGTGGCTGTTTCCCTGCAGGATATACAGGACCAGGAGATCTGCCTTATAGTAGCATCTGCAGGAAAAATCCGGGAGGAAAATATCAATCTCATAAAGATGCTGCATTCACGGGACAATTACGTCCTCGTTATTTCGCTGAACCAGCCCTACGATACCCTGAAGCGGGCCTATGAAAAAAATGGCGTTTCGATGGACAAGGTTTACATCATCGATACCGTTACGAAATATGCGATGGGCCACGACCACGAGCCGGTGAACAACTGCCGGTTCGTGAATAATCCCGGCAACCTGACCGATATCGGGATCGCGGTGACCGTGGCCTTAAGCAGCCTCAAAGGGAAAAAGGTGTCTCTTCTTTTTGATTCGGTCAATGCGATGCTGATCTATATCTCTTCCCAGAATATCACCAGATTCATTCATTTTGTCACTACCAAACTGCGCCTGATGAACTTTTCCGGAATTTTTCTTGCCGTAGAGAAAGGACTGGATCCTGATGTTTTTTCACACCTGATTTCTTTTGTCGACCGGGTTATTGATGTCGAGGAAGAAGCGTAACTGTGGGGGTTTTTGGTTAAACCGGAAAACCCGGCACGGAAGAATGCACCTGTACCGCGAAGCTTTTGAAGGTTCAGGCCGAACAGTTACGAATGGTCCGGGGCAGGAAACCAATAAAAGCTCTGGAAGATGCAGAAAATGCAGCCCGTAGTTTCGGGTACCGCTGGCTGGCGAACCAGGATCCGGATCTTCCGTACGATGCGGTTCTTTTCAGCAGCAGGGCCGCAATTGCAGTGAAGGTCCGGTCGGTCAGGAGCAACCCGGACAGCGATCAGTTCATTGACGATCTTTTCAAAGACGATCTCGACGGCCTGCGTAAGCTCCCGGTTCCCCCCCATTTTATCCGGGAGTTCTGGCTCCGGACCCGGAATACACGGGGCTGGAGGATCTTCGTTGTCGTAGAGGGAGGTATCGGGGAGATCGAGTTCAGCGCATCGATAGGATACTACAATCCCTATTATGCGAAGGCCCTGAAAAAGCGCCTCCCCGATCTGAAAACCCGAAAACGGGACCCCCTGAAATAAGCCCGCAACGGGCCCGGATTGCCATTTTTTCCAGGTCCGGATCGGGTTCCATCGGAAACGATGTCGACGCCGACGGAAAATATTGTTTTAATCGGTTATTTTTTGAAAATACGCGATTAAAATCCCCTAAATCCACGCAAAATAGAAGCGTTCTGAGGAGGTCGGTTTTTGGAATCGATAGTTTCCCTGATCTGGCCTGGGATCGGGGCGGGAAGGGGCCTTTCAGGAGGTCGTTTTCTCCGACGGTGATTTTGGGTATATAAAGGGGGGTACCGGAAGGTCCAGACAGGTGTCCGGCTATTCCGTACGGAGCCTGCTGACACCTTCCCGGGGGAAATGGAAGAGACAGTTAATTGTACCCGGGTTCAGCCATTCAAGCAGGTACAGGCCGGAGGCATCTATATAAATAAAAGTATTCACCGGCCGGTCCTTTTCCTGCACCCAGCAACCTGTGTTTACAAACAATTTTTTCGGATTCCGGAAACCGGGAATATTCCAGCGATCCGCGTTCTGGTATCCGTATCCTGCCACGTGGGTATGTCCGAAAATAACTATATCCGCAGCAAGCGTATCCCGGAATCCCACATATCCCCCCTCCAATACTTCTTTGACTGTTTTATCCTTCGCCTTGAACAGCGAGTATATGGCACGCTTCACCCAGGCGAATCCTTTCGGAATCACGGAAATTGCCAGAAGGAAGGTAAGAACGTAAAAGATAACCGGAAGGAAGAGCGATCCGAACGAAGGAAGGATTCCGGGAAACAGTACCAGGATCAAAGTATAGACAACGAGGCCGATTGCCGGGACAAGGAAAATTCCCTCGATAAGAAGTCGTTCCCATACCCGGGGCTTCCTGTCGGATAATACGTCCCGGGCCCGGGGAAAGCAGGCAAGGAGTGCAAGGGCAGCAAGGGCAAGCATGATGATCGCCCCCGTTTCCTGAAGAAACGACAGGTTCAGCGGCCCGAACAGCAGCATCGCAAAAATAACCCATACCGTAAAAATAAGAACGGTTTGCAGCGGTTTCATCAGTTTATTCATCGAAATATTGGCAAGGTCTTCCAGGAAACCGATGGGATCAAAACGGGTATTGATGATCTTACTGATAATATACGGGACCTGTTCACCGTCAAACTGATGGCCGTGGAGGAAAATATACCGTATTTTGTTTATCTCCGTTCCCTGGTTTCTTCGCGTACCGGAGACATTTTCCCCGGTTTCCGGGTAGTGGCGCGGATAGATGGTAAACCGGCAGGCGTCCCCCCAGTCAAATGCCCCTCCCGTACGGGCAATTTCCCCGATATCAGCGTCATGATTTCCCGTGACATAGATCTTCTCGCATTTCATATCATGGAGAATGGAAAATGGTTCGATTGCCTGGCAGACAACATTCGTCCGATCCTGGTCTTTCGGGTCCCACAAATCCAGTATATCACCGAGAAGGATGATTTTTGAGAGCGGAGTGAACGAAATCTCCTTTTCCCCGGTTTTTCCCGATCCGTTTGCGGGACACCGGATTTTCAGGGGGGCGGTCGGGAACGTATTGATCCAGCGGAGGAATTCGCAGAATTTTTTGTTGTTGGAGTTCTCTCCACCGAGATGGATATCGGAAACGATGATTATGCTTTCTCCAGGGTCCGTTATCATGAGAGTTCCCGGGTAAGGATAAATAATATTATTAAATAAATATTTTTTGGACGAGAGTTCTTTTGCGTGAAACTCCAAGGATAAAACATGAAACGGAAAAAATTTGCTGGAATTATTTCCGGCCTGCAATGGACAGGGCGGGAGATGGTGGCCGTTCCCGTCCCAGCGCCCATCAGCAAACATAAGTCTGGCGGGATTTCAGAATTATTGTATAACCCTGTAAGAGAGATCCCGGCACAACTCCCTGCTCGTAAGCGGGCGGAGGGACGAGTACGCGAACCCGCCCGGGAGGAGCGGCCTCACACACGAACCCCCAGAACTATTCATGGAGCCGTGACTTTTTTTCTTCGTGCCATGATGCTTTTGATAAGTGTATCCGGATCCTTTTCGAGGATTTTTTTCCGGTCATTTGTCCAGTCACCGCTGCCGGTTTCATAGATCTGGAGGAACCTGATAGCATCGTCTGGACCGGGTTTCTCAACCAGCACGTCGAGTCCTTCCTGCTGGATCTGATGCAATGTTCGGGCGCTCAAATAATTCAATATTCCCGATTATCCCCAGATATCCTTCATTATTGTGGCTGATGTATCAGACTCATGGATATAATAATACGATTGCGGAGGCACGAACCCGGGAAATATTTCTTTGGGATTGACAGGAGTATCAAACTCAATAAGGTTCTCGATTCCAATTGCATATCCCCGAGATTTTCCGGCAAAATACGAAAAGAATTCCTTATCATCAATACCTGCATGTGATTTTACTTTGTCCCATAATCTAACCGGGTGATCTTCAAGGATGGTACTAATCTCAAAGAGTGCAACAATCCTCTGAATTGGTGCCGATGAATAGACAAAAACCCGGTTCACGGTTCGATTTCTGAAAATCGATTTCCGGAACTCATATTGTTTCTCACCGTTCATGATTGACTGGACATATTTTGGTTTAATTGACAGTAAAACGTCCATCAATTCCACCGATGCTCTTTATGACGATATAGTCCTCATTGCTTATCTGCATTATGGATTGCGGAGGGCCGTTTAGAATCCCGGATTCCAGTAATTCGGTGAATTTGAGGGGATTTTTTACATGGAAAAGATGACGGAAGAGAATTACCGTCAGCGGTTTTGGACTAGCATCGATCTCAGCGGGGGAATAGACAGTCCGTTTCCCAACAGACCGGATAATATCTTCAGTTTCTGTCAACCCGGTCCTGACCTCTTCAATAACACCGAGTGACGTTATCGATTGGTCATCCGCTGACCGGTAAAACAACACAATATCCCCGGGTTTGAGTTGTCGTATTTTCGAATGCGTGAGGTAGGCTTTCCGTATAGCATTTCCTTCGATAATGAACTCCCCGGCATGCTCATAGAGTGTTGTCTGACGCCGTCCGTAATCCGTAAAAAGGCGGGCGTGGAATTCCGGCTGGATGGGAATAATCCATTTTTTCACGGAGGTCCCATCATAAAAAGTTGGATAGAATCGTTTGAGAATTCCAATCGGCGACAACCCGACTGTGTTATCCGTGCCAGAGATGAGTTTCTTTAGAAATATCTCTTCACCACGGGAATTCACTCCGGCTTTTGCAAATCCATATTCACCAATAAGTTCGACCAGCCGGTCGTTTTCCTCCGTGAAATGTGTCAGATAAATTTCATCGCAGTCTTCACTGATTGCAAGATCAAAGGAAATCTTCAGGAGGAGTTCTCCGATTTTATTTCCGACATGGGTGACCTTGAGTGTAGCAATCTTCATCCGCTTTTTCTGTGGCAGCGGGGGATTCATATCGATCGGTTCGTTCTCGAATTTGTAGATGAGCAGGGAACCAATCAGACCGTCAGGGCGATAACTGACATGGCATTTACGGTGTTCGCGTGCTTTCTTTTCAAACCAATGTTCGAATTCTCGATAATCACGTTTCAGGCTGTCGAAAATGGGATCCCGCAGATCGAGATTATACATAAAATCATCTTTCAGTCCCGGCGGAGAAGGTATTCTCTCTTTTCTTGGGGTGAATGAACGGAAGAACAGTATGGCATCGTCAATATGGAGAACCCGGTCACTTATTCCCACTGCAAAAGCTTTCTTATGGATTCCTGCGTCTTCGGTCAGGAGAAAATCCGAAGCTCCCCGGACAATTGCATAGAGAATTTCGTTATCCACACGGTCCTGTGGCGAAGTAGACGTGCCTATTATTTGTAGGAAATCAACATCCCGTGAGGCAACTGGAGGATTCAGCAGTTGCCGGTACATACCGATTTTTGAGAGCATGACCTCGCGTCTGTGTGTATCCCCATCCCTTTGGATGTCAGCAACCGAGGAGGGGTGAATGAAGACACCGACTGGTATCTCCTTAAGCAGGGCAAACAAATCCCGGACATTCTGGGAAATAACGCAGTCATCTTCCCGGTAAATGAAAATATTGGTATCAATAAGGAGATGCATAATCTATCCTGGGATTATCCCTCTACGTCACCATATAAAGGAATGGTCCGTGTGGAGTGAAAGATATATCCGGATACCTGGAATATTCCCGGTGCTTGGCAACCCCTCATTATCCTTCCACCACCCGGATCTCCTTTTCTGTCAGCCCGTAGAGTTCGTACACCAGTTTGTCAATCGCCGCATCCGTCGCCTCGATCTGCCTCTGGACCAGCGTTTTCTCGTGATAGATTTTCGCGTCCTGCACCTTCCTGTTCAGGTCCGGCATCTGCGTGACGAGGGAGATCATCTTGTCGTGGCGGGCTTTGTCTGCGGGGTCGGGCAAAGTTGATGATAGGGATTTCAGATTGCATACAATTTGCACGAGTACCAATGATGTTTTTCATCCGGTGCGTCGATATCGATTCATTCTCTCGTTTCGTATTTGCGAGAAGATTCGCGCAATTTTCGCGCAATGCGCGCAATGCCTTATACATCAGGGATTTCCATCACGTGGTTCCTGTTTGTGCGTTCTTCGGTTTGGATGAAAAGGAATATCGGGAGGATTTGCCGGTACCAATCCGGACAAGAACACCTTTGTTAACCAAAGCCGTCAGATCGTAGAGAGCTGTTCGTGTAGAGACCGAAACAAGATCCTGGTATTCGCGTTTGGAAATGCTCCCTTGTTTCCTTAGAGGGGGAATGGCCAGAAGTTGCCGCTCGTTCAATCCCATCTGCAAGAGATATTCCTCCGTAAAGATATCCTTCTGCATCGTCAGGGTCAAACCCCATGCATCGGTCTGGAATTCCGGCTCAGGAAGGCCTGCATCCGCAAACGATGTGAGTATCCTCTGGATGCCGGAACCGTACCGCTCAATGTATCCTGCGAGATAGAAGATCCTTGCGATCAGCGGATTTCGTGGAATTGACTGAGGCTTTGCCTTCAGCTGTTCGATTGACAGCCCCTTTGGCAGACCGCCGGGATTATGGAACCAGATCGCATCGTCATAAATTTTTATGAGGATTTGTTCGTGTTGTTTGAAATAATCCCGGTGAACAAGTGCATTCATGAGGGCTTCGCGAAGAGCAGGGAGGGGATAGTCCCAGTGCTCCTTACGCTCCGGCGTTTCACCGGTAATTTCATAGTGCACATTGATAAAATTCCGAAGTGTTTCTTCCCCTTCGATGAACTGGTGGAAAAGATTCCCCGCAATCCAGCGGTCACCAACAATGGTTGCCCCGTCTTTGAACCTGCCGATACGGAGCACTGCATCCGACAGGTAGGGCTCCTGCTTTTTCCCGAACAGCAGGAAGGCCGCGTTGGTCAGTTGCTCCCCGTTCATGAGCCCGAGCCGCGTGAGTATCGCGGCAACCGGTTCGCCCTCGTCAGCGCCGGGGAGCCGCCCGGCATTTTTTGCCTGACGCACGAAGAGCCTGACGGTTTCCTCGTCAATATCCGCAAGTCCGCGCTGCGAGGGAAGGCTGTCCCATTCGATGCCAGAAATAAGGAATTCTTTGAGTTCTTCGGTGTCCATCAGCCGTGTTGTGTTTCCCACCCGGGTGTAATACCGGCCCTCGTATTCGACAGGTAATTTACTCTTTTTCACATCGATACGGAGAACGGTTTTTCCGTCGCACCCAACAGGTTCGATAACGGGATGGATTGCCAGTTTGTTGACGATGGTGTCGGAGAGCTCCTTGAGATCGGCATTCGAGCAGCGGTACCCAACAATCTCTTTTTTGTCAGATACGCCAACGAACACTACTCCTCCGGTGGTGTTGGAAAATGCCGACAATGTCTTGAAGAGTGCGGGATTAGGCCTTTCCTTGAATTCAAGTTCCCGGGTTTCGATCTCTTTGAGGAGCCGGTCAAGGGTCATGGTGATCTTCACTTCTCGTCCATCAGCCAGACGACTCGCTTGGTAAAATATCGCGGAAAATTAATTTTTATCCCAGCTGCAGGCATTACATCTGGGACAGGGGGGCAGGGCATCGGAGTTCTGATCCAGAACGAGGGTTTCCCCACATTTTCGACAGCTGTACGATCCTTTGCCGGGTTTTTCGCCACAGGTGTGTGACATAGACTGCTGTCGGATTGCGGGAATTATAAAAAGGCGGCCATGCGGGGTGAAGGTGTCATTTTGCTATCACTATGCCTGTACCAAATGTGTCATTTCTTCTGAATTTGTTGTTCGACCCATAATACAATTGCCTTGGCCTTTCCCAGAGCGTGGGTATATGCTTGGTCATCAAGGGACAGGTAATCCCCACCTTCAAAATCAAAAGGGCTTTTAGAGCTTTTTCTGCAGCTTGTTGGCATTGAGTACAGAGTGTCTCGTATTTGGTGTCGTCAGTTAATTTACCAACTTGTGCAACACTAAGATCACTTTTTGCCATCGCAAGCATCCTCGCTGCATTTTCTGGCGGTTCGCTAATTGTTGGGCGTGTCTTTTTCGTCATTAGTATTTGTCCCTTCAACAATCGCAATCTCTTCCGGTGTCAGCCCGTAGAGTTCGTACACCAGTTTGTCAATCGCCGCATCCGTTGCCTCGATCTGCCTCTGGAACAGCGTTTTCTCGTGATCGATCTTGGCGTCCTGCCCCTTCCTGTTCAGGTCCGGCATCTGCGTGACGAGGGAAACCATCTTGTCATGCCGGGCTTTGCCTGCGAGGTCGGTGAAGTTGATTGGACTGAAGGAGAAGAATGCGGTTCTGTATTCATGAAAGGAGGTCTTCATCTCATTCATGGCTGTGTGTCCCCGCTTTCTTGTGTTCTTTGGAGTACGTAATCTTCCCGGCTTGATCCGGGAGGTGCTTTTCCTGATCCCGCACTCTTCGTTCAAGTTTTTTAAGGTCTTCTTCCGCAGGGAGTGTTTCAGGTTGGATACCTCGTTTAAGGAGCAGACTACGTACATCCTTGTTATTCCGGACATGCTCATCGGTGATAGGATCTTCACCGTGAAGATCCTCTTTTGTGACCGTGTAATTCGTAATCTCAGTTGCAAGATTCTTGGCAGTTATGGTGACTGCCGGGAGAAAGTCTGCGAGCGGTCTGTTATCGGGGATTTTCAACTGATCTTTCATAGCACGGGTTGTATAACCACCAAAGAGTGCCATATCTCCTTTGCTCCGGATACGGGCAAAGCCGGATTCATCCACCCCCCGTTCGTAAATGTTCCGTGACAGTTCCGCTTCCGAATCTTTCAATCGTTTTCGGGCTTTCAGCCGTTCAGAAAGCCGGATATGTTCTTCGATAATCTCCTGTTTTCGGGTCTGGACGGCGAAATAACTCTGGGCAAATGCAATCTCTTCTTTTCGGGGATCGCCGTTCTGGGCGATGAGGTAGCAGGCGTACCGGGTGAGCATGATATCCCCGATCTCCCGTGTCCCACCTTTCG
>JBDKRP010000091.1:0-7055 GCA_039683275.1 Methanoregulaceae archaeon | reverse complement strand
CCTTCTTTCAGCCACTTTGCGATGTTCTTCCCAACCATGCCGGGGATCATAAGTCCGCGGCCCATGCAGACGGCCCTGAAGTACGGGCTTCCCATGGCGAGCGCCTTGAATACACCCGGTTCATCCGAGAATCCACCGGCCATCGCAAGGTCCGGGACCCGCATGCCCTTCTTTTCGAGCTTCTGGGCAAAGTCGTACGTGAGAGCCTGTAAGTAGAAAGTCGGGATACCCCATTCGTTCATCATGGGCCAGGGGCTCATGCCGGTTCCACCGGGGGCACCGTCGATGGTTAAGAGGTCTATCTTCGCTTCCGAAGAGTAGCGCAGCGCCATTGCGAGCTCAACCATGGAGTACGCACCGGTCTTAAGGGTAACCCGCTTGAATCCAATGTCCCGCAGGCGGTCGATCTCTTCGAGGAAGCCTTCTTTCGTCACAAAGCCGAGACGGGAGTGGCGCTCGAATTCCTTGATTGCGCCGGCCTTGAATGCCGCCTGGTTTTCCTTCAGGGTCGGATCCGGGAGAACGATGTATCCGCGTTTCTTGAGTTCAATGGCACGTTCGAGCGAACGGACCTTGATCTCCCCGCCGATGCACTTTGCACCCTGGCCCCATTTCAGTTCGATGGTGTCCAGGTTGTGTTTTGCTGCGACGTACTCCGCGGTTCCAAGCCGGGTGTCTTCAACATTCATCTGGACAAGGATTTCCCCGAACCCTTCGTGGAATTTCTTGTAGGTCGTAATCCTGCGATCCATTTCGGGGGAATTCGTTACCTTTCCTTTGCTGTCCAGCTGGAGATCGGGATCGACTCCGCAGACATTCTCCCCGCAGACAAGCGTGATCCCGGCAATTGCCGCACCAATCGCGAAATGCTCCCAGTTGATCCGTGCAATGTCCGTTGATCCAAGGGCTCCCGTGAAAATCGGAACTTTCATCCGGACCTTTTTGCTCCACCCGTACTCGGTCTCGGTACTCACCGTTGAGAAGACGGCTGTATCCGGTCCGATATCGGTTCCCTCAGGAAGACCCCGGGCGCCTACGGCATAGCCCTGGATGTTGAGGTGGGAGTAATCGATAGGATAGTTCTTGTCTGCTCCGGCCGGGATCTCGCCAAAGGGTCCCGGGTACAGGACTTCGCGTCCCCGGAATGAGGCGAGCCAGCTTTCGCAGCTCCCTTTGCATCCGTCAAGACACCGGGTGCAGATGCCGGACATCGGAGCTACATTCCGTGACCGGTTTGCCGTGCCAGTGGCTTCGTTAGCATTTGGTTGTCGAAGATTCATGCAATACACCTTAAATAGGTCATACCTGCGATAACGCAGGCCGGCCGGGATATGGGAAATAGCCAGGCCAGAGAAGGTATTTTCTGCCCTACGGTAATAACAGCTTTCTTTTGATTGTGGGGTAGAAATAAAATTCCACCACAGGTCCGGGGCATAGGATCCGGGATTATTTCTCCGCCGGTACGGCCCCGGGCCGGGACATGGCCGGCGAAAGGTGACCGGAAGAAGACCGGGAGCATCCTCTCTTAAAATAAACGGGAAGACCGCCCGGAGACAATCCGGTGAATCCGGCGCAGTGAGGCGATGCGAATGACAATCGGGAGAACTGATTCAAACGCTACCCCCCCATTCACCGGAAACCCCCCGGGGGCAGGGATACTCCCTCTCCCTGCAAACGGGAATGCACGGGTCAGGTCTCTTTATCGGATGTCGTCACGAGACAAAAGCCTGTCCCGATGAAACAGAGAACCGCAGCTATAACAATAATTATCCCGACTGCACAGGAGAATAGTTCCGGGGTGGCAGACGTCACCGGCCCGAAATACCCGCTTGCGTGCAGCTGGTAGGTGAGAAGGATACTGGATAGGGAGACCCCCAGGGTCATTGCGAGATCTTTTATCGTTGCCGACAAACTGGAAGCGACGCCGGATTTCTCTTCGGGGAGACTTTGCATGATCTCGGTGTTATTGGGACTCGTGAAGAGTGCGCCGCCGATAGCAAGGGGGATGAAACTGAATATTATCAGGGTGAGGCTCCGGGAAAACGCAGCGACACTCATGAAAATAAAGGAAACCCCCGAGAGGAAGATCCCGAACGTCGAGAAATGTCGGGATTCGTACCGGTCATAGAGCCAGCCGGTAATGGGGGATGCGATGACAAGGATAACCGGGGCCAGGAGGAAGACCAGCCCGACCTGGATTGGGGAGAGGCCCATTACGATTTCCAGGTAAAACGGCCCGAGGAGGTTCATCATAAAGAATGCTGAAAACAGGAGGAACATTGCAAAGCTCGGGAATACGAATCTCCGGACTTTCAGGACCGAGAGGTCAAGGAGAGGACGCGGATGCCTGCTCTCTATGACAAAAAATGAAACGGATGACAGGATCGAAATGATTGCATACAGGAGTGCCGTACCGCTCATGGTGAGATCGGTTGCAAGTTTCCCCAGGAGGAGGATGAAAGCGACAAGTGCAATCACCATGGTTCCGGCACCCGCCCAGTCCATGGAAAGACCGCCGGGAACCGGGACTTTTTCCCATTTCATATACCGGAATGCAAGGATCAGGAGAATCGCCCCGATCGGGACGTTGATAAGAAAAATATATTCCCACCCGAAAGCGTCCGTTATGAATCCCCCCAGCATGGGGGATGCAATGCTCGCTGCGGCAATGGTCGCACCAATGTACCCCATGGCCTGACCCTGCTCATGCTTGGGAAAAACTTCAAAAAGGATTGCGCTGCTGATGGAGAATACCATCGCCGCCCCTGCTGCCTGGAGGATACGGTAGAGAATAAGTTCGGGAAGGGAAGCCGCGAGGCCGCAGGCGAGCGAACTTGCCGTGAAGATGATGAACCCTGCAAGGAAGAGCCGGTTTTTCCCGGTATAATCTGCAATCCTCCCGAATATCAGGAGAAGACTTGTTTCCGTTACCAGGTACGCCGTGACTATCCACTGCGACTGCGTGACGCCCGCATTGAAGTACGCCGTTATTGTCGGGAGGGCAATCGAGACCATTATCCCGTCAAGGACTCCCATTGCAACACCCATCAGGACAATAACGAGGATGATGCTCCGGTTGGGATGTCCCGTCGGATTCGGGGTTTCAGGTGCAGTAATGGTGTCCATATTCCGGGGTCCCGTACTCCTGCGGAAGGATGCTCTCCCGTGAGGCTTCCCGCAGATCGTTTGGATCTTAGTATCCGGTTTCTCTCTGCTATCCTATTAATGAGCATGGTGGCGGCCCGGGTTTTCTGACGAAAAATTCCCTCAATCCAAACCGTTAATATCTCATCTCCCGAAAATGTGATGATGGCATTCCGACTTAATGTTCTCGGATCTCTCACGAAAAAGATCCGGAAACCAAAAGTGGAACTCCCTGAATCACAGAATCCCCCCGATACTCCAATACAATCCCCGGAACAGAATCCGGTCCCCCCCGGAGCGGGAGTTCCTGAGGCTCTGCAAGCCTCACCTCAAAGTAACCCGGAACAGGTGTCCCCTGTTCCTCCGGTACAACCGGTTACGGGAACCCGGCCCTCCGATACGCAGGCTGCGGAAGGAATCCCCGTAGTTCCGGTAATCACGGTATCTTCCCCGTCCCCTGAGCAGGTTCCGGTCCCCTCCCCGCAAACCGGCCCGGGAAATTCTTCCGGACCGTCGGAACCCGCTCAGGTGCAGGTTCCGGAAGCGGCTCCCGTTCAATTCCCGGTTGCCTGGCCGGTAATATCTTCCCCGCAGGTTCCGGACCCGGTTCCTGCCCCGCAATCTCCCCGGGAACCTGTTCCGGATCCGGTTTCCCCGGCCCTGCCCGTCGGGGAGCAGGTTGCAGGTCAACCCCCGGCCCCGCAAGTTCCCGGTAATCCTTTGGCGGCATCTCCCGGAACGGAACCGGTACCGCGAGTACCTCCGGCTCCGGGAACTCCGCTGGCTGCGGTACCTTCCGTGGGACCTGCTGCACCAATCCCTGCTGCTCCCGTGTCTGCCCCGGTTGCAGCACCTGGAACAGCGGTCCCGGCGGTTCCCGGCGTCCAGACTCCCGGTGCGGATGCCGGGGTGACTCCCCAGCCCGAGCCCCCGAAAACAAAGCCGGTCCGGTCGAAAATCAAACTGATCACCAAAGAGGAACAGGAAGAGTTCCGGCTCCTGGATATCGATCCCACGCCAAAAGCCCGGAGAAAACCGGTGTACCGGGGTGAACCGGCCCTTGCAAGGGCAGGCCCGGATCCGGAACTTCTTGGCGAGAAGAAACCGGAACCGGATATCTGGGAAGAGGAACCCGCCTGGGAAGACGACCTTCAGAACCCTGAGCCGGCGAAGAATGTGAAACCTGCTCATGAAAAGGCAGAACCGGATATCTGGGAAAGCGACGAGGAACCCGCTCATGCATGGGAACCGGAGGAACCGGAACCCGAAGAACCCGTGTATGAGGAGCCGGAACCACGGTACGTATCGTACGAAGAAGAGGAGCAGTACGAACCAATCCCCGAGCCGCCGCCCCCGCCCCCCGTACGGGTCCGCCGTGCTGAAACCCGTTCGCGCCAGGAAGAAGTACGCCGTATCGAAGTCCCGCCCCGGGCACAGCCGCCCCCCCGCGAACTGACGGAGAGCGAACGCAGGGCCGGTGGCAGGGGAATTACCCGTATTTCTGATTCCGATCTTATGGGCGTAGATCGCTTCACGAACCTGGGTCGGGAACGGAAGCTCGATACCTCTCACTCCTCTGCGGTACGGACCCCTGCAAAGAAAAAGCCTCTCCCTGCCGAAACAAGAACGACCCGGTTCCGGGAAGAATCGTCTTTGGGAGTGCGGGTAGCCCGGGACAGCAAAGCTGAGACCGACACCCCGCAGAGGACCGGGACAAAAACCGAGCGGTTTTCCGGGGAGCCGGGGCTTGGCGCACAGGTCTCTCCGGATGCTTTCCCTGAAGAGGGAAACCGGAAGCGGATGGGGGTGAAGACCGAATACTTCCCGGAGGACGATGAAGAGGAATTTCCGGAAAAACCGGAATATGGCGGCCAGGATCCATCTGTTCCCCGGGGAGACTCGGTCATGGGAGCAGACAGGATGTCCGATTCCAAAGGAAAGCGGAAGATCGGGAAATTTTACGATGTCGACGACCTGACCCGTGATCCGACCCGGTCGGATCGCTAGAACAACAGGAAACTTCCCATCTTTCGTTTTTCCATCGCTGTCTGAAATCGTTGCCGCGCTTTTGAAATGCTACCGGATCCGATACTACTGTAACATGGCGAAGGACCAGTTCCCGATCCCGATGATCTCTGTAGTTATCCTGCTTGCGATAATCGCGGGGATAGCATTCTGGGAAGTGCTGGACATGGTCCTCCTCGGCCTGCTGGTTGCAGTCGTCGCCATCCCTGCCCAGCGCTTCTTCACCCGGTACATGCGCCCGTCCTTTGCAGCCACCCTCATCAGTCTCATTCTCTTTACAGCGCTCGTCCTGACGGTCCTTGGGTCGGTAAGCATTCTCTCGGCGAACAGCGCGCTCCTCAGAGAGCAGATTCACGCTATCCAGGGCTGGGTCATGGCTCCGGCAACCGATTTCACGAAATATGGTATTCCGGTTGAAGGGAGGCAGATCTCGGACTGGATAGATTCTTCCCAGCGTCTTCTCGGAGATTACTGGATGCGGATCTCGCAGGGTTCGATGATCCTTCTCCTGAAAGTTTTCACGTTCTTTGCAAGTCTCACTCTCTTTCTCTGGAAAGGGGAACAGATCCAGGGCAAAATTATGGCAGTCCTTCCGGGAAACCTTATCAGCCCCATCGGGCGCCTGTCTTCAACTTCCAGCGATGCACTCCACGCGATCTTCGTCGTCCACATCATTATGGCGCTCGTGACATTTGCAATTTCCATCCCGTTCTTCATGTTCCTGGGATACGGGAACGTCCTCTTTTATTCGTTCCTGACCTTCCTGTGCGAACTGGTACCGGTTCTCGGGGCGTCCGTGACCATGATTTACCTTGGCGGGTACTCCCTTGCGGTCGGGGATATGCATGCATTTTTTATCCTGCTCCTTATCGGGTACCCGGTTGTCGCGCTTGCTCCCGAGATCTTCATACGGCCCGTCCTTACCGGGCGGCGGGTACAGATCCATCCTCTCGTGATGCTGGTAGGATTCTTCGGGGGGATTCTCACGATGGGAATGATAGGGTTTGTCTTAGGTCCCCTCATCCTCGTTCTCCTGATCACCGGCTATCGTATCATGGTCGAGGAAAAACCTCTTGGCGACTGGCTGAAAGGCCGGGGAGACCGGGAACGGGAGGAAGCGTAGCACTCCCTGCATTCGCAAACGGTTATCTGGTATTCAGCCAACCGTTACAGGATGAACAATGGCTGACGCATCTGCGATCCTGAAAACACTCTTCCGGGTTTCCGTTCCCCAGGTGGTTCTCGGGATAATCATGGGTATTGTTGCCCTCCTTTTCTACTTTTTAGGATACTACGTTTCCGTTGGTGGCGGGTTCCTCCTGGATCCCGGCGAGATCCCGGTTACTCTTGCCGGGGCGCTCGGCGGTCCGGTTGCCGGGATCATTGCCGGGATCTGCCAGGGAGGTCATTATGCCCAGGTACGCAACCTGCCTTCCCATATCCTTGGCGGGATCTTTGCGGGTGCCTGGTATTACCTGGCATGGATGGTGAGTACCGGCCGGCCCTGGCCCCGGTTTACGAGGGTAGCTATCTGGATTGCGGGCATACCCGTCTATTACATCGTCGTCATTGCCCCGGTGTACACGGCGATATATGCTGCGAGCATCCAGATGCCGTTCCTGCCGATGTACCTGAGTTTTATCCAGAAACTCGTTCCGGAGATCGGGCTCACGCTTGCGGTAAGCGGTGTCATCCTTGCGCTTCTCCCGACCCGGTTTGCACGGCCGCTCCTCCTCCCGGGTGACCCCGGTACCCCGGCGGAACCGGAGAAAACCGCAAAACCCGGGGAATAAAAGCGATGATATTTTATTTTCCCCCGGGAATGTGATTTCATGAATGTCATTCCCGGTTCAAAACGATCCCGCCTGATTTTCCTCGTCGGGATT
>JBDKRP010000090.1:0-5910 GCA_039683275.1 Methanoregulaceae archaeon | reverse complement strand
TCATCTGGGGATATTACCCGGAGAAAGAAACCCTCAACCCAGGTGTGATAGAGTCAGTCGAAGAGGCGCGGAATAGGATGATCGACCGTCGGTACTGTTGGGCGAAATGGGGGGTTCTCTGTTTCAGCGTGTCGATTGGCCTTCTTGCTGTTGCGATTATTGCTGCAAATTCCCTCTGATCTTTTTGGGATATGCCGGGGTTCCTACCGGGTGAACGAAATGTTCACGATCCATGAACAAAATGTTTGTGATCTGTGAACTTAGGGGAGTGGAGAATCCGGTTCTCCGTCACTCGCAGGGGGTTGTTGTCTTGCCTTCCATCCCCGGGAAGATCGGGACGGTGCAGATAATTCTCAGGGTGACGTTCCCGACATTTTTGATCTGGTGAAATTCGCACGGGGCGATATAGAGCGCGTCACCGGGACGAATGGGCACCTCTTTTTTGTTGTCCCCGACGGCAACTCCTTCCCCTTCGATGACATACATTTCGTGTTCTTCTTTATGCTGGTGATACGATGTCTGGCCGCCAGCGGTCCATTCCATGAGCCGGAGTGCATACCGGGGACAGCCGTCGCCTGCGGTGAGCATGAACCGGGCGGTCATCCCGGAAAATCCGGGTTTATTCATCGGCTCTGCGGGTACGTCGGATGCGTGTTTTATGAGCATGGTGCAACTTCCTTTCTCTCCGGTTTTGCTGAGGGTTGGTTTGCCTGCAGGACTATCAATGTTTTTTGGTGGGGGAATGAAAAACGGGGACGGGACGCTCAATGGGGCTGCCGCCCCAGCCGCGTGGGCTCGGCCCGATACAAGGTATACCTGATGCAGGCGGATGTATGAATCATCGCAGAATCTTCATCCGGCCCAGATATCCCTCCTATCCAGAGCATGAGTGCCTGAGCAAAAAGTCCGGCTCCTTCAAAGACCGGCATCCTGGAACAACTTCAATATCCCCCGTGACGATGGGGATGAGACAAAATCCCCGGTCCAGCGGATGCAGGGGAAGGTAACACTCAAAAATCCGGATCTCAGGATGTCGGACATTTTTAAGCCGTCCCGGGAATAACCGGCGGGATCAGTCAACGAGGAAATTTGATTGGAAAATATTCCCGGTTGAAAAGAGGTCCGGACATCCAACGGTTATTCGGGTTATGCTGATTCAACAAGTACGGATTTCAGGCTGGCCGAAGGCACCCGTTCCGATATCCGGAGAATCTCGATCCCGACAAGATTGTTCTCATCATCGTAATCGAGAATAACCCCAGGCCTCACTTCCTCAGAATCGTGAATGAGGGTATCTGCAAGACGCATGTAGAGTGCATCTGCCTCTTTGTCAACGGTTACTTTCATTTCTGCATCCTCCTGTCAAAGAACACGGTTATCACTCGCATGGGAGATACGGAAGGATTGACGATGACCCGGAGGAATTTCCCGCCGCTTTCGGGAATCTGCTTCAGGAAATGCCGTTCGTCGTCCCTTCTCTCTTCCACAAGGTCTGGTTCCTGTACTGTGCTGGTAATCCATGCTTCCTGGATAAGCCGCTCCTGCATCATGGTCTTTGCATGAGTGGTGTAATCCAGGGAACCTTCCATGACATACTATCTCCATGCCATGAGATATGCCTAGCGGTGATCCGCAATTTGACCGGTAAACAGGATATTGCAATCCGTTTTCAGGAGAGTAGAGTATTTCCCGGTTTCCGGTCCGGCGACCCGGTGAGCACGAACCTACGGCGGAATTTATCATCCCGACGAATTTAATCATTCAGTTCGCCCAAGAGATCTTCTACGGAACCGGATCGTACGTTTCCTTCAGTGTAATTCTGTTCCGCCTCACGTACCCGATCTGCAATCCGGGCACGCTTTGTTTCAATGAGGCGGCTGGACAGAACTTCATGACGCCGAAGCCGGTCGTCTCTCATAAGGGAACCGCCTCTGCAAGAACCCGTGCACGTATCGGTTCACGAAGCAGGGAGAGTGTGCAGACATCGACGTTCCGGCCCAGGAGCAGGCTGAGGTCATACGCAAGCCCGCCAAGGTCAAAGAGGGTTCGTTCGGGTGCGAGATCCACGAGGAAATCGATGTCGCTCCCTGCGTCAGCAGTATGGCGGGCGACCGAGCCGAAGATCCGGATATGGGAAGCGCCGTAGCTCTTCGCAAGCCGGTCAATCTCGTCCTTCCGGGCCTGTATCTGCTGGTAGATGTCCTCTTCAGCCATTTCGGTTGAGAGATAGTGGGGCAGCGGGTATGAAAAGGATTTCCCCAAAGGGGCTAGAGGGGGTGAGATGCGGACGGGCGGAGGGACGGGCACAACAGCTGTTCTTCGCACGGATCCACAGAGTTCGTTTAACAATATTTATTGAAGAACGGGAGGCAGCCTTCAGCGGAGTTCGCGTGCTCGTTCCTTGGCCGGATTAATACACCTGGTCATGTGTCCCGATATCGACAAGCAGCACAATGGTATGGGGCTCGTCCATGAACCGGAAAATAAGACGCTGATCGTAGGTTATCTTCATCGCCCACGACCCTTTCAGAACCCCGCTCAGGGAATGTACCCGTAGCGATGGGTGAAACGGATCGGTAACAAAGAGGTTCAGCCGCTCCCGGAACGGGGAGACAAGATCGGGATGCTGAACGCTCCATTTTTTAAAAATTTACCGGAATTTATCGTCCCATACGAGATTAATCATTCAGCTCGCTCATGAGATCGTCAACGGAACCGGACCGCACTTTACCTTCAGCATAATTCTTTTCCGCTTCCCGGACCCGGTCCGCAATACGGGCACGTTCCGTCTCAATGAGGCGGCTGGATAATACCTGGTGAATGTAGATACGATCATCGATATCGAGCTGCTCGATCTCTTCGAGGACCCGGTTGATGGTGACGGCCGGAGACATGGCAGATCCTGGTACTTGTAATTATCCTGATGCACCTATAATCCTGCCGGTCCATGCAAGGCAAATCGCAGAATTTGCGAACGCCGTGTGCGTCCCGGGAATTCAATTTCAAAGAAAACTGATCTTCCCGGGCACGCTGCAGGAAGGATGCGGAGTGGGAGAACTTCAGGAAATTCCGGATTGCTCCTGATATCCTGACGCTGACTCCTGAAAAGCTGAATGACCGGAATTCCCTGATCGTTTCTGTGGGCAGGAAAGGAAGTACGATCCGGTCGGCACGGTCAGCGTGAGGTTATTCTTTTTGCGGACGGGCACGGCCGCTGCTCTTCGCAATGACCAATTGAGCTTATCAGGAAAGTATCCGGAATGAACGGATGTTACGCTCAACGGGGCTCCCGACCGGGCGAGGGGGCTTGGCCCGACGCCGGGTATACCTGACGCAGACGGATGTATGAATCACCGCAGAATTCATTAGGCACTGATACCCATACAACCCTGAGCATGAGTGCCAGAGGAAAAAGTCCGGTTCTTTCAGAGACCTGCATCCCGGTAAACCGGAACAACTCCAATATCTCCCTGGATGACGGGGATGAGACAGAATCTCCGGTTCAGAGGATGCGGGGGAAGATTCTATTCAAAAATCCGGATCTGGCCCGTCGGATCATTTTTGACCCGTCCCTGGAGCAGGCGTAGATGCCGGTTTCCCTGGAGGAAGGCACAACTGTTTTTATAGATGCAAATATCTTCCTCTCGATAATTTTTGAGAATTCGGGAAGAGCGGAGTCGTCCGTCCGGTTCCTGGAGAGTGTGCATGAGGGAACGATTCATGGAACAACATCGGTTCTTGTTCTCAATGAAGTGCTGCACCGTCTCCTCATCGCATCCGTGGTAAATGATGCCGGGATACCTCTGGAGGAGGCAGTCACTTTTCTGAAAATACATCCCACGCATATCTGTGAAACGGAAACTTCCCGGACATTAATCGAGGATATCAGGAATATCCGGAACCTGAAGATTCTTGGGATTTCTGAGAAGACGTTCGTCCGGTCGCTGGCAATCATGAAGGAGTACGGGCTCCTGAGCAACGACGCACTCCATGTGGCCTGCATGGAGGAACATGCCCTTTCCACGATTGCAACATTTGATCGCGATTTTGAACGGGTTTCACGAATCCGGGTCTGGCGACCCGATGCATAGAGTGACCCGGGCGGAGCCGGTCAGATCTGCGGGTTTCATCCCGACAGCTCTTCGATATCCCGGTCTGTAATGTCGAGGACGAACTGTTCCGGGACCGGTATTTTCGTACGGCCGGATTTCCCGGTGAGCCTGACCAGTACTTCTTCCTGTCCGTTTGCATGCGGGCTGTCCAGGACTATCGTGCGCCCGTTTACCATTTTTCCTTCGACAGTTACCGGCATTGCTGTACCTTCGTACGGGTATACTTACCCGGCAGGATATTTGTTCCCCTCTCCCGGGGCAGTGTCCCTTCAGCGATCTCCGGTGGGGCTGACCCGGATTTTCCGGCTGACGGGAACGGGCCCTGGCGGGGCCGGCCGGATCCTGACGAGCCGCCTGTTGCGGTTCCGGCTCCCTTGATTTACCCCGGGCCCTGCTTTTTCCGGAGCAGGAAAATCCCGGAGGCGCACCCCAGTGCAGACAGAATTTCGGTTCCTGAAAGGGGCGATGAAGCAGTCACGGGTGTTTCCGGTTGTGCAGGCAGTGTGACCGCAGCAGTCCCTGGCGGGGAAACCGGTCCGGGAGGGAGAGTCGCCGAACCGTCCCGGTTGAAGAACAGGATCTCCGATGAAGTTCCGGCTGCAAAATATTCGCCGGTCCGTGCGGCCGACACCGTTCCGGCAGACTGGTTATTGCTCCAGAGGGCACGCCCCGTCCGGTCGAACAGGAAAATCCCGCTGTTCCCGCCGGCAAAAACCGCATCGCCGGATCCGGTAACTGCCACATCCCATACGTACCCCGGATCCTGGTGCGTCCAGAGGAGATCGCCGGTGCGGTTGAGATACCTGACAGAATACTGGGAAGATGCCGCCAGGTATTCGCCATCGGAGGAAATGGCAATTCCGGTATACTGGGCGGGTTTCGTGAAATTCCAGAGAAAAGTTCCTTTGCCGGTAAAGAAATCCAGCGTCTGGTAATCCGCGGCAGCGAACGCTGAACCGTCCCGGGAGACCGCGACACCGCCGATCCGGGGACCGGTGGGATATTTCATGATGACCGTCCCGTCCGGGTGCATCGCGTAGAATCCGGATCCGGGGTATCCTGCTCCTGCGACCCCGAGCGTTCCGTCCCCGGACAGCGCAACAGACCAGACCGCCCCTCCGGTGGTGGTCCGGTTGAGCAGAGTCCCGTTCCTGTCAAAGAAATACACATCTGAATTCCCGGAGGCAAAAATCCTGCTCCCGTTATCCGAGACTGCAATCCGGTGGACGGTCGCGTTCGTGCCATATCTCCAGAGAATAGCGCCGCTCCGGTCGAAACAGACGATCTCACCGCCGCCGAACTGGTTCGGTTCAATGGCATTGTAGAACCCGGCCGCCACGGTCTCGCCGTCCCCGGCAATCGCAACATCCATTACGTACAGATCTCCTGCCGGGTAGGTCCAGAGGATCTTTCCGGTACGGTCGTACATCCTGACGATGTTGCTGTTCCAGGTGCCCGCAGCGATGAAACTGCAATCCCCGGAACAGGCTGCCATTACGTTACTGGAGTTCCCGAGATTATCGGACCAGGCCGGGACCGCCACCGGGGTCGTGGGAGGAATTGAGCCCCGGGCGGGAAGGATAGTTACGGATAGCGTTAAGATAATCAGAACAGCCAGAATTGTTGTGACATTATTGAGAGCCAAAATGGATCCTCCGGTTATCTTTTTGGTAGGAGTACTATAGTTTCTCGATTTGTTCCAATTGGTCCCGGTATAATAAACGGGTTATGGCCAATCCATCTACACATCCGGGTCTTAATCTTAAAGGGCATTCCGTGCCGGGGCTCTTCTGAGGTG
>JBDKRP010000089.1:0-59259 GCA_039683275.1 Methanoregulaceae archaeon | reverse complement strand
GTCTCTGACCGTACATCCATGACCCGGTCGGGAACAGGAACCGGCACGTTCGATCTGGCTGCAGCAGGAGGATTTTCAGGCAACCAGACCTCCGGACGCTCTGCCATGAACAGCGGGACACCGGGAATGGGTATGGGCGGGGGAGATTCTTCTGCCAGACAGCTTGCGGAATACCTTCTTGCCCACACCACGAACGAGACCTGGATACTTGCCGTCCCGAGCAGTATGGCAGGGGCGAACCTGATCATCGAGACGGGAAAACCGGTCATGTCGCTTGGCGGGTTCTCAGGAAGCGATGAGATCCTGAACGTGACTACCCTCCAGGAATACATCCGGGACGGGAAGGTCCGGTTCTTCCAGACCGGAGGATCCGGTGGCGGAGGCGGCATGGGCGGCGGGAACAGTGAAATCTTCAGCTGGGTGAGCGCCCACTGTACCGCAGTGGATCTGTCCCGAGGAAACGGATCCGGGACAAATGTCACCAGTGCTGCGGGGTCAGGAGCACAGTCATCAGGATCGCTCTATGATTGCGCCGGGGCCGCCGGCTCCGGATAAATCTCCGGTTCAGGAGATTATCGTTCCGAAGGTGCAGCTATCGTGAAGATCCTCGCAGATTTCACCCGTAAAGAATTTTACGGTTTTTTTCTGATAGGCATATTTTCCTCGTTCGTAGATATCGGTCTCCTGTATCTCTTCACCGAACATTACCACGTCTGGTATCTCTGTTCGGCGACTACATCCTACCTCTCCGGGATGCTGGCGAGTTACCTCCTGAACAAGTACCTTAATTTCCACGACAGGAACAGGAAATATTTCCGGCAGTTTTCCCTCTTTGCCATAATTTCCCTGACGGGGCTCGGGCTGAATCTTGCGATACTCACAATCGCTGTCGAATTTTTCTCCCTGAACTATATCGTGGCCAAGGTAATTGCCATCGCCATGGGATTTTTCTGGAATTATTTCGGGCAGAGCAGGATAACGTTCCGGAAGAACCCGGCCGGAACAGAATAACCGGTACGGGAGACACCAGGTCACCGAAGAATGCATCAGGGAGTACCCGGCCGAACGCCAGAGGAGAGATCAGATATTCAAAAGAGAAGGAAAGGTTTCAGGGAGCCGGAACTTCCGGAGCCTTCCTTGCACTGAATGCAAAGATTATCGCACATATCCCAAGGACAAATGCGAATGCACCCGCAACGAAAGGAACAAGTTCTATGGAGATAAGCGGAAACGCAAGCAGCAGGATCCCAAAGAACAGGCTTATAATCCCAAGAACACCCATCCCCGCATCCTTCATGGTGAAGGCCTGGAACAGGTGAAGTGCTCCGATGATGCAGGCCCAGAATCCCAGGAATATGATGAAGAATGCCAGGAGGAGCAGGGTGGAATACAGCGGGTACGCGAGAATGATAATCCCCACAAGAATGTTCAGGATCGCGATGAGGATTTTCCATCCCATGTTGCTCTTGTCAGACACAAGACTTGCGAGCGTAAAAACACCGCCCACCAGCCAGAACGCACCAAGGAGGGTGATGAAAACCACTGTCGTAATCGCCGGGGTGGTCAGAAACATGACACCGATAATTATGGAAAGAATACCCCACAGGAGAATGAGCCACCAGGGGAATGCACGAACATCAACCGGTAACTCCGGCTTGGGAATCGTAACCTCATCTGTCATAGATACTCACCAGATTATAAGAGAGAATGAACTCTGGGATTATATTAGGGTTCGCAATTCAGAGAATGAACTACGGGGGACCCGGTTTCTCCGGGAACCAGCTATTTCAGCCCCGACGGGTGGAGAGAATATCTGCATTTCAGGGATAGGAAAAATTGAAAGCCTAGTTGCCCAAAAGATAATACACGGATGACCCATGAATAAGAATACATTTTATATTGTGTGCGGGATAGTTGCTCTTATCAACGTCTTGATTTTCTGGGTTTCAGTTATCCAGGATAAGACACCCATTTTCATTCAGGCTTCCGTGGTCCTGAGCGCAATTGTCCTCTATATCATAAAGCGCGAGGTGAAGGATCCGCATGAAGATGAGCGGATGGTCCAGATAAGTCAGAAATCAGCATTCCGGACACTGGAAATATTCTGGATCGTGTTCTTTGTCATCAGCCTTGGGAGTATTGTCTGGGGATTTGATCGGCCGGGCCATTTCCGGGAAAACCCCCCTCCGCTTTTAAATCCCTCGGGACCGGGATCTTCCGTGCCCTCCGGCACGATACCTTCCGAGGGGTTCCTGTTCGCGGGGAATGTGGGGTTCCTCCAGCTCTTCCTCCTTGTACTCATGCTCTTCCTCTACGTCGGGTTCCGGTTCTATTACGCCCGGAAACTCGGGGAGTGGGAAACCGATGAAGAATAAGATCAAGGTATACCGGGCGATGCATGACCTCACCCAGGAGAAACTGGCAGACGACCTGTCTGTTTCCCGCCAGACGATTCTTGCCATCGAAAAGGGAAAATACGATCCCTCCCTGGAACTTGCATTCAAAATTGCCCGGTACTTCGGGGTGACGGTCGAAGAGATTTTCACCTACCTGCCACCGGGAACTACCCAGTAAATTCTCCGGTACTTCCTCTTCCTTCCTTTTCTGGTATTGTTTCTCATCGCCTTTGCCAATCACGGGGTGATCTTGTCAGTACTTGACGTAATTTTCAACATATAGTAAAGTATTTAAAACATAATGTAAAATATGATTTACAAGCAGATCCAGTCTGCCTTTCGGGACGATTGGATCTGCTGAAAACCATCCAAACCAGAGAACCGCCAACGATAACCGACATGTACCAGGATTTACTCAGTGTTCGTGCTGCGGATTTCCCGGTAGTGCCTGACCGTTGGCCAAAAAACCGTCCACGACAGGAGCTTGCAGAACCTGTACAGGACGGGAAGTAGAGACACCATCGAACCGGGAAACTACAGAGCCCGAGAAAACACCGAAAATGCGACAAGCCCCATCATCTGGCAGAAAACACCTTCACTAACATGAGATAATCCCAGTACAGGAACCTCCTGGGGGTGTTGAAAAAAGCGCATACCCGGAATACCCTGAAGAAGAACACAGAAACCTTTCGGCAGAACCGAACATACCAGAGAACAGCAGAATACAACCAGTGAGCGACACGGAACGGAGGATACGGGAGAGGGGATAATCTCATTCCTCATATCCTCAATAATGTTCCTCCCCGGAAATCCTGACCCCCCTCTCCCGTCCCCCGTTTTGGGAAATCCCCGTGAAATTTTCTGGAATAATGAAGACAGAATTTTTCCCTGTACCGGATTCTTTCCTGTTCCATCCAGTTCCGGAAATTTCCCCTATCTATTCCGGGAATATCACGAAAACCGATACGGGATATCCGGAGCGCTCCGGCCTGGAGTCCCCTGCACGGTTCGCCGGCGGCATCTCTTTATGTCTTCCCGGAAATATCCGGGATGATGAAAAGATCTGCTGGCAGTATAATGGGGATTCTTTCAATCCTGCTCGTTGCAGCTGCGATGGTCGCAGGATGCGTTGCGGAGCAGAATTCCAACCTGCCGAATGCCACGACCCCGTATGCAACTTCCACTTTGGGGGAATACCCGGAAGCTCAGGCAGCAGCAACTTCAGCGGTATCAGAACCTGTTACTGCCAGCCAGTCACCGGCCCTTGCAACAACCCCGCCGCTCCTCCCGAGTACCCTCGTCCCGACACCGACATCTACAGTATACCCGAAATTCCCCGATCCCTTTGTAAAAAACCTTGTTTACGGCCCGCTGTACAAATCTGACATCTCGAACTGTGTAATGCTGGAGGCATTCCCGGAAATTGCCTCCGATCCGATGTACGGTCTCATTAACGTAAGGGACCTGAAACTTACAACGGTTTCTGCAACCCGTATGCAGCAGTTCGAACGCGATTACCTGCCCCAGAATACGACCTCGAATATTTTCATAACTGCCCATTGTTACGGCCTTCCGGATACGCCGTACTGGAATTTTCTTGAAGTGAAGGCACTCATCCAGGCCCAGAACGCACGGCCTGCGACCTACAACATAACCTTCGTGATCCAGTACCAGGGAGTCGACGGCCCCGAGATAAGCACCGCCCAGAAACTGGTTCCGGATCAGATACTGCCGTATTATCTCTATATCCCGATACCCACCAGAGACATCGGGTACATCACGGGAATGAAGCTCAAATTCAACCAGACCGCGTAGGTCCGTACTGCGATACCCGGGCAGCCAGCCCGGGTACCCGGAGCATCTGTTGCCGGGATCAGGGTATTTTTCGGGAGAGACGGCAACGGTTTTGAGATACCGGGACAATGGATGATATAATGGCAGGGAACTTCCGCAGGCGGGTATACGGGATCCTGAATGAAAGGGACGCCGGGAACTGGAAAAGTTCTGCATTCAAATATTTCATGATTGCGGTCATCATCGCAAATATCATCGCAGTCATCATCGGGACAGTTCCCGATATCAGAACCCAGGATGACCTCCTCATACAGTATATCTCCCGTTTCGCGTTTTGTATCTTCTTCATAGAATACCTGCTGCGAGCGTGGGTCTGCCCTGAGAATCCGAAATACCGGACCGGACCTATTACCGGGAGGCTCCGGTACCTGGCATCCCCGCTTGCCCTCATCGATCTCTTCGTTCTGATACCCTTCATAGCTCCCCCGCTTATCATCCAGGACCTGAACCGGCTCCGGGTGTCCCGGGCCTTCCAGCTCTTCGTTCTTCTGAAGTTGATCCGGTATTCCGACTCCCTCAGGATCTTTACCAGCGTGTTCAATGCTAAAAAGCGCCAGCTGGCCATGATCCTCTTCCTTGTCTTTTTTATTCTCGTGACATCCGCTACCCTGATGTATTATGCCGAACATTCTGCACAGCCGGAAAAATTCTCGAGTATCCCGGCAACATTGTGGTGGAGTGTCGAGACCCTGACAACGGTAGGATATGGCGACATGGTCCCGGTAACATACCCCGGCAAGATGATTGCATCGGTCGTTGCCCTCCTGGGAATCGGTCTCATAGCCCTGCCTGCAGGTATCCTTGCATCGGGTTTTTACGAGGAATTTTCCCATAAGGAAAAACCTGCGATGGAACATCAGGTCCGGGTAACCTGTCCACACTGCGGAGAGGCTTTTGAATTGGGGGAATCCGGAAGCTGCGGTAAAAAACCGGAATCCGGAGCCACTGCTGAATCCAGGAAATAATCCCTGAATACGATCTCCTTTGCCGGGTATCTGTTCCCAATTCTTCCCCCCCTCCCGCCAGGATCCCCCGAGATGTTTTTATCCCCGGGAGACCACCGTTATGGGATGGATTCAGAGCATCCCAAAGAAAACCTGAAGCGCCCGGAAGACCAGCACCTTGTCGAGAAAACTTTCGAAAAAGGGCTCTGGACATCCAGGCTTATCGTCCTCCTTGCGGTGGTATTCGGAACCATCAGTGCCATCATACTCTTTATATCAGGGTCGCTTGAGATCCTGAACACTCTCGCGTCCTCGGTATCCCTAGCCCCCCTCCATATCAACCATACCGAGATCCTGAGCGGCATTATCGGCGCTATCGATTTCTACCTCATCGCAATGGTGCTTCTCATCTTCAGCTTCGGCATCTACGAGCTCTTCATCTCGAAGATCGATATTGCCCGGACCTCGGAGACGTTCCACAACATCCTGGAGATCTCCACTCTTGACGATCTGAAAAACAAGATCATCAAGGTCATCATCATGGTGCTGATCGTGAGCTTCTTCCAGCGGGTTCTTGATATGGAAATGACAAGCGGGACCGATATGCTCTTTATGGCAGCCTCTATTGCCGCCATCTGCATCGGGGTTTATTTCCTCCAGAAACTGAAGATGTAGAATATTCAGGAAATAATTCCGGTTTTTTTCATTTAAGAAAAGTCAGAAAAAAACCTTAATTTTTTTTTAAAGTCAGTGTCCCTTGGGGGGGGATGACGGGTTCGCGAAAAGACACTTCATCCGGTACGCATGGATCAGCCGCAGGAGCCCGAAAATTACCAGGAACAGCCCGAGGATGAGTGCCCCGGCGTTCACGCTGACAAGCGGGAGAATGACAAAGAGCACCCCGGCAGCCATTCCGATAAAACCTGAAAATATCTCAATAATCCGGATCCCGGCATCAATGTCAACCGAAAGCCCCATTGTGAATTCCATGCCGCCCAGCACGATCAGAAAGGCCCCGAGAAAAATACCGGTCGCTATCACAAAGATGACCGGGATTGCAATTGCGAGTATCCCGACGATAAGCGCAAGGAGGCCGAGGCCCCCGTACATCTTTTTCGAAATCCCCGGGTGATCCATGAAAAGGACTTCCACGATCAGGATCGCTCCAAGAACAATCAGGAATACGCCCCCGAAGATAACCAGGAGATCCGACATGATACCGGGAGCCAGGAAAACCAGGAGACCAAGAATAATCGCAATGATACCGGTCCAGATTTTTGCCTGCCAGCGTTTACAGGCCCGATTCAGTTTTTCAGCCATAATCGTTTGTGGGATCCGTAAATGGATAACGCTTTCGGGTTGCATCGGTTCTTCGGGGAGACTCTTTCTGCATTGATAAAAACGGTATTTTGCCGCGAGCTCCGGCCCCGGTCAGCCCGTATCCGGGTCACGGGGAGCGGGCAGGTACCGGATGATCGCATCAAGGAAACCGGTAGCGCTCTCCCGGAAAACCGCATCGGCACAGTACCCCATCGCAAAGGTGAGGCTGCCCGCAAAGGTGCTTGCCGCAAGGACAATCCCCGGAGGATACTCAACCATACCTGCGACAAATGCCCGGGATACCGTAAGACCGGGGCCGAAGTCCAGGGATTCATCCGGGAGAACCCCTATATTTGAGAAGAAAGGACAATTCCCGCCATTCCTGATGGCAGTTTCCTTCATGAACCCGACATGCTCCCGGAACGCAGCAAATCCCTGCCGGGCAAGAGCCTCTGTCTCAAGTGCAGAGAAGAGACCGGAATTTGTCTCTTTGTGCATCCGCATTGCTTCCTGGACCAGGGGGAGAATGGCATCCATGCTCCGATCCACTCCCGACGGAAGAATGACATTGAAGGCAACCGAGAGATTGCAGATATCGCAGTCCGGGCGATCTGAGTGTATCTGCCCCGGAATCGCCAGGAAACCCGGCGTCCCGGGAACATGGCGCCGCAGATCGAGTGAGTGGAGAACCGGAAGCATCCTCCCGTAAGCAGGCTGCGCAGTTTCAAGGAGGGCCAGGAAAACCGCTGACAGGAGAAGATCATTTATGGTTGCGGACCGGGCCCGTCCATAGGCACGGATAGCCTCAAGATTCCCCGGGGCCAGGAACCGGAATGCAAAATCCCGGTTCCCGCAGGCAAGGGACCGGTACGGAAACGACCAGAGGTCAGTCGCGGGGCGGACTCTTGCCGCAGCTTTCTCCTGTTCAGCCGGGGAAAACCGTGAGAGATACCGGTCCAGACTCCGATCCTGTGCCAGGATCCCAGACCCGGGCACGCGCCCTGCACCCGGCATTTCCCGGTACAACCCGGCAAGGAGCCCTGTATATACCAGAAGGCCATGCGCATCCGAAGCCGCATGGTGCATCGAGATGCAGAGCGTTCCTGTCCCGGGGCCGTACCGGATGAGATCGAGCCTGACCTGCGGGCCGCTCTCAGAATCGATGGGCTCGGTAAGTACTCTCCGGAGTTCCTGATCCGTATCACTGGTCGTATGGACGCGAAACCAGGAATCTGCATCAAGGCCCCGGATCGGCTCCCAGAAAGGAGGCTCGCCCTCGCAAAACCGGCAGCCGAGAACCGGCGCAAGATCAAAGGAGATCCGGAACGCTTCCCGGAGCAGTTCCTCATCAGGGCACTTGTCAAACACGATGACAAGGTGCATCATCTGGTCGCAGATTTCCGAGAGAACGTAATTGAACTGGTCCAGGGATGATGCAGGAATTATTCCGGGCAGTGCCTTGTCTGCATTTCCCTGCGGTATCCCGGACGCCATAAGGAAATATTCTTCCGGGCGGGTATTCAAATGTCCCATACGTGGCGTGAAAATGAAGGGGCACCGGAACCGGAAATGGGATCACTTCCCAGCCGGGACAATAGTCACCCATCCTGAGGAACTTCGGGAAAATTTCAGACGCGGGTCCGGGATCAGTGGGCAAACATGAAGATCACGAGTTCCATCGCGATCAGGATGATAACGATCCACTCAAGAACATTGGAATGCTGGACGTTGACCTCGTCAGAGAGCATCGCGTAATTCTCCCGTATGGTCGCGATGCGCCGGTTCACACTGTCGTTCCAGGTCTGGCTTCGCAGTACGTTGAGAGCGGTAGCGTAGACACGTGCATAGAAAACGTCCTCGGTAACCTTGATCAAATTGTTGACTTTCTCCGTGATCTCCGAGAGCTCAGTCTGGGTCCGCATCAGCTCTTTCATAATGAGCCGCATCCTCCTCACACGGCGCAGGGATGAGAGCCTGCCTGCATTCTCGATATCGTCAAACATCTTGCTCATCTGGCGCGAGAGTTCGCGGTCATAGAACCTGAGCTCAAGCACCTGCACCGTCGCAAATTCGATGAGTTCGATAATATCGGTCGGAGGTTCGGGAGCAACAAGAAACGCCCCGGCCCAGGAAAGGGTCGTCCGGTCGTTAATCCCGTAACTGAGAGAATACTTCATCACATCTGCCCGGATCTCCGGGGAAAATTCGGCTTTTTCGCCAAGCATCACGACGACCGGATCGATATTCGAATCCATCTTGTCTGCGAGGTACACGGTATAATCCTCATAGAAGTCCGGATCGATTGGACGGTCCCCAATCATAGGCTTGAGGATGGCACGGATCTGGGTGAGGGCAGCGGAGAAGTGGGCGCCAAGGCCGTTCTGGTTTGCAAACCTGAGTGCATCCTCTTCCAGTTCGACCGCCGGGGCTCCAAGTTCCTCGTGAATAAGACAGATACTTATGGCACCGATATCGAAAACCCGTGCGATGACCGTGAACTCAAAGTTCCGGCCCGCGTGTTCCACGTAGGCAGGCTGGAGCCGCAGGAGCAGGGGCGGCTCCACCATCGAGATAGATTTCGGGGGTACCCGGACAAAACCGGCCCTTGCTATGGCCATACTTTCTGCAAGGCCACATTCAAGAGCTGAAAGATCGATCTCTTCACCAATATCGTAGATGCGGTAGAAACGGATTGCGTACATATCGGGTCAGATCTCCGGGTACTGTCCGGGCCTTGCCCGGACCGTGCCGCAGAACCTCATGATATGGGTAATACTTAGCTTCGAAACGAGATAAGGATTTCAGGGAAAAAGACAAGATATTCTTTCGTTTCGGGGAAAACCAGGCCGGATGGGATTATCCGGAACACGTAAGATCCAGAAATCAGGGGAAACCGGAACACCCGTTCATCCGATACTGCACAGAGTCCGGGAAAGTTCCGCTGGTGCTCTGAAAGAGCCGGGAGACAAAATGCAGGACACAGGTAAAAAACCGGGGAGTGCGGAGACAAGGACATTATCGGGAGAAGGTAATGTCCCGGGAAATGAGCCGGATTATACCCGGCTGCTCAACAGGAGCATCCGTACCCTGCTTACCGATGTCCTGCCCCTGGTCCTGACGCGCCCTGCCCTCGCACTCTTTGCCGTAAGAACGCTCTTCTGGCAGAACCGGGCTGCTCATGTAAGGACAAAAGCCCTGAAAGGGGGGATCCGCGTTCCTCCGGTCCTCATCTTCAGTGTCACGAGCCGGTGCAACCTTTCCTGTACCGGCTGTTATATGCGGGCCCGGGGAAACGCGGCGGAGCCGGACCTGACGGATAATGAACTCCATTCCATCGTATCGCAGGCAGTCGATCTCGGGGTCTCTTTCATGGTGTTCGCCGGGGGAGAGCCGCTTCTCCGGAAAGATGCGATATTTCGGATCACAGATGAATTCCCGCAGGTCGTCTTTGCCATCTTTACGAACGGCCTTTTGGTCGATGAGAATACAGCGGAAGCTTTCGTATACCGGAAAAATATCGTCCCGGTTATAAGTTTCGAAGGCGGCCAGGACGAAACCGATATCCGCAGGGGGTCGGGCACCTATGGACATCTCACCAGAGCCTGTTCACTTCTTAGAAAATACGGTATTTTTTTCGGCTGTTCCCTTACAGTGACCCGGTCAAATTGCGAAGGAATCACCGGGGAATCGTTCATCCGGGAAATGCTGCAAAAGGGCGCCCGGCTCGTTACCTTCGTTGAGTATGTCCCTCTGGAAAAGGGAACAGAAGATCTCGTTCTCACCCGGAACCAGAGAGCGGATCTTCTCCGATGTCTCAATGACTATCCCCGGAAATTTCCCGCCCTGTTCCTCGGGTTCCCCGGGGACGATGCACCATATGGTGGCTGCCTGTCAGCAGGACGCGGTTTCCTCCACATCAGTCCGGGAGGCGACCTGGAAGCCTGCCCTGCGGCCCCATACTCAGATACCAACCTGAAAAGAGTACCCTTCCAGGATGCACTCAGATCGGAATACCTTGCCCGTGTCAGAGACGAGCATGGGATTCTCACTGAATCGGAAGGAGGCTGCGCACTCTGGGCAAACCGCAGCTGGACAGCGTCACTCCTGAAGTAACCGGGCAGGAAATCCTTATGGTTCCGGAAGCCGGGTCACCCGCTGGTCTTTGCTTCTTCCACCCAGTTCCTGGCCTGATCATGATGATCAGCCCACGCCTCCCAGACCTCTTTCGCCCACTTTTTCACGGAGTCGACATGTTCCTCCGGTTTCTCCGCACCGTGGATATCGGAGATAGCCAGTGTCCCCTTCAGGGCTTTCGGGGAAGGGAGGAATGCAATTGAGGAAGGGTTACCGGATAGCCATCTCTTCAGGGCTGCGGCAACAGCTGGATCTCCACCATATTCGAAGAACCAGCAGAGGCCGGTAAGGTGCGTGGCAAGGGTTTTCGGTGATTTGCAGTATTCGTCCGGATGCTGGAGGGCATAGGCGTCCACCGTAAGCCGATGGACCGCGAACCGTGCCCGGTCCGACATCTCCCTCATCGAGACCTCAACGTAGAGAGGCCGGCAGCCTTTAGCCTCATCAGCGACTTTCGCGCCGCAGTGGGGGCAGGTATCCCGGGGGGCAGGGGAATGAGGTTTCGCAGGAGATTTCTTCATACCCTAATTTCCCGGTCCGGAATATAGAAAACCTTCCGGTCCGGATCCTGGCCCAGGGGGAAGATCCGGTTTTCGGGAATGAACAGGTTTATTTTCGAGTCGCCCGGACTGTAAGAACAGGGAAATCACGATGAAACACGAGATCCGGTACAAACCATCCTACTCGCTCCTTGTCGCCAGCCTTGATATCGGGGAATCGATAACTGCGGAAGCAGGTTCACTGACCTACATGCAGCCGACAATAGATGTGAAAACCCGCCAGCGCGAGAAGGGATTCCTCGGATCACTGGGGATCTCACTCATCGGGGGACAGTCGTTCTTCGTGAACGAGTTCTCGGCGGTCCGGGGGCCGGGAAAAGCGGCCTTCAGCGCAGCTCCCCTGGGGGACATCGAGACCCTTGATGTAAGGGCTGACCGGGGTTTCATTATCCGGAAATCTTCATACGTGGCCTCCCAACAGGGAGTGAGTCTCGATATCCAGTGGCAGGGATTCACGAAAGGCATTTTCGGTCAGGGACTTTTTATGATCCGGGTTACCGGAACCGGACTCCTCTTCATCAATACGTTCGGTGCGCTCGATCATCACACCCTCGCACCCGGTGAAGTGCTTATCGTTGACAACCACCATCTTGTCGCGTTCAGTGATACCTGCCAGTACAAGGTGACCAAGTTCGGGGGCCTCAAGGAAACGATTCTTGGGGGAGAAGGTCTGGTTACTGAGATTACCGGGCCTGGAGAGATCTATCTCCAGACCAAGAACGTCCAGGAACTGGCCGAAATGATCTGGTCTGTCATTGAACCACGGGTGTCTTCAAAAACCCGGTAACATTCCCCCTTTTTCGTTCCTCTTAAATGCCTGCAGCCCGAACAATTCCGGGATCATGAAGCTCAAACCCTGGCAGACCCTTCTCCTCATGATTGTACTTCTCGCATTCTCGCTCTACCTCCTCACCCACCCGCTGGCATGAAGGGGAGACGGCCCTGAAGACACCCGTTTCCATAATCCTGATACTCCACGGGGTACACCTGATATAAGACTCCGATGCAGATAACGCCCCGAATCCACGCACTCCGCCTGCCATTCCAGGTCAGGATGCCTTCCGGTATCGCGCTCGAACGGTTCGTGTACGTGTACCTGATATACGGGAAACGGATCACGCTCATCGACACCGGGGTACGGGGATCAAAAGACCCGATATTCGCATACATCCGCTCAACCGGGCGGGACCCTTCGGAAATTGAACAGATTATCCTGACTCATTCACACCCTGACCATATCGGTGCGGCACGGGAAATTCAGGAAAGAACAGGGTGCACCGTTGCCGCCCATCCGGCAGAACGGGACTGGATCGAGGATGTCAATTTCCAGGAGCGGGAACGGCCGGTACCGGGTTTTAAGACCCTGGTCGGGGGATCGGTTCCTGTCGATACCCTGCTTCCTGACAGCAGCAGGATCCATCCGGAACATGCAGGAACGCTCCGGGTTATCCATACCCCCGGGCATTCGGCAGGATCCATCTCACTCCTGCACAAAGAAGAGGGTGCACTCTTTTCCGGGGATGCGATTCCCCTCCCGGGCGATATCCCCATCTATGACGACCCCGGGGCGCTGGTCCGATCCATCCATATTCTCCGGGATATCCCGGATCTCTGCTGGCTGCTCTCTGCCTGGGATGAGCCGCAGAAAGGCTCCCGGGCATACGAGCGCATGGACGCGGGGATTGGTTATATCGGGAAGATCGATACGGCAGTGAAAAAGGCTGCGGGTGCAGGGCCGGCTCCTTCACCTCATGAACTGGCAGCCCGTATCCTTGCGAGTCTGGGGATACCGGCTGCTGCTGCAAACCCGCTTGTTGCCCGATCGTTCATTATCCACCTGACAGCGGATAATCCGGGCGGTTCCGGGAGCCAGGGATAACCCGGAGAACCGGATCCCTCCCGTTTCCCTGTTTTTTTATTTTCCATTTCCTGCCAGGATTTACAGAACCGTTGAATCGGGGACACACGAATCCCGAAGCCAGGCCCCTTCCCGGCGTCTCTTCACTGGATATATATTCCTGAAAACTTCAACAGGTACCGGTATGGAACGGAAACGGGAGGAGCTGCGGAGAATCACGATCCCCTCGGGAGAGGGAGAATTTACCCTGCTTCTGGAACGGGAAGATTTTTCGGACGTGTACCCAGAAATGGTGCGGTTCACTCTCTCGGTTTTCCTTGCAGAGGAAAAAATTGCCCATTTCCGCACGAACTCTTATGAGTACGCCCCGAAAGTTCCCCTATCAGCAGAGACCGCCGCGCTCAGGAAAGCGGAATCCTGGGAGAAGACTATCAGGGCCGATCCCCGGAAATTCATACTATCCCACAAGATTTCTCCCCGTACGGAGGCCCCGCCCCTCCCGGATACAGATGTCGTCATCTTCCAGGGCAGCCCCCGGGCAAACGGGAACTGCGCAATCCTTGCGGGCTGGGCGGAGGAGGCAGCAATAAATGCAGGAAAGACAGCCCAGGTCATCTACCCGTACGACCGGGACATCCACCACTGCATCGGCTGTTACCAGTGCTATAATACCGGAAACTGCGTCTTCCACGATGATATGCCCGGGATACTGCACGCCCTTAAGAGGGCTGCACTTGTTGTCGTCTGCACCCCGGTCCACACGAACTCGGTCCCGGGTGTCCTCAAAACCCTCTTTGACCGATGCCAGTCCTACCACGCAGAACGGACTCTCACCGGGGAAGGGCCGCACCCAAAAGGCCTTCTCGTATCAGTCGCCGGCCGGAAAGGACTCTCCAATTTCACCTGCGTCACCGGGGTCACAGGCCCCTTCATGCGGAACATTGGAATCGTCCCTTCCGATGAAATCTTGCTGGACGGGATGGATGCATTCCATGATATCCGGAAGGTCCCGGGGGCTGAGGACCGGGTAAGGATTGCTGTCGGGAAGCTTCTGTCCTGAACCGGATCCGGTCCCGTCTCCGGACGAACCCGTCAGGGCAACGGAATTCCGGCGATTTTCTCGCCTATGCAGATTCCTCTACGGGTTCCGCGATACCCACCTATTTAGGGGCAGGAATTACAGGTTGATCTAAGAGCGTTGCAGACCCACTATGCATGCAATAGAAGCATCGGGACTCGTGAAACGGTACGGGGAAATCCAGGCACTCGGCGGTGTGACCTTCACTGTCGAAGAAGGGGAGACCTTCGGTTTCCTGGGGCCGAATGGTGCCGGGAAGACGACAACTATCAGGATTCTGACCGGAATGACCCGCGCCACCGGGGGAGCCGCATGGATTTTCAGGAAGGACATCGCCCGGGAGACCATCGCAGCAAAGCGGTTCATGGGGATCGTTCCCGAAACATCGAACGTATATGATGATCTCTCCGCGTGGGACAATCTCATATTCAATGCAGAACTTTATGGGGTAAGTCGTCCCGACAGGACCCGGAGAGCAAAAGAACTGCTGGAACTTTTCGAACTCTGGGGGAGGAAAGATTCCCCGGCCAGGGGTTTTTCCAAAGGAATGAAGCGCAGGCTCACGATAGCGATGGGCCTCATCAATGACCCCCGTCTCCTCTTCCTGGACGAACCCACATCAGGTCTCGACGTCCAGAGCAACCTGATCATCCGCGACGTCATCCGGGATTTGAACGAGCGGGGAGTTACGGTCTTTCTCACCACCCACAATATTGAAGAAGCGAGCGTCACCTGCGACCGGGTTGCAATTGTAAACAAGGGACAGATTGCCGTCATCGATTCCCCGGAACGGCTGAAACATACTATCGAGAGTGTACAGTCCATCGAATTCGCATTCGATCCCCCCTCCAACGACACGATTCCCTACCTGGAGAACATGAACGGGGTGAACGAAGTCCGGAAGAACGGGGACAAGGTGCGTATTTTTTCCTCGGATCCGGGCCTGATAATCGACCAGGTGACGGCATACGCAAGAGAGCGGGGTATCCGGGTAATATCAGTGAACACCTTCGGACCAAGCCTTGAAGACGTTTTCATAAAAATTACCGGGATCAGCACCCGGGCAAAGGAGGCGTTCACGAGTGACTAACGAGGATGCATTCCTGCCCCGGACGTTATCCGATCTCAGGGCGGCCTGGGCAATCGCACGGAAAGACATCAAAATCTACTACCTGAAACCAAACATCATCATGTCAGGTGTCCTCTTCCCGCTCTTCATGTTCCTTGCATTTGCGATGGGCCGGAATGCGCCTGGCGGGGCGCTTGTCCCCGGGCTGATTGCGATCACCGCACTTTTCAGCGGTTCCACAATAGAACCAGTCTCAATTCCCATCGAACGCAGGGTTAAAACCTTCGACCGGTTCTTCGCGGCACCTATTTCGCTTGACGCAATTGTTTTCGGTGAAAGCCTGAGCGGTTTTTTATACAGCACGGCAATCGGGTTCGTCCCGCTGCTTATCGGCATGGCATTCTTCGGGGTCTCCCTGGGAAATCCCCTGGTTTTTTTACTGGGTCTCGGTCTCGCCTCGCTCTGCTTTGCTATGATGGGAACCCTGTTTGCCGCGTACCCGACCGAGAGCCCGGGCGATGTGATGTCGATGGTGAACCTGGTCCGGCTTCCCCTGATCTTTGTGAGCGGCGTCTTTCTTCCTCTGGCGGAGATGCCCGCATGGGGGCAGACAGCAGCCCTCTTCTCTCCCCTGACCTATGCAAACGATCTCATCCGGTATTCCGTAGACGGGACAACGCAGTTCGGGATTTTCACCGGTATCGCCGTCCTTGCGGGATATACGATACTCTTTCACCTGGTTGCAAAAGGGCTGTACCGGAAATTCAACGATTGAAATGAGAGAAATAGCTGATACCGCGTGAACTCTGTTTTCTCATCCCGGCTTTTTTTCATTCCGCTTTCTTCTTTTTCGAAAAACTCTTCCCGCACTTCGGGCAGCAGACTCTCGCACCCTTTGCCCGGCTCTCCCAGACGTAGCCGCAGTGCGGGCATTCCAGTTGCTGGATCTCCTCGACTCCCATCACGCACTCCCCCCGGTTTTCCCGGTCTCGCCCTTGTCTTTAGCCGGTTCCTTTCTCACGATCTTCATCTCGCAGTGTTTGTCGCCCATGCACATCGACCGGACGAACCGCACGGTGTAGTTCCGGTTCAGGTTTTCGACCGCCATCGTGCTGAACGCAAGGCATTTCTGGAAATGGAGGTCCGGTCTTCCCCGCAAATCCTCCTCTTTCATCCGGAAAGGGCACCGTTTGGTAAGGAGAACTGCCTGGTCCCCGCCTGCTTCCCCCGGATTCCTGACCCAGTCCGGTCCGAAAAAGATCGTTGCAACGGTCTGGAGAGTCATAACGATCTCGCCCGGCGTCTTTGCAGGAAGCCGGAACGAATCTGCAACAATTTTCACTTCTTTTCCAATCTCCAGCCAGATATCGCGCTCGATCACATCGTATCGGTCGCCTACCGTTTCCCGGAACGCAAAATCATACATCACCGGGATTGCAGCTGCAAGTCTGCCTGCAACCTTCCATTTCGCTTCGTACGGAATCTCATCGTTTTCAGCCAACGTGAGTCCTCCCTTTTATGAGAGATCGCCGTTCTGGTTTATGAATCCCATGCTTCTGACAGTGAACCGGAAAAACTGTTTGAACGCCCCGGATTGGAAGAAACCGCAGGGAAATGCCTTATCAGCTTGCGGGTTCCATCAGGAACTGTGTGATTCCGTAATGGCAAAAGTGGTTTTCGAGGGCGAGGATTTCAAGCGGATGAGCCGGGAAGACATGGCAAACGTCATGAAACTGGTCGATGCAAAAAAGTTTGGCAAGCACAAGGTTTCATTCAGGGATAAGACCATTGGGATCGAGATCGTGAAAAAAGAGATGTCCATTGTCGTGAAGCGGCTTCGGACAATGTAAGATCTGGAGAACCTGGTCAGGGGAGCGGGACAGCCTATGAGAGTCGTTATCGCTCTTGGGGGAAACGCCCTCATCAGACGGGGGGAGCCGATGACCGCTTCGGTCCAGCGGGAGAATGCGAGAAGTGCAGCCCTCGCACTCGCACCCCTTGCCAGGGACCACGAGCTGGTTCTCTCCCATGGAAACGGACCCCAGGTCGGACTCCTCGCCCTCCAGGCAGCCGCGTACACGGCAGTCGCCGCCTATCCCCTTGACGTCCTTGATGCCCAGACCGAGGGAATGATCGGGTACCTCATCGAACAGGAACTCGGGAACCTGCTTGCCCCGGGGATTCCGCTAGCCACGATTCTTACCATGATCGAAGTCGACCCGGCCGACCCGGAATTCCGGAACCCGACAAAATTCGTTGGTCCCCAGTATCCAAAAGATGCTGCTGACCGGATTGCTGCCGAGAATGGGTGGACTTTCAGGAAAGACGGGGATTTCCTGAGGCGCGTGGTCCCCTCGCCCCGGCCAACAAGGATTTTTGAGATCCGTCCGATACGATGGCTCCTGGAAAAAGGGACCATTGTGATCTGTGCCGGAGGGGGAGGGATCCCGGTTATATCCTGCAAAGGAAACCACAAGGCACTTGCCGGGGTAGAAGCGGTTATCGACAAGGACTTTGCAAGCTCCCTCCTTGCACGGGAACTCAACGCAGATCTCTTCATCATGGCAACCGATGTTGCAGGGGCCTATGCAGAGTGGGGCACCCCTGCCGCCCGGCTCATACGGAATACGAGCCCGGAAGAACTGGAAACACTCCCGTTTCCTGAGGGTTCCATGGGGCCGAAGGTGAATGCAGCCTGTGAATTTGTCCAGGCGACAGGAAAACGCGCTGCCATCGGGGCACTGAACGATATCCTGGCACTCGTTACCGGGGATTCAGGAACGCAGGTACGGACGCAGAAAAGAAAGGGTGAGAACGATGCCTGAACCGGGTGTGTTCTCTGAAGCCGGGAGACTCCATACGGTCATAGTTCACCGGCCCGGCATGAGTCTTCGGCGGCTGACTCCGGGCAACCATTCCGATTTTCTTTTCGATGACGTCCTCTGGGTAGACAGGGCTGTCGAGGAACACGATGCATTCGTCCGGATCCTGCAGGACGAGGGAATCCGGGTCCTGTACATGCAGGACCTCCTGGCTGAGGCACTTTCCCAGGGGGAGGAGATCCGAAGAGATGTTATCGATCAGGTAGTAACCGGTAAAACCGTCGGCATCTCCTCTGTTGATCCGGTCCGTGCCTGCATGCTGGAGATGGATCCCCGGAACCTTGCCCAGGTCCTTATCGGGGGAATCACTCCAGGAGAACTCGAATGCATATCTATGGCAGGTCTCGCAAAATCATCCCTCGCTGCTGCGGCAGAAGGCCCTGACACGTTTTTATTACCGCCGCTCCCGAACACACTCTTTCCCCGCGATCCGTCCAGTTGGATTTATGGAGGAGTCTCCCTGAATCCGATGGCCTGCCCGGTCCGAAGACCCGAGACCCTCAATATGGCGACGATATACCGGTATCACCCGATGTTCCGCGATGCAGCATTTCAGTACTGGTTCCCGGAAGACCCAGTGACCGGAACAAGCGAAATACTGGGGTACGGGACCACTTCCCTGGAAGGCGGGGATGTCATGCCAATCGGCAACCGGGCCGTCCTGATTGGGATGAGCGAGCGGACCGGCGCGATTATGATAGAGCGGCTGGCAGATTCACTCTTCTCCCGGAACGCTGCCGACAAGATACTTGTTGCCCGGTTATCGCGGAACCGGAGCCACATGCACCTCGACACGGTTTTTACCATGCTCGACTCTGATACTGCAACCATATTTCCGGATATCCTTGGGACAATAGAGACTTACAGTATCCGGCCTGGAAATGAACGGGTACCGTTTTCCGTGGCGCGGGAGCCGGACTTTTTGCGTGCGGTAGCAGATGCACTGGAGATCCCCAGATTGGATGTCATCCCCACCGGAGGGGACAAGTACGAAGCTGTACGAGAGCAGTGGGACGATGGGAATAATGTTCTCGCACTCCGGCCCGGCATCGTGATGGCCTCGTCACGGAATGCCTATACGAACAGTAACTTCAGAAATGCAGGTATTGAAGTCCTGGAATTCGAAGGGTCAGAACTGGCACGGGGACGGGGAGGAGGGCACTGCATGACCTGTCCGGTCGTACGGGATGCATCCTGAAGAGCCCGTCCCCTACCGTACCGGAAACTGCGCGTCCCGTCCAGGCAGATTGAATACCGTATATAGGGGGCTGTACTCCCTGCAGAAGAACGGAATTGCCGCAATCTATAAGAGAGACGTCAATTGACGCTTTAACCTGATGCTCTCCGTAATCACCAATCCCGTTCAGCAGAAACTGCTTTTGGGTGCGGTCGCTCTCGGCGTGGTAATGGACGGACTGGATGGATCGATAGTCAATGTTGCACTCCCAACCATCGCGACATACTTCAATACTGATACGGGGACTATCGCATGGGTCATCATCGCCTATCTCCTCATGATGGCAGGTCTCATCCTGGTTTTCGGCAAGATCGCAGATCGTGGTCTCATGAAAACGATCTTCATCGGCGGATTTATCCTGTTCACCCTGGGATCCGCAGCCTGCGGCATTTCCCCGGATCTCACCAGCCTCCTTGCTGCGCGAATTGTCCAGGGACTCGGTGCCGCTATGATCGCTGCAGTTGCACCGCTTCTCTGTGTCAGGTACCTCCCGCCGCAGATGCTGGGCATCGCGTTTGGCATCCTGACGGCGGCCAGTTCAATCGGCTTTGCCGCAGGACCAGCCATTGGAGGGATTCTCACCCACTATCTCTCCTGGCACTGGATCTTCCTGATCAATATCCCGATAGGGATCATTGGTATCCTCTTTGCCAGGGGGGTCATCCCAACGGATGAGCCCCGGGAAAAACAATTGCCATTCGATTATGCGGGAGCGGTGACACTCTTTGGGGCAATGGCCTTTGGCATCTTCGCACTCGGGGAGGGCCCCCTCCTCGGCATAACGGACACCCGGATTCCTGCATCAGCAGTACTCTGTTTCCTCTTTGCAGCAATTTTCATCATCCGTGAAGGAAAAATACAATCCCCCTTAATCAATATCCGCATATTCGGCCGATGGCAGTTTACCTCAGTCCTCACGGCATTTCTGCTGATCAACTTCGTGTATATGGGAGTACTGTATCTCCTGCCCTTTTATCTCTCCGCAGAAATGAAGTTTGACCTGGCAACGAGCGGCATATATCTCTTAATTCCCCCGGTGATCACTGCCGTTCTCGCGATTCCTTTTGGCAGATGGTCGGATAAGTCCGGCCGACGGGGATTTGCGGTCGCCGCCTGCCTGCTGGTGTTTGCCTTCAACTGCATCTATGCCCTGCTTGTCCCGGAAGCCGGGATTCTTCCCCTGATTCTGGCGCTCATCCTGATGGGAGTGGCCATTGGGCTTGTCGGCGGGCCGGCTGCCAGCAGGATTGTTGAAAACGCCCCGGAAGGTGAAGAGGAGTCCGGGTCATCACTTATGATCACCAGCATCTACCTGGGTGCGGTGCTCGGAACCGCATTCTATGCCGCGATCTTTACCCTGGTAACCGCATCCGGGGGAGTCGTGGCATTTGCCAACCTAGATGCCGGAACATTCCTTTCCGGGTTCCACATCACGATGTATATCGGCCTCGGTCTTTCCGTAATCCCGCTGGTACTCTCTGCAATCGTAAGCGATCAAAGAATGAAAACCGATCCAGAAACCGTGAGCAGGGAATCCTGATACAAGATCGTTCAATCCCGGAAAAACAAAGAAAGGAAATGGGCCCGCTGAGATTCGAACTCAGGACCTCCGCCATGTCAAGGCGACGTCATAGCCAACTAGACCACGAGCCCGCGAAGGATAGCTGAAATGCTCTTTAGTATTCGTTATTCTGGTATTAAAGAATAGTGCTTTTCTGTGAATGCCCGGAAAACGTGAGAGTGGAATGCCCAAACTGCAACGAGAGGAGAGTCCGCTCACTTTCAGGGTGCAGCGCCATACCTTACGTGGGAGGCCCTGAACCCCGTTCTATGGACAAGAACAGGGACGACACTGTCTGCGGCTATTTCTGCAATGGCTGCGACCGCCAGGGAAAAGAATGCCCGGGATGCGAAGCCCCCCGGGAAAACCGTTCCGGACAGCTTTTTCGGAGGAACGGAATGCCCTGTATATTCCTGTTGCACGACAGAGAGAGAACTGCCGCATTGCGGGCACTGCCCGGATCTTATGTGCGAGGGGTTCACCCGGTTCCGTGACCCGGATATGAGTGAAGAAGAGACACAGAAGGTTCTCGCAGCAATGGTTCAGAACCTGAAGACAAGAGCCAGTGAAGAGAAGAAAGAAAAATAGGAGACGGATGACACTCTTTTTTCATGCCCCGTTTCTTACAACCGGGGAAGCGTCAGGATCAAACGGACTTGTCCGGAGAGCGAGCGAGAAGAGATACGGGTAATGCACGGAAAGATACTCCATGTAGTCCAGCCATTCCCCTACGAGGAGAGGATAGATCCGGTTGAGATCGCCCCGCAGGTGATGGATATCCGAAACGGGAAGCCCGGAAAACCCGGTGCGATGATCGAACTCCTCGGCAGCATGGAAGATTGCCCGGAGCAATGTCGTAAAGGATTCATGTTCCAGGGTAACGGGATTTTCGAGGAGACGCAGCAGGAAATCCTCACGCTCCCTGAAAAAAGTCCTGACCGCAGGAAAATCGACATGTTCCGGATCGACCGAAAAAACATGACCTTCCATTGCAATCCGTATTTTTGCGAAATTTCCGGGGGTGCAGTTCTCCCTGACCTGAAGTATACTGCGGATACGGTCCAGGTCCGGGTCGGCCCTGGCGCATTTTCCTAAGAGATCGGTTCCGACCCTGCTGAAGAAGATCCCGATTACCATATTGAGCTTCTCCAGCCGCTGGCTCCGTTCCCGGGATTCGAGCATCTGATGCAAAACAAGTGTCACGAGCAGGACTTCGAGAGGAACAAACGCAATATCCCCGATAAGGAAGATGAGGATATGGTGGGCGTCCCCGAAAAGGGCATAGTGGATGGTGTAGAGGCCCATCGAGAGCGTGACAAGAAGCAGGGCAAGGATAGCCAGAAACCGCCGATCCATCATAGTGCCGGTATGGGCAGTGCGGGGTCTTGAATACTACGGTGAATAGACGGGCATTCCGGGATTCATCCAGATCGGTATACCTCATTAAAAACACATTTCCCAGCGGCATGCCGGAACATCCGTGTAGCCCGCGGAGGAAAATGTACCGGCGGGAGCGCAACAGATCTGGCAGTTCTGAAAGCAGATTATCCCAAGCGGTTCATATGCGGGAATCATCCAAAAAGGTAAGCATCCGTGGTATCAATATACATTTAATCTGAAAGGTGCGGTATGAGCGTGTATCCTCCGGAACTCACAGCACAACTGAAAAAGATCTGGATAAAGCAACTCTACGAGGGAGAATACGTCCCGAAATTACCAAAAGACACAGTCCTCAATCATTTTTTTGAGACCTGTTATCACGCAAGTCTGAAAACCGAAGAGAGCCGGCGTTTAAAATTCAAAGTGGCATATTACCCGCGTGCATTAATGATTGAAAACCAGAACAACGCGGTATACCCAAATAAAGACATTAATTACATTGAATTTCTTTATTCGAGAAATTTTAACGTCAATGAATTGATTCAGCTTGCACCTGCTACCGATTCCAAAAAAGTAATTATCTGTATAGAGTCCGATGAATCGGACCGATTAAAAATCTGGGGTATGATCGATACCGGCTCTTCGTGGTGGGATTTTACGCAGGGAGATACAGGAGTCGGAATACCCCTCCCGAATGTATTAACGGTATCTTCCCAGAATCCCGGCGAACTGATAATATCCCGTTGTGGGGAGATCCTGTTACAACTGAAAGGCGGAACGGTGCATATCCCGATAGAAAACATTTTTTATGACGGTCCGATTTTTAACTTTTTTTATGGCGCCACCGCAGATTTTATTGACGATTTCAGGCAGGAGTTACTAAAAACCAGGAGAAAATTAAAAATACCGGAGGGAGAACTTCCCGATTCATCGACTATTACCATAATTATCGAAAAAATTATTAAAAAAATCCATCTCATCGGACATGGAGGTACGTTAATTGTCATTCCGGATTCCATCAGTCTGGACGATCCGAGGCTGAAACAACGTATCGATATTAAGTACCCCTGTAAATATGACGACCTGTTGGCGTTTATCAGACACTATCATTTCATCAGGATCGATTCACTCCGGGATACCCAGTACTACAGCCTTGAACTGGCCTGCCAGGATTTCTTGTCAGATGCCATTGATTTTATTTCCAGTTTATCAGGAGTCGATGGGGCTGTTGTTATCACGGATAAGTTACGGGTGCTGGGATTCGGAGGAGAGATTACCGTTCATAATTCCCAACTGGTGGAATTGAAAAAAGCAAAAGACGCGTATGGACACGATACGTCACCGGTTTCCATCAGGTCTTTTGGTACACGTCACCGCTCCGCATTCCGCTTCTGTGCGAATTATGAAAACGCAGTTGCTTTCGTAATCTCCCAGGACGGGGGAGTCACCGCGGTAAAAGAATGCGGTCCGGATCTCGTGATCTGGCAGGATATCCAAATAGAACGTTTGGGTGCCTAGAGTACGGGATACAGAAAAGAACAGGTTCCCAACCTCCCCCTTTACAGGATCCCGTACCGCTGCCAACCGGGTATACGCCCTCATACCCCCACTCGTTAAAGGAAAAAACAGGGGGTCAGCCAGTCCATACTTCAGAACAGGGTACCGATCAGGATCCAACCATAATAGGGGTTATTTTCCGGGGTACCTTTTTCTGGATGGGAACTTTTTCCGGAGGGACATGGGAGACAACCACGCGTTGGGGTTTCCTTTCGGTATGCGCCGGCTGCCCGGACAGAAGCTGGTTCTGGAGGGTGAGTGCCGCAAGGATTTCCCTGTTTATCGCGAGATTCTCCTGGGTGAGCGCAGATATACCGGCCAGGAGTTTTGTCTGTTCCACAATCAGTGCACGGATCTCACCTGCGGGTTTTTTCCCGATTTCTGCGGACGGGAGGGTTATCTGCCGTTTCTTTGCAAATTCGCTCCTTCGTTTCCAGATCCTGGATAAACTGTCGAGATCTTTATTTTTATGGGGGAATACCGAGTAGTACCGGTCATAAAATTCACCGCTCTCCCGGCACTGGAGAACTAGATCTATTTCCGCGTCTTCAACAACCTGGTATTTTCTGCCCTGTTTTTTCTGCATACGAGTCTTTACAAATTTCACCTGGTAGAATAAAGGATTGTGGTTAGAGATATCGGCCCCATGCAGATCCGGGCACACTTCCCTGAAAGGAAATACGACTCCGCAACGAGGACCCGGCATTCAGGAATGCCGCATTCCGGTTGTCAGAATAAATTACACTACATTTCGAAAAGAGAGTGGGAGAAATGAGAGGGATATTGAAAACTATCAGATCTTTGCAAATTTTGCCGTGAAGATCCCGGGCATCGACCGAATCTCATCCATGACTGCAGGGGGAACATCCGAGTCCACGTTCAGGATCATGATGGCTTCCTCGCCCGGGTTGATCCTGCCGACCTGCATCCCGGCGATATTGATATTGACCTTCCCGAGGATGGTTGAAGCACGGCCGATGACACCCGGCTTGTCCAGGTGCCGGGAGACGATGAGTGCTCCCTCCGGGACCATATCCATCGTGTACCCGCCGATTGCGACAATCCGGCTCCTTCCCTTGTAGAAGACCGTCCCGCTGATGGTCTCCTCCATCTTGTCCGTCTTGACCTTGATCGTGATCAGGTTCTTGAATGCATCGGACTCGTGAGTCGTGGTTTCACGGATAGCAATTCCCCGCTCTTTTGCAATGAACTCCGCGTTCACGACATTCACCGGGGTTGTCAGGATAGGTGCAAGGAGTCCCTTGAGTGCGAACCGGGTGATGAACTTCACGCCCTGCCCCGCCTGGACCATCTCTCCCCCATAGATAAGCTCGACCGACTCGATCCTGCCTTCCGTGATCTGCATCAGGAACCGGCCCATCTTCTCTGCAAGGATCGCGAAGGGTTCGACCATCTCCTGCTGGTCCGCAGGGATCATCGGGGCATTCACGACATACTTTGCGGAACCGCCCTTTAAGACCTCAATGCACTGTTTTGCAACCGAGATCGCAACGTTCACCTGGGCTTCGACCGTGCTTGCCCCGAGATGGGGGGTCACGATAACCTGGTCGAGTGTGAGGAGAGGAGACTCAAGGGGAGGCTCCTCTTCAAAGACATCGAGTGCTGCTCCTGCAACTTTCCCGCTTTTCACTGCATCGTACAACGCTTTCTCATCAATGATACCCCCGCGGGCGCAGTTGATGATACGGACGCCATCCTTCATCGTTGCAATCGACTTCTCATTAACGACGTGTGTCGTTTCTTTGATGAGCGGCGTGTGGACCGTGATAACGTCCGCGACCCGGAAGAGTTCATCCAGGGTCATGACCTCTACTCCGAGCCTTGCCGCTACATCCTTTGAGATGAAGGGATCGTACGCAACAACCCGCATATCCATGGCAATCGCACGTTTCGCGATCTCCCGTCCGATCCGTCCGAACCCAACAACACCAAGTGTCTTTTCATTCAGTTCGACCCCCATGAATTTCGAACGCTTCCACTCCTTCTTCTTCAGGGAGGCAGTTGCCTGCGGGATGTTGCGCGCAAGAGAGAGCATCATCGCCATTGTGTGCTCGGTTGCAGCAAGTGTATTTCCCTCCGGGGCATTTGCTACAATTATCCCCTGGCGGGTCGCGGCATCGGTATCGATATTGTCGACGCCAACTCCCGCCCTTCCGATGAACCGGAGCTTCTTCCCGGCAGCAATAATTTTCGCCGTAACCTCGGTCCCGCTCCTGACGAGGAGGGCATCGTAATTCCCGATTATCCTAACAAGCTCATCCTCGGGGAGGCCGGTCTTCACATCGACCTCGCACTCCTTTTTCAGGATCTCGAGCCCCTCTTCTGCCAGCGGATCGCTGACAAGTACCCGGTAACTCACACTAAAACCCATACCCTATCTGGAAATCATCCGTAATAGGAGTTATTCACAATCCGGCATTCACTCTCCGGAAAACCTGCGGCGGTTGCATCCCCCGGATTCCGACGGTTGTGATAATTATTAAACTCCATACAGCCGAGAATAATAGTGGTGCGAGCATGAAGGATGTGCCCAATATACTCTGGCTCGAGGAAATCCGGAAGGAGGACATCGCCGCAACAGGCGGAAAAGGGGCGTCGCTTGGCGAGATGGCTTCCATCGGCCTCCCGGTGCCAAAGGCGTTCGTCGTAACTGCGCAGGCATTCCGGAGATTCCTTGTGGAGACCGGTCTTGAAGACCGGCTCTTTAAGAACCTGGACAAGCTGAATGTCGAGGACAACGCAGCCCTGGAAAAGGCCGCGGCAGCTGCAAAAGACCTCGTCATGAAAGCGAAGATACCGGCCGGAATGCAGGAAGATATCAAAACTGCATATAAGAAAATGGGGGCACAGGGCCTCGTTGTAGCGGTCAGGTCCAGTGCAACTGCTGAAGACCTCCCGGATGCAAGTTTTGCAGGCCAGCAGGACACCTACCTGAATATCAAGGGAGAGAAGGATGTCCTCCAGGCAGTGCAGAAATGCTGGGCGTCCCTGTATGGGGCGCGGGCAGTATATTACCGCGCGAAACAGGGGTTCGACAACCGCAGCGTGAATATCGCGGTCGTCGTCCAGGAACTCGTTGGCTCGGAAAAAGCCGGCGTTATGTTCACATCCCACCCGGTAACGGGCGAACCCATGACCATTGTTGAAGGATCCTGGGGTCTTGGGGAAGCAGTGGTATCCGGTTCAGTCTCTCCCGACAACTATGTCTTTGATCAGAAGAGCGGAAAAGTCATCGACCGGATGATCGCAACAAAGAAAATCGAGATCCTGGCCGATGGTGCAAAAGGGACAAAAATCAATGATGTCCCTGCTGCCCGGCAAAATGCCCAGGTCCTCTCCGATGAGGAAGTAGCAAAGCTCGCAACATTCGGGAAAATTGCAGAAGACCATTACGGTATCCCGCAGGATGTCGAATGGGGGATTGTCGGAAAAACCATCTATATTCTCCAATCCCGTCCGATAACGACCATAGGGAATACAAAAACCTCTGCATCTTCGGTCTCTGAAAAATCCTGCGATACTAAGATCCTGCTCCGGGGGCAGGGCGCTTCCCCGGGCATCGTTGCCGGGAAAGTCGTGATCGTCCGCGACGTGAAGGACACCGGCATCGTGAAAGAAGGAGACATCCTCGTTACTCAGATGACCAACCCGGACATGGTTCCCGCGATGCGCAAAGTCGCGGCGATCGTGACCGATGAGGGTGGAATGACCTGCCATGCAGCTATCGTCTCGCGTGAACTCGGAACACCGGCAGTTGTCGGTACAAAGAATGCCACGAACACCCTGAAGAACGGACAACTCATTACCGTCGATGGGGAGAAGGGCTTCGTGTACGACGGGGCACAGGTTATCGCGACTCCGCAGGCCGCCCCGACAACTGCCTCCCAAGCAGCGGTTGCAGCCGCCCCGATCATCACCGCAACCAGTGTAAAGGTCAACGTATCCATACCCGAAGCCGCTGCACGGGCTGCGGCAACCGGTGCGGACGGGGTCGGGCTCCTCCGTATCGAACACCTGATCCTGGGCCTGAACAAGACCCCGGGTTGGTACATCTCCAACGGGAAAGAGGAAGAGTTCATCGAGGAACTCCGGCGCGGCATCAAGATTGTGCTCGATGCATTCCCGGGAAAACCGGTCTGGGTCAGGACGCTTGATGCACCGACCGATGAGTTCCGGAACATGGCTGGTGGGGAGAACGAACCCATTGAGCACAACCCGATGCTTGGCTGGCGCGGGATCCGCCGCGATCTCCAGAGCAGGGACCAGTTCCGGCTTCAGGTCGAGGCATTCCAGCGGCTCTGGAAAGACGGGTACGAGAACCTTGGCGTGATGTTCCCGATGGTAGGGCACCCCTCGGAGTTCATCCGCGCGCGGGAAATGATGGCAGAGTGGGGCGTCGACGTTGAAAATGCAACGCTCGGCATCATGATCGAGATTCCGGCATCCGCGATACTGATCGAGGACTTCCTTGAAGCAGGGATAAAATTCGCCTCGTTCGGCACCAACGACCTCATCCAGTACACGCTCGCTATCGACCGGAACAACGAGAACGTCGCGAATATGTACCAGCCCAAGCACCCGGCGGTCCTGAGACTGATCCACGATGCCATCCAGAAATGCCGCGAATACAATGTCGAGTGTTCCATCTGCGGCCAGGCAGGTTCCGACCCCAAGATGGCTACCTGGCTCGTCGAGCACGGGATTACGAGTCTCTCTGCAAACATCGATGCGATCGCGAAGATCCGGGAAGCCGTCGCCCGTACCGAAAAGCGAATCATTCTCGAGAGCGCGAGAAGAATCGATGCGGAGTAAGGGCTGCTCCGAGAGGGAGCTCTTCGCGTTCCTTGCTGCAAAGCGGGATGAGGACCGGGACCACTCCCGGATTCTCAGCTCCATGTGCACGGTGCCCCACGAAGTCGCGATCCGGGCGCACACGATGTTCATGGAAACGAACCTCGGGGATCCGGGTCTTTTTCCCGGAACATCAGCACTAGAAACGCTTCTGGTCCGGAGATTGGGCGATCTCTTCCACCACCCGGAAGCGGGAGGCTATGCAACAACCGGCGGGACCGAGTCAAATATCCAGGCGCTCCGCATTGCAAAAGTCCTGAAACATGTGGACCATCCGAACGTCGTCGTCCCTGCTTCTGCCCATTTCTCGTTCCGGAAAGCCTGCGATATGCTGGGACTCGAGATGCGATCCATCCCCCTTGATGAAAACTACCGGATGAAGGTGCTGGCAGCATCCGAATCAGTTGACAAAAACACAGTCTGCCTCGTGGGTATTGCAGGAACGACAGAATACGGAATGATCGACCCGATAGCAGATCTCGCAAAGCTGGCTGCCGAACAGGAGATATTCTTCCACGTTGATGCCGCGTTCGGCGGAATGGTCATCCCGTTTTTGGATTCCCCGGTCCCGTTCGATTTCTCGCTCCCGGGCGTATCGAGTATCGCAGTCGACCCGCACAAGATGGGGATGGGAACGATTCCCGCCGGCTGCCTCCTTGTCAGAAATCCAAGAGACCTGGAGCAGCTGAATATCGAGACCCCTTACCTTTCGGTCAAGAAAGAGTTCACCCTGACGGGGACGCGTTCCGGTGGCTCTGTTGCCGCCGCATTTGCGGTCCTTGAATACCTGGGCAGGGACGGGATGAAAGCCATCGTGGACGGGTGCATGAAGAATACCCGCAGACTGATAACCGGGATGGAGACCTACGGGTTTTCCCGGGCAGTCACTCCCGACGTGAATGTCGCAACGTTTGTTGCTGAACGGGACGATATTCCCGGAGGCTGGTGCGTATCCTGGACGCGTCAGGGCAATCTGCGGATCGTCTGTATGCCGCATGTCTCAGCGGAGAATATCGAGGCGTTTATCAGAGAAACTGGTGAGAGAAATGCTGGAAAGGCTTGTTGAATCGCTGGAAACCTGCCCAATGGTGAAGCGGGGAGAGTATAACTATTTCATCCACCCGATAACGGATGGGGTCCCGGTAGTCGATCCCGCACTTCTCCGCGAGGTTGCAGCGGCGATGATCAAAGTGCTGGACCTGGATGGTGTCGAAAAGATCGTAGTCGTGGAAGCGATGGGGATCCATATCGGTTCCGTCCTCTCGATGATGACCGATATCCCTATGAGCATCATGCGGAAACGCGAATACAAGCTCCCGGGGGAAGTCGCAGTCCACCAGATGACCGGGTATTCCAAGGGAGAACTGTACCTCAACGGGATCCGTAAGGGTGAGCGGGTTGTTATTATCGATGATGTCGTAAGCACCGGCGGGACCATGAAGGCACTTCTCGCATCGCTCAAAATCGCGGGGGCAGAAGTTGCCGACATATGTTTTGTCATCCAGCGGGGCGAACCCGATATCGGGCGGCCGTACAAGTCGCTCGTGAAGATCGAGGTCGACGACCACGTGCATGTTGTCAAACGGTTCCTCTGATCTTATCGCACGGCTGAACGCGAGAGGGGCGAAAACGGTCGCTCTCCAGTTCCCGGAAGGACTCAAACGCCGTTCTGTCCGTATCGCGACAGACCTGAAAGAGGCCGGGTTCGACGTCATCATCAGCGGCGATCCCTGTTACGGGGCCTGCGATCTCGCGCTCGACACCATCCCGCCTGCTGACGTTCTCGTCCATTTCGGCCATGCACCGGTAGACGAGCGGGAAAACGTACTGTACGAGCAGGTCCCGATGGATTTTGATGTCGCGGCGCTCGATGCAGCACGCCCCCTCATCCGGGGCCGGAAGGTAGGTATCGTCACAACAGTGCAGCATGCACACCTAGTATCGTCGGTCGTGGACCATCTCCGGAATTCAGGCATTGATGCAGTAGTATCGAAGGGAAGCGGTCGCACTCCATACCCCGGACAGGTTCTCGGGTGCAATTTCTCGGCTGCAAGGATCTCCGGCGCAGATACGATTCTCTATATCGGAACGGGATTGTTCCATGCACTCGGAGTCGCCCTTGCAACTCATACGAAAGTTATCGCTCTCGACCCCTATACGGGCCTCGTGCAGGAAGCGAACCCGGAGCCCCTCCTCAGGAAACGTTTCACGCTCATAGAGAAAGCCCGGAGGGCCGGATCCATCGGGATCCTGGTAAGCACGAAAACCGGCCAGAACCGCCTCGATCTTGCCCGAAGGCTGGCATCTCTCTCCTACCGGGCCTTTCTTGTTACTATGCGGGAGATCTCACCGGGAGAACTCCTGAATCTGGGTTTCGGCTGCTACGTAAATACTGCCTGCCCCCGTCTTGCTTATGACGATCAGGCACGGTTCCCGGTACCCGTACTCTCTCCCCCGGAATTTGAGATTGCGATGGGTAGACGGTCCTGGGACGATTACATCGTGGACGAGATCGTATGAAACTCCGCGATCTCGAGATCCGGCTTGAACGGCTCGAAGGATTGTCCTACCCGTCCGTAAAGCTTGAGCAGTATCCCACACCCGCACCTCTCGCAGCCCGAATGCTCTACGATGCCTTCATGCGGGGCGATATCGAAGGAAAGCGCGTGCTCGACCCGGGGGCAGGGACCGGCGTCCTTGCAATCGGGGCATCGCTTCTTGGCGCCTCCGAAGTCATCGCGGTCGAAGTCGACCCGGATGCAGTCTCCGTAGCGGAGAGAAATACCCTGCATACAGGGACGGATGTCCATTACATCACTTCTGATGTGAAGCGGGCCTGTCTCTCTGAAGAACTGGGCATGTTCGATACTGCAGTCATGAATCCCCCGTTCGGCGCCCAGAACGCCCACGCAGATCGGCCGTTCCTTGACCTTGCCCTCAGAACCGCGAACGTCACGTACGGGATCTTCAATGCAGGTTCCCGGGAGTTCATAAATGGATATATCAGGGGGAGGGGTACCATCTCCGACGCTATCGGAGGTAAATGTTCCCTGAAAAGGACCTTTTCTTTTCACCGGAAAGACCGGCTCGAAATAAATGTTGAAATCCTCCGGATCGTCCGGGAACCTGATTCACCATGACCGAAGTAAAAAAAACCATAACCGGTCTTGCCGCAGGACACCTCGTCACCGATATATACATGTCGGTAATTCCGGCAATGCTTCCGCTCCTCATCCTTGGGCACGGCTATTCCTATTTCATGGCTGGCCTCCTTGTCACGACCTACAATCTTGCCTCGTCGTTCACCCAGCCGGTCCTTGGGTGGCTCGCCGATACGAAAGGTATTGCAGTCCACGTGAGTTACAGCCTCTTCATCGGAGCGGTCTTTATTGCAATGATGGGATTTACCGGAAATTACATCCTGCTCCTCATTTTTGCAGCATGCGCCGCCCTGGGTCATGCATTTTACCACCCGGTAGCTCTCTCCCTTGTTTCCCGTCTCTGCTCACCCGATAATCGGGGCCGTCTGACATCGTACTTTGTGGTCGGTGGAAACATCGGGTTTTCGTTCGGGCCGGTTCTTGCAGGCGCAGTACTCTCCGGGTTTGGTCTTCCGGGAGTTGCCCTTCTCGTGATTCCAGCAGTTATCGTGGCACCCATCCTGTACCGGATCCTGCCGCCGAACCTTGCAACCGCCCATCCGGCGCCGGTGCGGGCCGGGTCCGATACTCCGGGCACAGGACATTCCTGGCGCCCGTTCATCCTGCTTCTTGCTGCATCCACGTTCCGGGCCTGGTCAATATTTGCTGCAATCGCATTCCTGCCGGTCTATCTCGTAGAGAAAGGGTACGGGCTTGCGACCGCAAACCTCCTCGTTTCAGCGATGCTGTTTGCGGGCGTCGCCGGCCAGATCTGGGGTGGGGGGATATCGGACCGGTACGGGAGAAAAGAGTTCATTCTCGGAGCTCTTGCGCTCGCCCTCCCTGCGTTTTACCTGTTCATGATGACCGATGGAATCATCGAAATAGCGGCTCTGCTCGTGTTCGGTTTTGCTCTCTGGTCCACGTTTTCGGTAGCAGTTGCAATGTCACACGAGATGATGCCAGGACAGATCGGGCTTGCATCCGGGATGATGCTCGGGTTTGCCATGGGGATCGGCGGAATTGGTGCAGCAGTAAACGGGGTCATCGCAGACCGGGTATCCCTTACAGCTGCTCTCGGAACGATTCCGGTTCCACTCGTGGCCGCCCTGATTCTCTTTGCCGCGCTCCCCTATCCATGGAAATATGGGAAAAATATCTTCAAGACCCACGGAACGAATTGAAGAAAAAAACGAACGCTGGCTTACAAAAGATAGATAGGAAAAAGGGAGAATCCGGATATTACCGGTATCCGATTGTCTGATCAATAATCTTGTAGGTCTTCCCCGTCCACTGGGTAACATACACGATGACCCGGTCAGTACCCCGGGTGCCCTGAAGGGACAATTCCGAACCAACCTTGGTGGTATCGAGTTCCCCGGAAACGACCTGCCCGTCAGATCGTACGAGCGTAACATTACAGACACTGATGGCCCGCATACCGGGTCCGCCATTGAATATAACCGTAACAGAAGCATCAGATGGACTTTTTATAGGATCCACATTGATCGATACATCGGTTCCTGCCGGGAGAGTATCCGTCGCTTCGGGTGCAAGAGAAAGGGTTGGAACAGGAGTGGGGGTTGGTGTAAGGGTTGTCGGCTCTTCCGTTACTGCCTCTTCGGGAGTGGGTTCGGGTGTCGGAGCAGGAGAGGGAGTTGGGGCAGGGGCGGGTGCAAGGATATGAGTGAAACTGCTTCCCGGACTTCCCGAAAGAAGTATAACAGCGGAAACGCCTATAATGGCAAGGACAAGAATTCCGAAAGCCACATATTTCAGGGATTTTCCGGTTTTCCTCACTTTTTTCCTTCCCTTCTTCTGGACGGACTCATCAGGAGGCAGAGGCACTACCGACCCGGTATCTTTCTCCCGATCCCGTTCGGGAAATGCAAGGCGATCCTTCCCAAGGGAGGGCGTTTTTTCAACGACCGGTTTTTCAGAGGGGGGTGTTTCCCGTGTTTCCATAACCGGAACCAGCGGCTTTTTTTCAGGTTTCTTCATACGGACCGGGGCAACGGATGGGACATCGCGCTCAGGTTCCGGGCCAGTTGGAGCAGGAACTTCGGTTGTCCCCCCAATAACCGGCTCTCCACAGAACTGACAGAATTTCGCACCATCTTCGAGAGGGTTCCCACATACCGGACACCCCTCATGTACCGGGATCCCGGTCCCGCAATTCAGACAAAACCGGTCCCCGGGTGCGACCAGAGTACCGCATTTCGGACAGGGAACGCCTCCCTCTCCACCAGATTGATTATCTTCCACTATTCATACACCTCCCCGAAAAGATCGCGACCGGAAGACCGATCAGTGTGCTGTACTATATCTGCTTTTTTTTAATCAAAATAGCAGTTATACGTTTCCATTCGAATGTCACGAGAACGTGAGATGCGGACATTCCGGATTAAGTGCCATAGAAGGGTTCCCGTCATCATCAGGATTAATATATCTTTATAACCTGATATCATACAGAAAAGGTGATTTTAATGGACAAGATGGGTATTGGAGCACTTATTGCGGGAATCGTATTGATCCTTGTCGGAGCATATGCTATCTGGGCATTCCTCCCGGATGTAATCGCGTTCGTAAAGGGTGGGATCGGTATCGCAGTCCTTATTGTCGGTATTCTTCTTGCGGTCTTTGGCGCAATGATGGTCAAGGACTGAAAGATATCCATCAACTCTTTTCTTTCAGACAATCACACCCGGCGCTTATCTCTTCTGCCTGATTCATGCATATTTCCCAAATATCAGGATTTCCGGATTGGGGATAAAACCGAATGACTTGAAAAAAGGGAACCGTGATATTTCCTAGGTTGAAGTATCCTTTTCCAGGGATGAGATGTAGGAAACCCCGACCTTCGCCTTCCTGATGCGCGTTGTGTCGAGAAGATGACGCATATCCACAAATTCACCTTCTTCCACGATTCTCCGGATCTGCTGGTTCAGATCGTGGGTCCTGTCCCAGGGGATATTGCGGAAAATGACCCCGTGGTTATGAAGATACGTATCGCTCCGCCCCTGGTTTGCCGGGTGTACATAACAGAGGCTTTCAAGGGTCTCCGGATCAAACCGGGAGAGATCAGCTGAACGGTCAATACCTATTCCAAAACCCACCATCGTATCCCCGGCATAACTGGGACCTGGATCAATCGAAAGCCAGTCCTCGACATAGGCAGGATCAGATATCAGTGCTCCATCCGGGGGAGCATACTTCTGGAGCGGAGAGCGGGTAAGAGCTGAACTTGCAACACCACCTGTAACCGCCCACATGACAACGGAAATAATCCCGTGGTACTGCCTCCGGTTCTCTTTTGCATAACGGAACAGGAAACGGTAAAGATCCGTCAGTGTGATGCCTTCCTCATTTTCAATTTCGAGATCGATGACATCGTGGAATGGCCCGTCAAGAGTAACATTAAACCCGGTATATGCGGTAACAAGACCTGTGTCTTTTGTCGGTGCAAAAAAATCCGGAGTATTGTTCCCGTCGGTCGGTTGCCAGACGAGTGACCCATGGAGTGTTATCATCTCACCGAGAATGGGAGTTGCTACCTTCAGGTTTTCCCCAAGACCACCGAGCCCGAGCGAGTACCGGATATCAGAGAACCGTTTTTCCTGGATTTTGGATTCCGTGAGCCGGGAATACAGGACATCCCGGACATCCCCGGTTATCCGGAGGATTGCACGGCCATCTACGGTCGGACCAAAGGAATACCGTACCCCGCTTTCGATAACGGGCCGAGTCAGGGCCTCCTCAATTACCGAAAGCGGTTCTCCAGGTTTTTGTGACGCCGCTATTGCTGCATCTGCCGAAGAGTAACGTTCCAGGACCGAAAGAAACCCGGCCGATTCCAGAACTTTAAGGGGATAACCGCTTGTATTGCAGAGGGCAAAAAAACCTTTCCTTTTCTTGATCTCGTTTTTCAGGCTCAGGAAAACACGGATCCCGGCACTGCTGAGATACGGCACCAGTTCAAGATCAAGGACAACCGCACGGTCATCGTCTTTAACTTCCTTCCTGATGGTATCCTGCAATATTCCGGCGCCGAATCCGTCAAGCCTCCCATTCAGGGTAAACACAAGGACCCCGCGGGTCCGTTCGGTTCGGATCTCCATATGGCAACAGTATAGCATTGAGCCGGCCTATTGAAAAACCGGTATGATGACAGGAAAAATATCCGACCGGCAGGCTTCTCGCAAACCTTGCGGGTATCCGGGTTTTTCTACCCGGGGAAAAAACCGCACAAAATGAGATCGGTACACGAAAATCCCGATTCCGGGCGTATCAAAATCCCTTTGCCGAAGGATAAATGCTTAAGTGACAGCCTGCCCATATTTTTCTGTTCTATGGCAGATCTCCTGAGTACAATCATATCTTCTGATAAGCGGCGAAATGTTCTCCTGCTGTTACAGGAAGGCCCGCAGACCCTTGAAGATATCAAATCCCGGCTGAATGTCACGGCAACCGGAATGCTTCCCCAACTCAGGATCCTGGAAAGCGAATTCCTGATCCAGCGTTCAGACCGGAACTACGAACTCACTATAATCGGAAAAACCATCGTATCCCATCTGGATCCATTCATCCGGACAGTCGATGTATTCAACCGCAATAAAAAATTCTGGAGAGAACACCTTCTTTCGGAGATTCCGGAAGATATCCTCCTTGGGATTCGGGATCTGGGGGACTACCAGATCCTTGAAACTCCGGACGAAGAGATCTTCGGAATCAATGCCTTCATCGACAACCTTGTCGGGGCAAAGGATGTAAAGGGATTGTCCCACACGGTTCATCCCCGGTTCCCGGGTTTCTTCATGGATCTTGCAAAGAGAGGGGTGAAATCCTCGCTCGTTTTCACACCAGGCGTATACCGTATCCTCCAGGAGAAATACCCGGGATGGATGGATGAATACCTGGACCTCGACACGACAGAAGTCTGGGTAACGAACCGGGATTTCAAATTTTCTTACGCGGTAACGGATCGGTATTTCTCCCTTTCCATTTTTTACGCGAATGGCATCTTCGATAACAAGAACGATATCATCAGCTACGATCCTTCCGCACGAGCCTGGGGGGAAAAGATCCATGCGTACCTCCTCACCCAATCGGAAAAAATTGAATCCGCAGGTTAGACGAATACCACCCGTACTGCGACCGTAATCGCGGATTCGTAATAGATGATGACATCCCGCAGTTTCCGCACAAGGAAGAGCCGGCTCCGTTCCAGTGCTGACGAATAGATAAAGAGGAACAGGGTGAACGGAATCAGGCTGTACAGAATAATAATCCAGTCGTTCCTGATAACCTGGGTGAGCAGAGCGTAGACCATAACGGCATGGACAATAAGGAGAACGAGAATCAGGACTATTTTCGTGAGATTTTCTCCCAGAGATGCGGGAAGAGTCCGGATTCCTGCCGCAATATCCCCGCGTACATCCTTGAAATCATTCACACATGAGGTGACGAAAGTTTTCGAACCGAAGAAGAGCAGGATAACGAGAATCGTCATGAGACTGTCGCACCACCGCGCCGCAATGAGTGCAATCGTCCCGCCCCAGGTGAGTCCGACAACGATATTTTTCATCCCAAGACCCCCTTTCAGTTTCAGAGAAAAGGACCCGACCCGGATTCCATGGGAATAAACAAACCCGATGAGGAATGGCAGGAACGGTGCAAAATAGATTCCGTTCATCACAAGAATGGCAGTTCCGGCAAGGAAGGCAAGAAGACAGGCAAGAAGACCGGTTTTTTTACTGGCTCCGCAGAGTTCGATCCGGTTGATGGTATCCTCTTCGCAACCCAGGGCCCTGTCGAGCGTGTAAGTCGCGTACATTATCAGGGCAAACGCACAGCACTCGGGTATCCGTATGGCCAGCCCTGCAAGCAGGAAGGCAATCTGGAGCCGGAACCCGGCAGCGATTGCAACAACGGTCGATGCGTTGAGCAGATGGAATGTGGGTATGAATCTCGGATTCATACCCTAATAAATTTTAATTCCCCTGAATATTTTAAACGGTTGAAAATTTTTAATCCGGTTATAACGAATGGAGCTCTACAACTGGAGGATCTTCCCGCCAGAAAATAGAAACAGGGACAAAATCAGCCGGTTTGAGGAAAACAGGTGCGATATGAAACCAGAAGACCAATACCCGCGAGCACTCCGCACATAACGAGGACCAGAATTTCCTGCTGGGCAAGAAGGAAAAGTGAGAACAGGATCCCGCATACCGGAAGGACAGGAATACTCCTTACGCTGAATGGGACCCGGAAAGGACGGGGCACTGCAGGACACCTGAAACGGAGCACAATGAGTGCTGCATTGATTGCGATGAACGTGATGAAGAGCGTTGCATTGGTAATACTGGCCACGACAGATATATCCTGAAACGCAAGGGGAAGGAGTGCGACACCAGATACCAGGATTACAGCTGCCCATGGGGTTCCCCTTTTCACCCAGACCCGTGACAGGATACCCGGAAGCGAACCTCCGGATGCCATCCCAAACGTTATCCGGGAAGAAGCAAGGAGAAACATCAGGGCGGTATTTGCAGTTGCAAAGAGTGCCACGATGCCGATTGCATAGGAGGCATCGCTCCCCAGCGCAGTCTGGATAACGGAGGTAAACGGCGCGTCAGATCCGGAGACGAGCTGCCATCCTCCAACCGAGACTGCACTGAGCGCAACAAGGATATACAGGATAATCGTGATAGCGAGAGAGAAGAGAAGTGCCCGGGGAATGGTCTGCTCTGAATTTTTTGTCTCTTCCGAGAGTTTCACGATCCCTTCGAAACCGGTATACGCAAAGAAGAGGAGGGCTGACGCCTGGAACACCCCGGTCCACCCCTGCGGCATCTCCAGATAATCGACCGATCCCAGGTGAGGCAGGCCAACTGCTATTAAAAAGATGAGCCCGCCCGCCTCGATGAGCGTAAAGACAATAGCAAAGAGAGCAGTCTCCCGGATACCAAACAGGAGAAGGATGCAGAGAAGCAGGATGAGAACTGCCGCAACCGGAACCTGCGGGAGGCCAGAGAGTGCCGAAAAATATCCGGAAAATCCGAGAGCAACCGTTGCGGCTGCAAAAATGCCGCTCAGGATGATCAAAAAGCCAATCGTGAAAGCAGTCCGTTCCCCGAAAGCCCGGTCCACGTATTCATACTCGGCCCCGGCCCGGGGAAACAATGAAGAGAGTTCTGCATAACTCAGTCCGGTGAATGCCGCAATTATCGCAGATATCCCGAAAGCAAGCCACACCGCATTCCCGGCGAGAGCTGCCCCGCTCCCGAGGAGAGCATAGACTCCTGCACCGAGGATGACACCCACTCCGGAAACCGTGACCTCGAAAAATCCGAGCTCGCGCCTGAGCCCGGGCTGCGTACCTGCCATTATCTTTCCAGTAGCAGCCGCCGAGATGATAGCATTTCCCTGATCAGGATGCAGGAGTCGGAACGGAAAACCTGGAAGGTTATTCCTGCCCGGGAAGTTTGTCAGAATCGAAATCAATCTCGCCGAGGAACGGCATGAGCCCTTTCACAATATTCCGGGTTTTTCCAGCATCCTGGTACTCCCCAAACCCGACAATTTCAATCTTTAACGGGAATTCCGCAAGGCGGGTGTGGAACGAGGGGTCCGATTCGGCAGCAAACCGCAGGAACGACTGGACCCGGACAAACGGGCGTTCATATTCCGGGACGTGGGAGAATCGTTCCCTGACCGCGCCATAATCCGCTTCACGGGCCAGCGGTTCTTCAAAGAAAAGGATAACCTCTATTTTCTCAGAATTGGATATCGCTTCCAGTGCGCGGACATCCATTTTCTTTCCCGGAATAATTCCTGCTGTGCGGAGTCGTTTTTCTACCGGGTCTACCGGGGAACTTTCAGGTTCAGCCATCGGCTTCACGTATCCGGATCCCTATTTGCCCTCTGTATTCTAAAGGGTGATCACGTTAAGTCCGGTATTTCCCGGGAACGAACCGAAAAGTGCCTGGTTCTTATGAAATGGAGCCGCTGGATCCCGCGTATAATCTACAGAAAAAAGGGAGGGGAGTACCATACAAGGTGATAAGAGGGCTCGGCACCATAATTATAGCACGGACTGTTTTTATGCAATTTCAGGAATTCGGAATATCAAAAGAAATACTACGGGCAGTTGAAGATCTCGGTTTCGAAGAACCGACACCTATCCAGAGTCTTGCAATCCCACTTCTTCTCGAAGGAAAGGACGTAACCGGACAGGCACAGACCGGTACCGGAAAGACCGCAGCATTCGGGATACCGCTCATCGAAAAAATCGATCTCTCGGCGCGCAGCGTGCAGGCGCTTGTTCTCTGTCCGACACGGGAGCTTGCCATCCAGATAGCCGAGGAGTTCTCCCGGCTCTGCAAGTACAAGCCCCGTATCGGGATCCTCCCCATCTACGGCGGGCAGCCAATAGAACGGCAGCTCCGGTCGCTGAAGGCGGGAGTCCATATCGTAATCGGAACGCCGGGCCGGGTACTTGACCACCTCGACCGGGGAACGCTTTCCCTGGATTCAGTGAAGGTCCTTGTCCTTGATGAGGCCGATCAGATGCTGGATATGGGATTTCTGGACGATATCGAGACTATCATCGGGGAGGTCCCCCGGGACCGCCAGACCCTGCTCTTCTCGGCAACAATGCCGCAGCAAATCCTTGCAATCACGAAGAAATTCCAGCGCAGCCCTGAGTTTGTGAAAGTCACGCACCAGGAGCTTACGGTCCCGCAGATCGAGCAGGCATATATCGAGGTCAGGGAGCGCGACAAACTCGACGTGCTCTGCAGACTTATCGATATTTACGACCCGAAACTTGCGCTCGTCTTCTCCAACACGAAACGCGGGGTTGACGAGCTCTCGAGCCACCTCCGGACCCGCGGATATTTTGTCGAAGGCCTGCACGGGGATATGAAACAATCCCAGCGCGACCGGGTAATGGCAAAGTTCCGGGGCGGCGGAATCGATGTCCTGATAGCGACCGATGTCGCCGCGCGGGGAATCGATGTCGAAGAGGTCGACACCGTCTTCAATTACGATGTGCCGCAGGACGTGGAGTACTACGTCCACCGGATAGGAAGGACTGGCCGGGCAGGAAGAGGCGGCCGGGCAATTACGTTTGTTGCGCCGAAGGAGATCTACAAACTCCGGGAGATCCAGAAGTACGCAAAAATCCATATTGCCCGTCAGCCGGTTCCGACAGCGGAAGATGTCGAGGTTACAAAAACCCGGCACTTCTTTGACCGGATCCGGCGCACGATTGCTGACGGGGATCTGGACAAGTACACAAAACTCATTGAGCGGGAGATGGTAACAGGAACATCATCCCTCGAAATTGCCGCTGCCCTCATGAAAATGCATCTCGAAGCAGGTGAGAGCGAGCCCGCAGGAGAAGCTCCTTCGTTTGAAGGTACGGGCGCCGAACCGGGATATGTCAGGTTCTACCTTGCTGTAGGCAGAAACCACAGTGTCAGCCCGAAGGATATTGTGGGTGCTATCGCAAACGAGACCGGAATTCCGGGAAAATCCATCGGAGCCATCCGCATACTCGATGAATTCTCCTTTGTCGAGATCCCCATCGACCAGGCGCAGCAGGTGTATGATATCATGGCAGACCGGACCATCCGGGGGCATCCTACCGGAATCGCGCCTGCCAATCGAAGATCCTGATCCGGCCTGCAATTGCAACGTTCCCTTTTTTCAGGTAGGAAATAATTCGTCCAGATATCTGCCAAGCTCAGCGGCCTTCAGGATCCGGACCCCTATATTTTCCATGTCCCTGACATTGGCGTGATGAATCTCATCGGTCTGGGCGCCGGTTGCGTCATCTACCAGGGTCACGGGGTAATTGTACGCAATTGCATCAAAGACGGTGGTCCGGATACAGTTCGGAGTCTGGATACCGACAACTACAACGGTTGTCACCCCAACCGCCCGGAGCATCAGGTCGAGTCCGGTCCCGATGAATGCACTCATCCGGACTTTGTCCATCACGTATTCCCCGGGAAGCGGCTTTAGTTCGTCAATGACGCGCGCGCCTGCGCTTCCTGCCACGGCAAAGGGAGTTTTTCGGAAGAGATCCTGGCGGTTGATCTCGACATCTGATCCGTCAGCCCGGTGCACCCGCATAATATGGAAGACCGGAAAATTTCGCTTCCGGAATTCATCAAGGACTTCTTTGATCCGGGGAATTACCTTCGCAGCCCCGCGAACCGGGAGCGGCCCGGTATCCAGGACAAAATCGTTCTGCATATCGATGATGAGAAGAGCAGGTTTCGGCATGATCGGTTCACTGCACCAAGGGTAGGATAGGGAATATTAAGTATCCAATGGCCAGACAACCGAATGCGGGATACCCTGACGGGTTCACCGGCATATCGTTCTCGGGTAAATGAATTCCCCTTTTGACTGGATTCCCCGGAGGACCTGAAGCAGTTGTGTCCAGAGTACTCACCCCGCTCATGATTACCAGGGAATAAAAGACAGCCGGGGTATTCCATTACCCGAGATTATGACGCAGAGTCGCTGCCCGGATGATCTCTTCCCGGATCCCACAGGTTTCATCGTGACGGAGTGCATGATCGATCCTGCAGGTGATCTGTAGATGGCACAGATCAGGTTCTCCCACTCCTACGAGATCGTGAACTGCACCTGCGAGACCGTCCGGTGCAAACCCGGATTCAGGATCAAAGTAGCGGAGTGCATCCTGCAGGTCATCCTCCAGGTTCACGTAGACCTTTTTCAGGAGTGCAAATTCATCCTGGTCCAGCGCATTGAGGCCGAGAAACTCCGGAGGGAGACCGAGCGAGTACAGGGCCGAGGTGAACGTAATCGCACGGGGAAGGACGAGGCCCCCGGAATTTCTCGCGTACCCGAAAAGACCGATATGCAGTTTTCTCTTTCTCCGGGAGGGAACAAATGCAGCAAGCCGGTTGATGATCGGAGACAGTGATGCAACAGATGCCTGGTACTCCCGGATATACTTCACGAGAATTTCCCGGTATTCTTCCTCCTCAACTATGAGAGGCGTTCCGGGAGTTTTCGTCTCAAGCCTCTCGATTGCATCCCGCACCACTTCAAACGGGTAATCGTACTTGAAAGCAGACTGGATACTCACGGTCCGGACACTCGGGTATTCCTGCATGACCCGGGTAATATGATCCGGAGTAAGGTTTCCCCGGAAGGGAGAACCGCCCACCCCGATTATCGGGAAAACAGGAATGCCACGGTCCCGGGAGAGCTGGTGAAGTCTTCCCAGTGCAATCTTGTTGAACAGAACCGCAGCGATAAGTCCATAATTCATGGCCGGATCTGACCGTGCAAGAAAAACCCGCTGATACGCAATGTCCTTCTCCTGGAGATACCGGTCGACAATTGCATCAGCATGCACCATACTTTCCTGATCTTCAAAAAGCGGGATGACATTGATGTGGTCCGGGGAAAACCTCCCAATCCAGTCGGCGATGGTAAGATCCCTTCCGCCAAGCCTCTTGTACTGCTGGCCGATGACAAAATCCCGGTAGTACTGGTAAATGTTATCGATTGCAATATGGGAGGAAGTCATCGGGAGAATAACTTCAAAGACCGGAGGGAAGTCGTTCTGGTAGAAATGCTGCGCCACATCGTAGGACCGGGGGATGCTCGCCAGGGTTTCCAGGAGAATTTTTGCCTCGGTTTTTTCGATCTCGGGGTTTGGGACCCGCAGGGTGAGAAACCGGTCCCTCCCCAGCTGGTGGTCCCGGAAATAGTAATCATATTTTGAAAGGAGTTTTTTCACCACAAAATTATCGACTTCTTTTCCTTCACAGTCCCACATCTGTTCCCGGCAGCCAAGGTGGGAGAAAACATAGTACGCTTCCTGCACCTCATCCTCGCCCCCGAGTTCGGAACTCTCGGCAAAGAATGGAGTGTTGACGTTATCGGGATGCTGGGTGCTCATGCTGCCCGGGATAGAGGGAATGTCTGATGTCATGGGAATCATCACCGGTGACAGGATCGGAATATGCCGCAGTCACCGCAGAACTACTTAGTCGTCAACTTTATTTTGTATTATGGTTGACGATATCCGTTCAGCAAGCCCGGGATCTCCGGAAAATTCAACGGACCAGAATAAAAAGCAGAGATTATATGGGGCAGAACACAGATGATGACTAATAGTGGTTGTGTAGGTAATGACAGAGGAAATCGTAGTTGTACAAACAACGTTTGAACCGGTGAAGTGGAGCTCCTTTGCCATCAGGGGAATTATCGCCCTGATCATTGGTATCCTGGTTCTTGTATGGACGGGAATTGCTGTGCAGGTAGTAGTGGCTCTTATCGGGATACTGATTATTCTTGCATCTGTGCTCAGCCTGGTTCTGGCTCTCAAAAGTCCGACCGGTGCGTCCCGATCAACGCTGCTTCTTCTGATAGGGATTCTCGGACTTATTGTAGGAATCGCTGCACTGATCTACCCATGGATTGCTGCTGCTGCGCTGACTGTTATCATCGCGCTCCTGATGCTCTTCTTCGGGTTCATCGATCTCACGCTGGCCGTGTTCCATCCGGAATACACGGATCACCGGCTCCTGCTCGGGCTCACCGGGGCCCTTTCGGTCATTCTGGGGGGGATCTTCTTCTTCCTCCCGATGCTCGGGGCTGTTGTGCTCGTTGCAGTCTACCTGGGATTCTTCGCAATTGTGTACGGGATTCTCAGTATCATTATCGGAGTTATGGTACGGAAAGAATTAAAGAAAAATTCTGCCGGTTGACAGTATCTTCATTCTTTTTTTGACAGGTCAGGTTGATCGTACCAGTGAGAAATACCCCAGGCTGACGCAGATTTTATCTCTGATGCGCGAATTTCCAAAAAAAATAATTACGGTTTACCATCCGGCCTTCCGCCGCATCGGCTGGACTTCCGCGCCTTCCAGATTCCCGGCCGCCCAGGTATATCGCTCCCGTATTGTTGGCGGCAGATCGCTTTCGCGTATTGGCTCGAACCCGTATTTCGCATAAAACCCGGTCAGATGCCGGACCGCATGCATGTAGAGAACCTCGTTGTGACACGCTTCAACTATGGCGCTGACAGCGAGATCCGCATACCCTTTCCTGCGGTGGTTTTCGGGAGTAAAAACCCCATCGATCTCCATCCCGTCGGGATGACGCCTGCACCGGGCCAGGGAAACAAGGTCTCCTTCTGAAATAACCGCGATTATCCGGTCGCTTCTGGGATCTCCCGTAGTTTCATGATACTCGCGCCAGATCACATCTGCGAGAGAGAATTCATCAGAAGCAAGCTCACGGACGACCGGAGGTTCGGATGGTATTCCGCAGGGTTTTCCTGCAACCTGCCGGGCTGCAGAAATCCCCGGAGAGTTTCTGCTTTTCATTGCTTCATTGTGTTCCATCATACAACCCGGTATCCTTCCGAAGGGACCGTAATCTCAAACCGTATACCCTTTCCAGGAGTACCGGTTTCGCGAATGGTCATTCCCGTAATCATCAGGATTTCATGCGCAAGATAGAGCCCGCTTCCGCAGTTTTCTTTTTCCTGGGTGAAAAGAGCATCTTTCACCGACCCCGGAAAGCCCATCCCGTTGTCTTCAACACGAATCACACATCCTTCACTCAGGACCTGGTACGTAACAACCATCCGGTCTGCACCCGGGGAAATTTTCCGGGCATTCTCAAAAATATGGAAAAATGCGGTCGTAAGGTGCGGATCGGCAAACACCTCAAGCCTTTCCGTCCAGGAACGGAACACAGCATTATCTGGGTCCATACCATTCGCCGCTTCACAGACTGCCTTCTGGACCGGGATCCATACCGGGGGTTCTGTCCCGATATCACGGAATGCTCGGGAAATCTCCACCAGACGCTGGATACTCTCCGCCGATTCTTTCAGGTCTCCGATAAACGATATTACCGCGGGATTATCGAATTTCATCACGCCCAGGCTGAGCTGCCCGTACAGGACCGCCAGTTTTTTCGAGAGACCGTGCCGGATAATTCCCGCAATGGTATTCAGCCGGTTTCCGGTCGTTGCGAGGGCGGTCTCGGTCATGACTTTGTCGGTGACATTCCGTATGGACTCAATAGCCCCGGTGACATTCCCGTCAGCATCGATGAGAGCCTTTGCAAAGAACCAGAAGTGCACTCCCTTATCACCCCGGAAGTGAGGGATAAACAGTTCCGAGGATAACCGGTCCCCATCCTGCAGAATGACCGGGTAGTATTCCCGGATTGCCGGGTCGTCGTGAAGAATCAAATTGATAAGAAGGGGGCGCCGTTCGCCATAGAACGGAATGCCGTATTCGTAATTTCCCCGGCTCAGCATCTCCTCTTTCCGAACCCCGGTCATCTCTTCGATAGCCCGGTTCCAGGCCAGAACCTTCCCCTCCCGGTCAATCGCAAATGTGGCATCCGGTAAAAATTCGATAATAGTATGCATCTGCTGTTCCGACAGGCTTAGTTTCGAGGAGAGAAGAGATATCACACCACCGACAAGGACAAAAAATGCCATCTGGAACAGGAGGGTAGGGACATTCAGGGAACCTGCAGGGGCAACGAGTACGGTTATTCCGCCATAAAGAGCAGCAAGACCAAGCGAGATAAAGACGCCACGACGGGGATACCAGTAGCAGGCGAGTATAACCGGAAAGAAAAGGACATTGGAAAAAACACCGGAGATTCCCTGAACGTAAGCAATCATCGCAACCGCAAATGATATGAGGGTGACGAGCGCAAATAACGCAAACCGGTTACGCCCGGAAATCCTGAAGATTTCCGGAACGTGGGAAAAACTCATGGGGCGAACCTGAAATCACGTTTCGATCCAGACCAGAAAAAAGATTCTCTTTTTCCGGGGGCCAGGTAATGTACGGGACGTTTGATCGCTCCAAGGATCATCAGATCAGGTTCCTTTGATCTGGATCTCACGGATGTTCCCGGAAGGACAGCCAATCTCAAACCGTGCTCCTTTCTCCGGCTCACCGGTTTCCCGGATCGTGATACCGGTAATCCCGAGGATCTCCCGGGACAGGAAAAGCCCGAGACCGGTATTGAGTCCATACTCATAGGAGAAGATCTTCTCCTTCTCCTCAACCGTAATACCTATGCCATCGTCCTCGCAAAGGATGATAAACGAATCCCCGTCTTTCCGGAGACTGAACCGGATGGTCGTAATCTTTTCGCCATACCGGACCGCATTCTCGATAAGGTTGGAGAATACTTTCTCGATGAGAGGATCGGCATAGACCTCTACACTTTCAGGAAGCAGGTTATCCAGACTTACCTGGTTGTGGGAAGTATACTGCTCGGATTTTTTCACGAGGGTGCGGATCTCCTGCCAGACCGGATGGGCTATCCCGATCTTCTGGTATTCCCCGGCAAACCGGATGGTATTTACCATACGGTCAGCTGTTCCCGAAGCGCTCGCGACATGATTCCAGGCACTTTCAGGGTTCCGTTCCCGGGTCAGGAGGGATAACTCCAGGTATTCCTGGAGGGTCGTTATCTGGTTGAAAAGGTCGTGGCGGGTGATACTGGCGAGGAGACGGAGTTTTTTATTGGCATCTGCAAGCTCTTTTTCGACACGCCGCCGCTCAGTATTTTCCTGTACGAGTTCGGTATTGGTCCGCTGCAGCTCTGCAACCACCTGCTGCAACTGATCATTGAGAGAACTGAGCTGCTCCTGGGCATCTACGAGATCCGTATTTTTCCGGACCGCGATCTCGTACGTGGAAAGGAGCGTGTTGAGGATAGGAAGCCGTCCGGAGGTAATGATGTGGGGACCTTCCAAAAAAATCTCCGGCCCGGTCGCAGATCTCTTTGATTCCGGCTGATCCATTGCAGCCAGGGTGCTTTCGATCCGGGAAATAATATACGCCGGGTCATAGGGTTTTATGATGAAATTATCTGCCCCTGACTCAAGTCCCCGGATTACATCGAGGGGATCGAAGAGCTGGGTAACGAGGATTACCGGGATACGAGCAGTTGTTTCATCCTGTTTTATCACGGAACATAACTCATACCCGTCCATCTCAGGCATGACAACATCGGTCATAACAAGGGCTGGTTTTTCGGTTGCGATAAGGTCGAGAGCTTCCCGTCCGTTTTCTGCGAGTACTACCCGGTATCCCGAAGTTTCAAGGATATGCCGGAGGTATTCCGCCTGGGTCCGGCTATCTTCAGCCACCAGTATTTTCATCGGAGTTTTTCCATCGCGCACTCTCATACGCCCCCACAACCACGTCCCAGCTCATTCCGGCAGATCCGACCTGGCATCCACCAGTAATTTCGCAAGGATAATTTTTCACCGTTGGACTTAATCATACATGATACCGGAAGGACATTAAGTTTGACAGTTTTGTGTCCGTCGGATCGATATGGGGAGATTCCTGACATCGCATGCCATATCAGCGTCTTGCCTCGAGAAGGTCCCGGATGACACCAAGAAAATTACCTTTCTCAAAACTGCTCTTCACAAGGTAGGCATCGGCCCCGACCGAGATCCCGTGTACCTGGTCTGCCCGCGAATCAAGCGAGGTTACGAGTACCACGGGAATTTTCGCAAGGCTGCTTTCGGACCGGATTTTTTCCGTGAGGGTAAACCCGCTCATCCGGGGCATATCGACGTCGGAGACAACCATATCGAACTCATGCTTCCGAAGAAGCGCAAATGCCGCCATCCCGTCAACCGCAGTCTGGACCGTGTAACCGTCTTGTTCAAGGAGGGCTTTCAGGAGCGCCCGTGATGTACCCGAGTCTTCGACGACGAGAATCCTCGAAGATATGCGTTCCGGTTTGTACGACCGGGACTCACGGGGTGACTTTATCGCTGCCTGGATCAGTTCAACCGGGTCCAGGACCAGTGCGACTCTTCCATTCCCCAGGATAACCGCACCGGAGATACGCTTTACCCGGGGAAGCTGGCTGCCAAGAGGTCGCACAACGATTTCCTGTACCCACACAACTTCATCAACAATACAGGTTATCTGGCCGGCCCCGTACGACAGGATAACCGCAGGGAGAAGGTTTGAGTTTTCGGATTTGTCCGGAGGACTTACTATCCCAAGGACATCGGAGAGACGTATGACTTCAATCGTTTCTTCCTGGTGCCGGATGAACTGCCGGTCTCCCCTCTTCTGCAGATCGGTCGGCCGGATCCGTATGACTTTTTTCACCTGCTGCTTGGGAAAAACAAAATAGCGGCCTCCTTCCCGGATGACAATGCCCCGTACCGTGACAAGCCGCATGGGAACCTGCAGGGTGACCCGGGTTCCTTTTCCGATAATCGATGATACCGTCACACTTCCATTCAGCCGGGTCACGGTATCCTCCACAATAGCAAGACCAAGCCCTCTCCCGGAAAGATCGGTAACAATAGGGTTTGTGGAAAGCCCGGAACGGAAGATGAGCCAGATCGCCTCATCATCGGTAATTCGGGCTGCTTCTTCTTCGCTAATCAGCCCTTTCGTAACAGCGGCCCTCCTCACCGCATTGCAATCAATACCCGCGCCGTCATCGGAAACTTCGATTCCTATCCGGCTTCCGGAAAGCGTAAGAAAGCGTATCCGTACTGTGCCCCGCACAGGTTTGTTCCGTGCCGCCCGGATATCCGGAAACTCGATGCCATGATCGATACTGTTGTGAATCAGGTGCATAAGAGGATCTTTGAGTTCCTCGAGAATCCGCCGGTCCATTTCAATGCGTTCACTCTCTACCAGGAAATCAACTTCTTTTCCCGAAGTCCGGGAATACTCTCTTACGAATGCAGGAAACGGGGTGAGGATTATCGAGACCGGTACCAGGACTGCATCATGGATAAGATCAGAAATTTCCGAGGTACTCACCTCAAGCGCAAGCCGGTCCATATCGGTCGCACGGATATGGGCGGCAAGATCGTGCTGGAGATAGGTTACAAACTCTCGGTCGTATTCAAGGAACGCAACGATTTGGCGGAGCGGCTGGATGAGCGAAGCCGGGATCGCGGCTTTCTCCATCCCGTTCAGTACCTCCCGGATACGGTGAATGTCTGAGGAGACCATCGTCTGGTTCCAACGCCACTGGGAGAACCTCGACACCATCTCTTCCAGTTCCTGGATCCTCTGCGTAATGAAAAGACGGGTCGTGAGAAGATCTTCTGACTGGGTGATAAGCCGATCCAGTTTATGAGAGGCAATCTTCACAAGGGCCCCGTCGGGTGCCGGCCATGATGCCTTGGGACCCGGGGACTCCGGTTCATGGGAGGTGAGTGAATCAGGGGCAGGTACACTCAGGGGGCGTCCGTTCGTTCCGGAGGGCCCCTCCTTCACGGGGTTCCTTTCGGGTGGCGCCCCGGATGCTGCAGGTATTCCTGGGTTAACTATGAATGGCTTTGGCTCCGGTACCTGGTACCGGGAGGCAGGGGGAATTGTTTTTTTGTACCGGTTCAGGAGTTCCCGTATCTCCTGGATGACTTCCCAGGGTGCGCATGCCTGCGTTTTTTCTCCGGAGACAAGGGCCCCTATACATTTCACTGCCCGGTGAAACAGGTCAAAATTATCTGCATCCGGGTTTAATTCCCCCGCTTTAACCAGGGCAAATATATTTTCGATATTCTGGCATACCTGGGCAACCTCGTTCTGGCTTACTGCACGGGCAGCACCTTTCAGGCTGTGGGTCTTCCGGTATACCTGCTCCACCAGATCGGGCGCCGGGGGAGGGCCGGATTTCTCAATCCGGATAAGGAGATCCGTGATCACGCCAAGGTGCTCTTCCGCTTCCTCACGAAATGTAGTGAGGAGTTTTCTTCGGAATTCTTCGTCCAATCCGGTCATGGATGGATTCTCAGACGTGATACTGTTCCGTGATCTTCTTTAAGCGGACGCCGAGTTCATGCAGGTCTTCGGCAGTCTTTTCCGCCTTTCTTGTAATCTCGAGGTTCTTCTGTGCAGCTTCACGGATCTTCTCCATCGCAGCCGAAACCTGGTCCATACCAGCGACCTGTTCCTGGATAGAGGACGTAATCTGGATAGCTTCCCGGGAAGAATCGTCAATGGACCGGGTCAGGACCTCGATTGCTTCCCGTGCATTACTGGTAAGCCGGGCCGCATCTGCGACCGACCGGGTTCCGGCTTCCGTTGAGACCACAGTCGACGTAACCCCGCGCTGGATATCCGTTAAGATCGTCCTGATGTTCGCCGTCGCCTTTTTGGATTGTTCGGCAAGGTTATGGATTTCATGGGCGACCACTGCAAAGCCTTTCCCGAATTCCCCGGCTTTTGCCGCTTCGATGGATGCATTCACAGCGAGCAGGTTGGACTGTTCGGATATGTCGGTGACGGTTGCAATGATCTCCCCGATTGCCTGGCTCTGTTCCGAGAGCTTGATGACATTCATACCTATCATGTCCATCTGCCGCTGGATGTGGTTCATCCCGTCAAGGATCTCCTGCACGGATTTCTGGCCGTCTTTTGAGACATCAATTGCCTTGATAGCCTTATCCGACATCTTCTGGGTCTTCGTATTCACGAGCTCGGTTTTCTTGCGGACACCCTCCACCGTATCAGAGGTATCATGAACCGTGGTTGCTGTCTGCAGGCTGGCTGACGAAAGCTGGGTCGTGACAGCCAGGATTTCGCTGGACGCAGTGGAGAGGACGGATATACCTTCATACAACTCCTCGGTTATGAGCTTCATCAGCCGCGAGAGCTCGATACCGATGGTATTGAGGGCATCACGATAGGCAACAAATTCCCCGGCAACCGGGATCTTCTCATCGAACCGCGCAGTAAAGTCGCCGTGGGCATAGAATTTTGCGAGGCGCATTGCCTCGTTAACCGGTTCCGTGATGGTTTCAAGGGTTTTATTGAACCCGGCAATGATCATGCGGTACCCGCCCCGAAACGCCTTCTCATCCCCGCGAACCGAGAGATCTCCCTTGCGGGCTGCGTCCGTGAGTTTGATCGTTTCCTTGTGAAGATGATCCAGCGACTCGACCATCATCATGAGTGCAGGCCGGATCTCGTCGCGATCATCCACGGGACCCGAAAACGCCTCGATATATTCCCCGTTCGCAATTTTCTTGATGTTTCCGACAACGTTGGTCTGGAGATCATCGGCAAACTCATCCATAGTCGCGGCAACGACCCCGATCTCATCCTCCCGCCGGATATTGAGCCGGGCCGAGACATGCCCGTTCCGGAGATCCTTGATCATAACGACTACCTGCTGGAGGGGCCCTGATATCGAACGGCCAAAGAGGATCGCGATTGCAGCGCCGAGGGCAATCGATCCGATAACCAGCATGAAGATGGTGTTCCGGATGGTATCAATCGGTCCGGTGAAATCAGACATTACTGCACGGGATACGATATACCAATCAAGCGGCTCGTAGTACGTATATACATCGAGAACTTTCGTACCATCAACTTCGTGAGGGATAGCTCCCTCCTTGTTCCGGATCATTTCCTGGACATAATCGTTGTTCGTCAGATTCTGGCCTTCGTAGGTAGGATGAACGAGAACATTCCCCGAACTGTCAATCACGTACATGTATCCGTGGGTTCCGACGACCGTTTCCCGGATACTCTTTTTGACGACATCCAGGGTATCGCCTTCTTCCGTGCCCACGAAAAGAACTCCGACGACTTTACCGGACTTGTCCTTGATCGGTTCGTACGCGGTGACGTAATTTTTCCCGAACGGGTCACGCCTCCCGTAATAAGTCACGCCTTCCTTTACCGCGACCTGATAGACATTGTCTGTCAGGAGCGTCCCGACAGCTCTCTCGCCATCAGTCCCGATGACGTTGGTCGAAATCCTGACTGCATAGGAGTCATTGTACACCTGGAAAACAGTTGCAGCTCCCCCTACCATCGCCTGGACCCGGTCCACGATCTCAAAATTATTGTTGACAATATATCGGTTGCCGCTATTATCGACCAGCGTTAATTTTCCGTTGATGACCTCCGGAGTTCCCTTGGCATAAAAATTCTGCTTTGCGACATTGAGGTCACTGTTGACCTTGTTCCTGGTGAGCTTGTAGACATCGTTGGTCCACCCTTTCATATCGTGAACCTGGGTTTCCAGAAGAGTCTCTATCTGTTCATTGATTACCGCACTCGAACTGCTATAGGCTACAATACCAAGAAGAATTGTCGGGATGATTGCCAGAAGCAGGCAGATAACAAGGATCTTTGTCCCGACCTTCATATTGGAAAAAAACTGAAATGCCATATTTTAATTGTTCCCCCGCACCCGACACTATCCTGATATCTAGAAGAGAGTGTTCATTCAGGCATAAACGTACCGTTTTTGCTCTGCTATCAGGATAGGTTCCTGCCGGCCCTGCTTTCCCGGATATCACCACGGAATCTGCGGATCTCCTTCACCCTGATCAACTATCATCCGCGGATCGGCAATAATTGCTGCGGCATCAAGAACAATGACCTGCTCGTCAGTTATTCCAAGTACAAACCGGCTGTCAAGTGAGATCTGGTCCGGACGGGCAGGAACAACCCGTTGCCGGGAGATCGATCCAGTACCTGTTATTGCATCGGCAAGAATACCAAAGGTTATAGTGCCGTTCGTGAGGACAATGACCCGGTTCAAATCCGTAAGTCCCTTTTCCGGGAGCGCAAAGAGGATCCTGAGATCGACGAGTGACACGATCTCTCCCCGTATCGCACATATACCCGTAATATAAGCAGGGGTACCCGGGACCGGCGTAATCTCTCCGGTCAGGACCGCCTCCTGGATATAATTCATTTCGATAGCATATTCCTGGTACATCAGCCGGAAACGGAGAATCTCCATCGGTTCCCGTTCCGTTGCTTCGTCCGTCTGTCGTGCGAGTTTTCCGGCCCGGTCTGTAAGAATTGCCTGAACCTGATCGTCATTGCGGTCTTCCATCGGAGTTTCACAAGACTCCACAATCGGAAATCTTGATCGGAGATTACCAGGAAGGAGCTCATGGCTTGTACCTTCAAGGAAGAGGACCAAGTCGGTTATCATAAGGACTCCGTCCCCGGTAAGGTGGGCCCCGAAAATACCAGAACCCTCATCAGATACAAAAGCGCCGGAGTCTGGTAAGAGGGTACTACCTCTCATGACCTCAACACCATCCACCCAGAGGGCAGCCAGCCCAGTACGTCCCTGCACAATAATCAGATTGTCGGTGATTTGGGGGGGGCGGTCGGGCAGGCCGAATATCTTTCGGAGGGAGTACACCGGAAGGATCTCGCCATGGAGATTGATGGTTGCGCACTTCTCCCCGCTTTCATCTCCGCAGGATGAAGTCTGTACCTGCACCATGCCGATTACATAATACGTTGCACTCAGTGGAATACCACACCGGATAGTTCCGATATGAAAAATCAGCATATCATCCATAATGCCGCACGGGATGATCCCACTTGGTTCTGATGTGAAAAAAAGGTAATGGAATGGCATTCCGGCTTTTTACAAGGCCAGGATACCTGCAGCTTGGCCGGCTAAGGGAAATCGTATTATACGGGGGAACAGTATCAGACAGCCGGTTCCTGTTTTTCATCAATCTTCAATTCTTTCTTCTTCAGCTCGGTGATATCTTCGAGGGTCTCCATTGCGCCAATCAGGTTCCCATGGGAATCACGCAGGACAGCAGCCGTGAACCGGAGCCACCGTCCTTCCGGCCCGAGCGTCGGGAAAAAATCAATGCATTCATAGGCATTATCGATGTGGCTCATTTTCCGGTATTTCCCGAAGTACAATGTTTCGAGAAGATCCGTTTTATTGTCGAGAAGGAGGTCGGAAAGACAGGGCCGTTCGGAGGGATAAAATGCCCGCCAGTGCAGGTTTGTACCGATCACCTCATCATCCTTTATCCCGGTCAGGATCTCAAGAGCCCGGTTCCAGAAAACAGTTTTATGGTTTCGGTCGATGAGGAACTTTGGCACGGGAGTACTCTGGAAAATTGAATGGATAAGCCGTTCGTTCTCCCGCAGGGCATTCTCGGCATGTTTCCGTTCGCTGATATCCTCAAGGAGAAGGGCTATTCCGGGGCCTCCGTCCTCAAACGAAGTGGGGAGGAACCGGGCATTGAAGTAAAATTCTGTTCCACCCTTCAGGATCTTCACCTCTTTTATCAGGGTAGGCCCTCCATCAAGGAGGGGGATCAGATCGGATTCGTCTTTGTCGGAAAGGAACGGAAAGGAAAGCCGGCTCAGTTTCGTACCGATCAGGTCTTCCTTTGCTTTTCCGGTAAAAGCAGCAAATGAATCGCTGACCTGACTTATCCTCAGGTCCCGGTCAAGAAGGACGATTTGTTCGTGGGAATGATCGAGAATATTTCCCAGGGGAACCCGACGGGAAAGGTAGTACACCTTCGCATTTCCCATCTGGCGGACTCCAAGTTGACCAGATGCCGTCAGGACGTCAAGATATTTCGCGACGGAATTCCGGCTCATGGAGACGGCATTTGCAATCTCCTTGATATTCATTCCCATCGGATGCTCGCGAAGTACATCCTTGATTCGATTCGATTCCGTATCAGGAGAGTCGCTACTCATGCATACTCCGGAACTCCAGCCGGGATTATTGCTGCCGGCTCCATTCCCTCTAATATTGGTACCCGGTTTTCGACTTAAGAAATATTCGTTTCAGGTTTTGGCACAGGTCACGGGATCTCGCCGACAAATTTTCTGGCAGCTGGTTACGGGAGATCGGAACGAAACAGAAACGATTAACCAAAGTTTAAAGAACCGATACGTCAACTGTAGCTATTGTGCATAGTGTTTAAGCACTAGTGCACAACACAGTTTGGTGCGCTCTTTCAGTAGCGTGCCTTGAAAGATAGCCTGACTCTATAATATTTCAAGGCACCTGCCAGTTCCAGGAAGATGAGCACCTGTTGTCGGGGAGATGTGTCACGATCCCGTGTGGCCGACACAGACCAATATCACCCCTGTCGCCACACAGGGATTTCCCCCCGACTTTATGATGCTGGTAAAAACACCCCAAAGCCAGCCGGACAGGTACCGTTTTTCTTTCCGTGTTTTTCTTTGAACTACGACACATTTTAGCCAGTTCCGGTCAGATCCTCCGCAAGCTTCCAAAGCCGTTCCTGTACTTCATGGTCATATGACAGGGCAGACGAACGTACCGGACGTTTATCCTCAAAATACCGGCCCGATACCCCGGCTACTTCCGGGGAACGGGCAAGCCATATCAAAGTCTGCGCCCCTTCTTCCGGGGTAATAGTAGCAATACCAGGGGCCGCAGAGCGGGAGAGCTTCGTGTTGACGACTCCGGGGTGGAGGCAGTTCGCTGTGATCCCGGTTCTTTCGAGATCCCGGGCCAGGACATAGGTGAAGGTTACATCAGCAAATTTCGAGAGTGCGTAGGCGCCCCAGGGATCGTACCGGCGTTCCTGAGGCAGGTTGTCCCAGTCGATCCGGTCCACGTCGAAGTGGGCACTCGACGCGACATTGACAATGCGGGATTTTTTTCCCAGCAGCGGACGCAGCAGGTGCGTGAGAAGGAAGGGCCCGAGGTAATTCACAGCAAATGTAAGCTCGACTCCCTCCAGGGTCACGTGCCGGCCCCTTTGATAGGTACCGGCGTCGTTGACGAGAGCATCAAGCCGGGTATACCGTGATGCGATCTCCCTGGCCATGCTGCGGATCTGGTCCTGCCGGGAGAAGTCGGCGATAACGAGATCGGGACGAATTCCCGTTTTTTGTTCCAGTTCCTTTTGCACCCGTCTCCCTTTTTTCTCGTCCCTGCCGTGAAGAACTACGCTCGCCCCTCCGAACGCCAGTTCGGCGGCCGTAACTTTCCCGATACCGTCTGTCGAGCCCGTGACAAGAATGACCGGTTCCGCCATACTTGGCGGGTATTGATACCGGATGAAATGAATATACCGATCGGGGACATGCATCCTCATGGATTTGGGCGGGTCGGACGACCATTCTGTCACCTCCACCAATCGGGTTGTCAGCCCCGTTCATTCAAATTTTTAAATGTTTCAGATTTTATAACATAAACTGAAACGTGCCCGCAGGTATTTAACAGAAATGCAGGAAAGGGAGTGATCGAGACCAACAGAGGAGACTGAAAAATGCCTTACATAAAAGTGGGTAAAGAAAACTCGGGAGATATCGAGCTCTATTACGAAGACCATGGGACGGGGAGACCGGTCATCCTGATCCACGGGTGGCCCCTCTCCTTGGATTCATGGGAGAAGCAGGTACCGGTATTGCTGGAAGCCGGGTACCGGGTTATCGCGTACGACCGCCGGGGCTTCGGCAGGTCAGGCCGGCCATCATCGGGATACACCTACGACACCTTTGCCGAAGACCTGAACAAAATTATGACAAAACTCGACCTGAAGGAGGCGTCACTCGTAGGGTTCTCAATGGGAGGCGGCGAGGTTGCCCGGTATATGGGTACCTTTGGTTCCGGGCGTGTCAGGAACGTCACCTTCATTTCAGCGGTACCACCGTTCCTCCTGAAGACCGATGACAATCCCGCGGGTGTCGATGGCATTGTATTCGATGGCATCCGCAAGGCGATCGTGGAAGATCGGCCAAAATTCCTCATGCAGTTCTTCTACGACTTCTACAACGTGGATGTCATGAAGAAGGATCGTATCAGTGACGAAGCGATCCGGTTCAGCTGGACCATCGGAGCAGGGGCCTCAGCAAAGGCGACCCTTGACTGCGTCAGCGCATGGACAACCGACTTCCGAGACGATGTCTCGTCTATCAAAGTACCTTCCCTAATTGTCCACGGTGACGCTGACCGGATCGTACCGTTCCCGTCATCAGGAAAGCGGACGCATAATCTGATCGATGGCAGCCGGCTTGTGGTCCTGAAAGACGCGCCGCATGGCCTGAACTGGACCCATGCAGCGGAGCTCAACCATGCCCTGCTGGACTTTCTCGCGATAGAGCCTTCAGTACAGAAACATGGCAATGCAAGAGCGCCCATGAAAGCAAAACATTAGCTTTTTTTCCGTGAATTCGGGACACCTATCACAACATTGAGAGATACGTATGAACTGTCACGCAGGTCATGAACCTCGCAGTATCGCAGGGTAGATATATGACAGAAATGAAAGCATTCGCTCTTTGTTAAAACATTACAAGAAGAGTCTTAATGAATAAGGAAGGTGGTAGCAGCGTGGTATGGTTCCCGAGGACTCGCGTACCTCAGTACAGCATACTACGTGAGTTGGCTTAACTTCTGGGTTCGGAATGAGTCCAGGTGTGTCCCAACTGCTATGGCCGCTACCACCAAAGCCAAGGTCCAGATTTGAACTGGAGTGTAGTTGATCTGCAGTCAACCGCGTGGCCGCTCCGCCACCTTGGCAGCCGTGTGAAATGATACCCTATCTTTTTCGATCAGATAGGATATAACGGTTTGCACTCTGAATTTCGTCTGGGTTTGGCGGTGTAGAACACTAGTAATCGGACGTTAGTACTTGCGGACTGAACACGTCGTTGCCTTCGTGCGTACATCCCAAGCCTATCAAACGGGTCTTTTACCCATGTCCTCAACGGAGTCTCTTTTCAGGCCGGGTTTCAAGCTTAGATGCTTTCAGCTTTTATCCCTTGGCGCGTAGCTGCTCGGCGATGCCCTGTCGGACAACCGATAGACCAGAGGCGCCGAATGAAAGTTCCTCTCGTACTATTTCATTCTTACCCTCAGACTCCTGACACTCCTACTAGATAGTAACCGACCTGTCTCACGACGGTCTAAACCCAGCTCACGATCCCCTTTAATAGGCGAACAACCTCACCCTTGGCCGCTGCTGCACGGCCAGGATGGAAAGAACCGACATCGAGGTAGCAAGCCGCCGGGTCGATATGTGCTCTTGCCGGCGACGACTCTGTTATCCCCGGGGTAGCTTTTCTGTAGTCAATAGCCCTCACCAAAAGGACATATTGGTTCGTTAGACCCGAGTTTCCTCTCGCGATCATTTGCTTTTCATGATCGCGTCAGGCCAACTTATGCTCTTGACACTCTCCTGTGAGTTTCTGACTCACATGAGTTGACCTTAGGGCACCCTTGATATTTTTTCGAGGGTGTGGCGACCCACCCAAACTGCCTAACTATCGATGTCATCACAAAGGTGTGAGAGTTACAGAGTAACAAGGATGGTGTCTCATTGTTGGCTCCCCGTCCTCCGAAAAGAACGGATATAACACCTCCCATCTACACTGCGCAAGTAACACCGTAACTCAACGACAGGCTGCAGTAAAGCTCCACGGGGTCTTCACTTCCCATTAGGAGTCCCTAGTCTCTGCACTAGGACAAAAAGTTCAACGGATTTGTGTTAGGGACAGTAGAGCTCTCATTAATCCATTCATGCAAGTCGCCAATTAAGCGACAAGGTACTACGCTACCTTAAGAGGGTCATAGTTACCCCCGCCGTTTACAAGTCCTTCGTCCCGTTGA
>JBDKRP010000088.1:0-6733 GCA_039683275.1 Methanoregulaceae archaeon | reverse complement strand
CAAGCCCGGGGTTCGTCTCGACCATGTGTTCCTGCACGACAGCGCCGCCCGGCATTGCGTGGTTCAGGATATGGAGGTACTCGCTGATGGTTTCCGGCGTGACCTCCTTGCCCAGCCGTTTCTGGAGTGTGCTGTGGGCGATATCCATGTTTACGATGATCGTGCGCCGGATCTCGTCCCACATCTGCTGCATCGCGGAATTGTTCATGAAGTGGAGGTCGTCACCTTCGACATAGATGCCGGTACCCGAGACCTCGTAGGTCATCAGCTGGCGCTGTCCCATCGGGATGCCGTTTAAGTGGCAATGCTCGGGATCGTACATCGAGATCCCGCGTTCCGCTGCGATCTTTTCCGACTCCGCCATGAACTCGCGCTTCCGGGGCGACTGCCGGACACCATTGAAATGGTAGAATTCTGTCTTCCTGGATTCCACGTCCTGATCCTGGAATTTTTCTTTCAGGGATTTCAGGAACATTTTCTGGGCATGCTCGATTTTCGTCATCGTATCATCCCTCCTTTGGCATGAAGCCGTATTTTGTCCGCAGCGTGTGGATACGCTTGAGGTATTCGATATATTCCGGGTCTTCCCGGAGTGCAGTTCCCACGAGGGAATGGAATATCGTGGAGTGCTCTTTCAGCCACGCACTGTCCATCGGTTTCCCGATTTCGACAGGCCGGTCTAAGGGAAGACCGATCTGGTCCTTGACATACTGGACCTTGCCGTTCTTTGCGAGGATACAGCGCTGGAGTGCATCAAACATCATCCCGTTCTCGCAGAGCCGGAGCGAGTGGCCGTGGACGGTTGCGCCGCGAAGGCTGACGAGTGCGGGGTCGAACATCTCTGTTTCAATGAGGACCCGGGTGTACTGTTCGAGGTCCCGCTCGCGGCACTCGACAATCTGGCGGCCGGAGAGCGTTCCCGGATCGATTGCCCGGAACCGGTACATCTCGGCATATGTCCGCTGGTACGGCTGGCACGGGGCGTTGAACATCGAGTCGGCAAACTGGATGTACCTGACCCGGTCCCCGTGGCTTGCACCCTCGGTCGGCCTGACCAGCCTGCGCATCGGGCAGTCCGGCTCCTGGGTTTCCGCAAGCGGCGGGTGTACGTTCCGGAATCTTTCCCCGACAGCACGGTGGCCGAGAAGGAGAACGATATCTTCATCGGTGATATCCCGGAGTTTCATCAGCTTGTGATCCGGATCCATCTGGCTGCGCCGGTTTTGTGCAACGATGGAAGTCCCGGGTCCGAACTGGGGTTTCCGTGCCATCTAGAATTCCCCCTTGCAGATGGGACTACCTGATGGCTGGATCAGGACCGGCTGTTCTTTTCTCTTGGGGTCGACGAGACCGATAATTGAGGGGTCCGGGTTCGGGCCGTACTTTGCATAGTCTACGACGCTGGACCGGGTCTTCATGAACCTGCCGTCCTGGATATAATACGGGAATTTCGTGAATATCTCATCGCAGACCGGCTGGACTGCATCGATTACCGATTTGTCTTCCAGTTCGAGTGTGATGTACCCGACCTGGACATTCAGGTTTACGGGTGTTCCTGCGATTTCGACTGTCTTTCGCATGGAGTGCGCGTTTTTCCGTCCCCGGGCCGGGCCATAGGGCACCATGACCGGGATGTTCTGCCCGTTCAGGAGGATCCTGCGGACACCCGGGACGGTTACGATTTTCTTCAGCAGTTTTTCCGTGGTTTCCGGGTTCAGGAACCGCATCGGGACGATCCTGCACTGGGGATATTCTGCCTGTTGCTGCATGGATTACGCCTCCTTTGCTATGTGGTGGAGCGGACGGGAGAAGACTTCCATCTTCCCGTAAGTCTCTCCCATGACTTTCGAGGTTCCCTCCGGGGCAAACATCTGGGTCCCGGCATCCATTGCGGCAGCTGCGACCACGCAGGGGATTGCGGTGCCGTATGCGTGACGGGTGACGACATGGTTCCCGTTGAAAATACCCGGGCCGCCTCCGCCATAGATCGAGTGGCTGAAGAACGAGAACCCGACAGCAGTTCCCATGACCCGGCCGAAATCGGTACTGGGAAGGCCGGTCTCGTGCTCGATCATATCGTTAAAGTAGAGGAGCGTCGAGGATACTGCCTGGACGAAACGTCCGGCGCCGCAGTTCACGATGGTCGCTGCAAGGGTTCCCGCTGCAACGTACGCATTCCAGAGCATCGGGTCTTTTGCATCGTAGAACTGGAAGTACCCGCCTTTCTTTCCGGGCGTGATTACCCGGTCTTCGATTGCCCGGTCCACAAGGGACTGTACAACGGTCCCGACGGTTCCGGTCTGGCCGTTTGCCTTCACGATGTCGTATACCATGTTGTCGGCGTTCAGCCCCTGGTAGGTATAGGTGAGCAGCTGGTTCCGTTCAAAGGGACCGATTGCGCCGCCCATCTCAAAAATACCCGAACTTTCGAGCGTCGCAGCAAGTGCAGCACCCTGCAAAGCATTCCGGTTTGTCATCATCACGAAGTGGTTGACGCTGATATTGCGCAGGGCATACCCGATACCTTCGTTATTCTGGGGAATCGTGAGGATGGATGTGACGAGAGCTCCTTCCATATCCTGGGTGTGGGGATAACTGCCCCATGCGGCAGCCTTTACGGTCGATGCATTGAATGCATCTATACTGAAAGTCTCGACAATTGCGTACGTGACTGCTGATGCAACAGCGGTTATCGCCGCATCGTAGGTTGATGCGCCGCTGAGCCGGAGCGAGGGAACCTGGACGAGAAGGAGTTTTCCTCCGTTGAATTCCAGGATCTTTGTGTCGTCTCCGTCTTCGACCTGCACCATTGCACGGATCTTTTCGACAAGCTCATCTTTGTGCTCCATGATGGGAAGGTTCAGTTCCCGCCCGGGGACCCTGCCTTTTCCCAGTTTTCCGGTCTTTAAGGCTTCCTCGATTCCTGCCAGGTTCACGTTGATCGTCCGCTTGGTCAGATCAACAATAGTACGGGTGGCAGGGTTCAGGAGCGGGCTTACCCGGTGGAGCGGGACTCCGGTCTTGAGGAGTTTTCCGTCGTCCGAATAGAGATCGATGGTTTCGCTGTAATGAACCATAGTAATCCTCCGAAGTTTGGGGATTATCTGTTGACTTCAGGTGTCAGAAAGGACTGCTTACGCCTGACCATCCGGGCACGAGAATCTGGAACGTACAGGAAATCCTAAGGCAGTCGCTTTCTCAACCCTAAAACTTTCCAAAAGATAGTATTAAAAGTAGCAACTATATAGTGATAAAGTAAGTATGGAACAGGTAACTGACCACCGCTGTCTCTGCTGCCTGCGGGGCATCATGCCGACAATATCCCGGAAATGGGCGATCTGTATCATATCTGCGCTCGGGCACCGCGAGCACATGCGATTCAATGAGATCGTCGATAACTGCGAACACATCAGTCCGAAAACACTATCGGACATCCTTAGGGATCTCCAGGATGCAGGTCTCGTTGAACGGCAGTCGTTTCATGAGATTCCTCCCCGGGTGGAATATTCCCTGACTGATGACGGGAAAACCCTGCGGGAAGCGCTCGTTCCTCTCCTGAAATGGGCGAAAGAGCGGAACCAGCGGTATAACTACACGCTGTTTGCCTCCTGTTTGCAGGCCCCGGATCCATGAATCTGTGTCATGTTCACAAGGCTTTCTTGAGAATTGTGAACCATATTCCGGGAGAGAATTTGGAATTCCGATTCCCGGTACCGGTCTCTTTTTGATAAGCACACTTCTTCATTTTCGGGGATTCGTCACTTCCCCATCTCATTATTTGCATCTGTTCCGGACTATCTTCTATAATAGAATACAATAATTAAAAAAAATCATATGAAATCATACAAAATGAGAAAATTTATCATATAATGAAATAAACTACAGTACAGGGATGACCCTGGGACCAGGAAATCTCCCTGAACTTTCGACAAGGAATCAGAGACTGGGTTGAGCTGTACGACCCCCTGCCGGGATCATTGGGGAATGGTCCCGGCGAAAATAAACAGGTGATGATATGAAAGCGACACTGTACGATGGCAGCCGGAAAATCCCGGTGAATACAAAACTGGATTCCTGCCTCTATTCAGCAGCCCGGCCCGCATCTCATTCAGCGGGCATAGAGACCTGGGAAAAAGATCTCTATATGCACATGACCCGGGGCAAGCCGTCCAAGTATTATTTCCATCTCCGCTCAAGCGGAAAAGACGCACAGGAGAAAATTGTACCGGTATCACCATCCATGGCCGACCGTTTCCTCAGGGCAAAAGGAATTACCTGTAATCTCTTCCCGGAGAAGAGCCCGGTGGATGTTCTCTACCAGTGGGGATACGGAATAGCCGAGGAATTTTAATTTTACTTTTTCTGGTATCCAGAATGGCGGTAATTGTGTACCCGCTGGCTCTTCTTGTATCCCCATGTCTGCAAACTACGGAGGAAGGCGGGATAACCTTACGTTATTAACCAGATTTCGTTACCAAGGAAAAATACCATTTTCAGGGTCCCGGCTCCTGACAGGGTGTCCGGATTAAATCTCCCGTGTCAGAATGAATATTGTATTAATTCCTGAAACGGTTCTTAACCGGCCTTACCTGAATGAAATCGCCATCTGGACAATATTCTGGACCGACGGTGCGAGAAGGACGAAGAGAACACAATAGGGGAACCCGCGAAGGTCGTACTTTCTCCGGAAGTGATTATCGAGACCGGGCAGGATGAGTGCGAGTGCCACAATTATTCCGGCCTTTGCAAGGATCATGCAGGCCAGGTTTCCTGCAATTGGTTTCCAGAGAGGATTGTATTCAACTCCACCGGACCAGATGATGAACACTGTAGTGATTGCATCTAATATGACGAGAACAATCAGTACTCCCCAGTACTCACGTCTCATAGTGCACCATCCCGGTTACCTGTTGAATCCTCCCGGGAGTTTAATCTCACTGTCGATGCAACCCCACGGGAATTTCTTTTTGGGAATGGATCTGTTCAGCGACGACTTTAATCCATTAAACAAATAAATTTGTTTTAAAACAAAAAAATTGATCCATTTTAAATACCTGAATTGACAACAGTGTACTACCGTTACCCGAGACCGGGCACCATCCCACATAACCAGTTCCGGTCCCCGGTATGGTTTCTGGAGAAACCGAATGAGAATGAGCAATTTTGAGAATGCAGTTTCACCGGTCGTTGGGGTGATGCTGATGCTTGTCGTAACGATCATTATCGCAGCAGTGGTCAGTGCGTTCGCAGGAGGACTATCCGGAACGCAGCAGAAAGCACCGAACGCGGTGCTGGATGTTGAGATCCATGCTTTGGAAAATGCTGGAGGAATGCCTTCATGGGGACCATATTATGGGTACTATGTACCAACCCTGACAATCAAAGAAGTCAGTGGGGATACAATCCCGACAAAGGATCTCAAGATCGTTACATACTTTACGAACACCAGCGGTTCTACAATTGCAGGGAATCTGAGCGGGCAACCCGCTGTGAACGGGAGTACCGAGTGGAACGCTTTTGGAACTGATAAGTATAGTGGAGTTTTGGTATTCAGTGACCAGAATCGATTCAACAGTACGAGTTATGTCCAAGATTCTTCTTCCGGCTATAAATCATGGTTTGGCAATTCTTCCGCCATACTTCGTCCCGGTGATTTCCTGACCACTCCTGCCTCATATTGTGGTAATTACGATGACAACACGGGACCGACTGCCCCGCATATCAACCCGGCTATGAACTATATCTTCGGGTTCAACGTGTCTGATTCTTCGCAGGGTTTTGTCCCGGGCGCAAGCGTGGACGTTAAGATCATTCATATCCCGAGCGGGAAAGCCATCTTTGACAAGGCGGTGACAATAGAATGACCCGGAATGTTCGCATTCAGGAACGTGCTGTTTCGCCGGTTGTCGGTATCATGCTGATGCTGGTAGTTACGCTCATCATTGCAGCTGTTGTTTCGGCTTTTGCCGGGGGTCTTACCGGTGGAACAACAAAAGCACCGCAAGCTACTGTATCGGCTTCAGTTACTATGCCCCCCTCAGGGAATATGACGACTTTTGAGCATAAAGGTGGGGATTCTTTCGATCTGAATGATATCAAAGTGACATTCCAGACTCAGGATACTCAGACTACTCTCACTACTACAGATGTAGGAACGAATTGCATTAAGTTTGAACGTGTGGGAAGCAACGCAACGACTATAATCAAGCCAGGTGATCGATTTGTACTTGTCGGAACTGATGACAGTTATGGATCTAATTACGCACTGGCGTATGGACATTTAAGTCTGTATACTAACTCCAAAATCACCTGGACCATAGCTGACAAATCGAACGGCCAGGCCATAGCATCCGGGGAGGCAATTGTCTGACCCGTCCTGACACCCGATCAGGAATACGGAACCTGAACCGCTGGCTCTTCATCATCGCCCTTGTGGTTGTGGCAGGCGTCAGCGCAATCGTCTGCGCAGCAGCAGGATCGTCCGGGCTGACCGTTCCGTGGGCATCCGGTGAGGCGACAGCATCTCTCATCCTGAACCAGATCCGGTTCCCCCGGGTCTGCGCTGCCCTTTTAGTGGGCGCAGGGCTTGCAGTTGCCGGGTCGTCCCTCCAGGGACTCTTCCGGAATCCGCTCGCCGATCCGTACGTGATCGGCACCTCCTCCGGAGCTGCCGTCGGCGCAGCGGTCTCCATCATCTTCTTCCACGGGTTTCTGCTCCCGGTCTCGGCATTCA
>JBDKRP010000087.1:0-38070 GCA_039683275.1 Methanoregulaceae archaeon | reverse complement strand
GCGGATTTGTCCTGAACCGGACCGGAGAAAAAAAGGATATCGGAAAAAAGATGGGATCAGTAGTCGCCCATGCCCGGAGGCATGCCGCCCATTCCACCCATGCCGCCCATACCGCCCGGGGGCATGCCCTCAGGTCCGGGTGACGGGGACTTGGACGACGCGATGACATCGTCAATGCGCAGGATCATGACTGCTGCTTCTGCGGCAGAGGAGATTGCCTGGGTCTTGACCCGGAGGGGCTCGACAACGCCGGCCGCCTTCATATCGACGGCCTTGCCTTCGAAGACATTCAGACCGTAGGTCTTCTTGCCCTTTTCGTGTGCCGCACGGATTGCAACAAGCATGTCGATGGGATCGAGTCCGGCGTTTTCCGCAAGGGTCCTCGGGATGATCTCGAGTGCTGCTGCAAACGCTTCGATGGCGAGCTGGGCCCGTCCGCCGACGGTTGCGCCGTACTCGCGGAGACGGAGCGAGAGCTCGGTCTCGGGCGCGCCGCCACCTGCGACGACCTTCTTGTCCTCAACGACGACGCCGACAACGCGGAGTGCATCGTGGATTGCACGCTCGAGCTCGTCTACAACGTGCTCGGTGCCGCCCTTGACAATGATGGAGACTGCCTTCGGGTTCTTGCACTGCTCGACAAAGGTCATGTCTTCGCCGCCGACCTTGCGCTCCTCAACGAGACCGGCCTTTCCAAGCTCGTCCTTGCTGATCGCGTCAATCGAGGAGACGAGGCTGGCACCGGTTGCCCGGGCAAGCTTCTCCATGTCGCTCTTCTTGACACGGCGTGTTGCAAAGATACCGGCCTTTGCCAGGTAGTGCTGGGCAATGTCGTCGATTCCCTTCTGGCAGAAGAGGACGTTTGCGCCACTCGCGACAATCTTGTCGACAATCGAGCGGACCATGCGCTCTTCCTCATCGAGGAATGCCTGGAGCTGGTCGGGAGAAGTGATGTTAATCTCGGCGTCGACTTCGGTCTTCTTGAACTCAACTGCTGCGTTCAGGAGAAGGATCTTGGCGTTCGTGACCTTCCTGGGCATTGAGGGGTGGACACGTTCCTTATCGATGAGTACTCCCTCAACAATTTCGGAGTCCTCGATCGAGCCGCCGACCTTTTTCTCAACCTTGATATTCTCGATGTCAACCGTGCCGTCATTGTCCGTGACCATGACAACTGCGCGGACGACGAGGTCGCAAAGCTTGTCCTTGGATGCCTCGGCTCCCTTGCCGGTCATCGCGGTGCCTGCAATGTTCTTTAAGAGTGCCTTGTCAGTTGCCTTGACATCGAATGCAATCTCTTTTAAGAGCTGCTGCGCCTTCTCGGCTGCCTGGCGGTACCCGTGGGCGATAACGGTCGGGTGGACGTCCTGCTCGAGGAGGTCTTCTGCCTTCTTTAAGAGTTCCCCGGCAATGACGACTGCTGTCGTGGTCCCGTCACCAACTTCATCGTCCTGGGTCTTTGCGACCTCGACCATCATCTTTGCGGCCGGGTGCTCGATGTCCATCTCTTTGAGGATGGTGACACCATCGTTCGTGATCACAACGTCACCGATGGTGTCGACAAGCATCTTGTCCATACCTTTCGGGCCGAGGGTCGTCCGCACTGCGTTTGCTACCGCCTTAGCGGCGTTGATGTTCATGCCCTGGGCATCGCGCCCGCGGGTCCGGGAACTTCCTTCTTTGAGAATGAGAATTTGCTGTCCACCAAGTTGCTGTGACATAGATATCACCAAGTTTCGCGATAAAATTGGTTTGTGGTTCTATATAAAGTTTATGAGTCACTGACCAGCTTGAGCAGGTCGGAACCGTGCTCTATCCGGGTGAGGGCCTGCTCCCCGATTACAAGAGTTTTCCCGATCTTTTTCTGCTTGGTATAGTCTGTGAGGACGCACATCGCATGGGTCCGGGTCACCTGCGATATGTTCCCGATAAGGGATGCCCGCTTTACGGTTTTCTGGGCGGTACCGTACGCGGTAAGGATTGTCTCACCATTATACGTCATCAGGAGCTGGAAAGGAGAGCGCCGGAGCGAGTGGAGTTCCATCCCGATCTGTTCAAGGAACCTGATAGGCATCGTCTCCCCTTCCCGCTCGGCAGTCTTCTCATTTTCAAGGGCACGCTCCAGAAGATCGATTGCTTTCACGACCCCGTCATTGAAGAACTCCTCGATCCTTACCGCAATATCGAGCGTCGTCCCCATCCCGCTCTCGTACTTGCTGATGGTACGCCGCGAGACACCGAGGATCTGCCCGAGTTCCCCAAGGGACATGTTCCTGCGTTCCCGCATCTCCCGGAGCGAGGTCCCGTCAATATTGACATAGAGACCTCCCGGCGATGCATAGACAAGGGGTGGGATCTTCTCTACGAAATAATCATACAGGGTCGAGATGCTGATCGCATAGATCCCATACCGGATGTATACCGCACCTCGCTCCAGATCGGAATCCCGCGCCCGCTCCCCGATGATCATAGGTATTGCTTCGAGGTACTTCGCAATCAGGGAGAGATCGCGGGCCACCTCTTCCCCGACGCTGTCGATGTGGGAGACTACCTTGACAACGATGAGGGTATTCCCTTTGCTCGCAATGAGGTCGAAACTCCGGGGACGCATGCTGAACCGCTCGGATACCTGAAAACCTGCGGTAATCATAACGCTGATAACACGCTGGAGTTCCCGGTCCTGGGTCATGCAGTCAAGAATGGATATAGCATGAGGGGTATAAAAAATACGTGGATTATGCTGATCGGGATTGACGACACAGACTCGCCGGCGGGCATGTGCACGACCTACCTGGGGGCCCGGCTTGCCCGGGAACTCTCTTCTTCGGGGATGTCTGTGCGCGAGGCCCGGCTCATCCGTCTCAACCCGAACGTGACCTGGAAGACCCGGGGGAATGCGGCGATCTGTCTGGATGTCGGGGGAGATCCGGATGCAGCGTTTGAACATGCCTGCAGGCTCGTGGAAGAACTTGCAGACTTTTCCTGCGGGAATACCAATCCCGGCGTGGTAGTCGCTGACGACAGTCCCGATCCTGCATTCTACCGGAAAGCGGTCACTGACTTCTGCACCATCGATGAAGCGGTGCAGGTACTGGAGCGGGCAGGCGCCCGGTACCGGGGATACAAGAACCGGCGCGGGCTCATCGGGGCGACTGCAGCAGTCTCCTGCGATCTCCCGGACCGTACCTTCGAACTCCTTGCGTACCGGCACACGGAACGCTGGGGCGCGCCGCGCGATGTGGATCGGGAGAGTTTCTTTGCCGCAGAGAAAGCGACCTTCCCGCATACCTGGGATACGGTCGACTGGGAGAACCGGCTCGTTGTCTGTATCCCCCACACGCCCGATCCCGTGTTGTTCGGGATCCGGGGAGAGAGCCCCGAATGGATCGGGAAAGCCCGGGCCATCCTGCGCTCGGAAGATACAGCACTCGAACTGGTCTGGGTGACCAACCAGGGAACCGATGCCCACCTTCTTGAGGGAACGATGGGGGATCTCAAAGAGGGACTTTCGTACCGGGTGAGGGGGACGGTCGCATCGTTTCCGGTTACGGGTCCCGGAGGACATGTGTCCGTCACGATTGCGGACAAAGATCAGGAACTCCGGTGCATGGCATACGAACCAACGAAAGGATTCCGCGAGTTGGTCCGGATTCTCGCACCGGGCGACCAGGTAACTGCAGTAGGGAGTTACAAGAACGGGAGCCTCAATCTTGAGAAAGTCCAGGTTATATCGGTTGCTTCCCTCATGCAGGTGCGTCCCCCGGTCTGCCTGGCATGCGAAAAACGCATGACCAGCAACGGGAAAGGGAAAGGGTACAAATGCAAAAAATGCGGGGCCCGCTCACCGCAGCCGGAAACAGAACCGGTCCCCCGGACACTGGAACCCGGCTGGTACGAGGTCCCGCCAACCGCACGCCGCCATCTTGCAAAACCGCTGGTCCGCTTCGGGCGAACAAGTCCGTAAATCCCTGAATACCCTCGTGCTTCGGCGTCTCGATCAACCGCTTCAATACTACTATTATTCCCGGCGCCGATAGTACGGGAAGATGGGGGAGAAGCGAATGGAATGCGGTGAACCGGTCCAGCAGATGCGGCTCAAGCCGAAGATGAGTGCAGGGGAACTCGTTGCAGCGATGGGACGGGCCGGGGCGTACAATGCCGGCGCGCTCTCCCGTGCCGCGGATATCTATGAAAAGATGCTCCGGGATGAGGAGGCTACGAAATTCTTCGGCCTTGCCGGGGCAATGGTCCCGGCCGGGATGGGCGGGATCGTTTCAGACCTTCTCGAACGGGAATGGATCAATATCCTGGTCTCGACCGGCGCGAACCTGACTCACGATATCATCGAGGCCATCGGGTGCCGGCACTACCACGGGAACGCGTTCTGCTCGGATATTGAACTCCGGCATGACGAGATCAACAGGATCTACGATGTGTACCTCCCGAATGAGGCGTTCGAGCACTTCGAGACCTTCCTCCAGGGAGTATTCGGGGAACTCGAACCGGGAAAACCGGTATCCATCAAGGATCTCCTCCGGATCCTGGGAGAACACCTGGACACGGGCATCCTTGCAACCGCGGCACGAAAGGACATCCCGGTCTACTGCCCCGCAATCCAGGACTCGATGATCGGACTTCAGTACTGGCTCTTCTCCCAGACCCACAAGGTCACAGTAGATGCGTTTGGCGACATGCCCTCTCTCCTTGACCGGTGCTTCACCACCAAAAAGGCAGGTGCGCTCCTTGTCGGCGGAGGAGTCCCCAAGAATTTCATCCTCCAGAGCATGATCATGACACCGAACGGATTCGATTATGCGGTCCAGCTGACCGGGGACCGGCCCGACCTCGGCGGCCTCTCGGGGGCAACGCTTGACGAGGCGCGTTCCTGGGGAAAGGTCACGGAAGAAGCACAGGCGGTCACCGTGTATGCGGATGCGACCATCGCGCTCCCCCTCCTTGTGGCGGCAGTCATGGAGCGGATAGCGTGACGGAACTGGTCCTTGCACTGGATGTGACAGAAAAGAACCGGGCCATTGCTGTTGCACAGGCCTGCGCACCCCATATCGACTGTATCAAGCTCGGGTATCCGCTTATTCTCCGGGCGGGTCTCAGTATCGCACGCGATCTCGCGTCACTCGGCCTCCCGCTCATCGCTGACTTCAAGGTCGCGGACATCCCGAATACGAACCGGCTCATTACAGATGCAGTCTTTGACGCAGGTTTCTCCGGGATTATCTGCCAGGGTTTCACGGGCAGGGATTCGGTCCAGGCCTGCGTGGATGGCGCCCATGCCCGGGACGGCTCCTGCTATGTTGTCGCTGAGATGAGCCATCCGGGAGCCCCCGAATTCTTCCACGGAGGCGTAGCGGAGCGGCTTGCGGAGCTTGCCGTAACATGCGGGGCTGACGGGATCATTGCACCTGCAACCCGCCCCGACCGGGTCCGGGTGCTCCGTGAGATCGTGGGCTCGCGCAGGATCTATTCGCCCGGCGTAGGAGCGCAGGGTGGGGATGCAGATGCCGTGGCACCGCTCGTCGATGGTATCATCATCGGACGGGCCATTTATGAATCCGATAATCCTGCCGCTGCTGCAAAAACCTATGCACGCATCCGCGCCTGAGGGGAACGCCAATCCCCCTATATATTCTCTTTCAAACAGGCCGGGTTCACTTTCGTTTCGCCTTCTAAAAATTTAATTAGAGAAAGTTGCATTCTAGATAGTATGGAATGGAGTGCAGACCAAAAGAAAATCATCGAACAATACCGCAAACTCGAGGATATTCCAAAAGACGAGCGGAAATACAAGTGCCACACCTGCCACTTCATTGTTGATGCGAACCCCTGCCCGAACTGCGGCGAGACCCATCTGCAGATCATGTGCCCGCTCGACCACTGCCATTGCGGTCACGACATGTATTCCGGCATCGAGTACTGCCCAATCTGCGGGGAACCTATCTGCCCGGAATGCGGCTGCCATGATGTTGTCCAGATCAGCCGGGTGACCGGTTACCTGCAGGATGTCTCGGGCTGGAACGCCGGGAAACAGCAGGAACTCAAGGACCGGGTCAGATACACGGTCGCATGAACTATTTTTTTACCACCGATACCCTTTTTCTCCGGGGCTCCTTTACTGCTGCCAGTACCGGCGTGAATGGCGGCATGGGCCATGTCACCACCATCTTCAACCACACTGTTCCTTCAGACTGGAAAACCGAAAACCCGGAACGGGAGGTCGAGAAGATCATTGCGGGCGCCGGGTTCTCCTGCGATGCGTTCGGGCTCTTCACATCAGTCCCGATGCGAAATCTCTGCGTGGTCCAGTACGACCGGGTAACCGTTTTTGTAACTGCCGGTATTCCCCTGATACCTGGCACGGGTACTTCCGTCCCACATACTATCAATATCATAGTGTACAGTGCCGAAGGGCTCTCGCGGGGTGCGCTTCTCGAAACAATCATAGAGGCGACCGAAGCGAAGGGAGAGGCACTCCGTGAATCCGGCCTCACAATTACCGGAACCGTATCGGATGCCGTGATCACCTGCTGCGAAGGGCCGGTCGTTCATGCCTGGGCAGGAGCAGCGACACCGATCGGGAAGAACATACGGGAATGCGTCAGGAAAGGTGTCGCGGAAGCACTTCTCCGGAATGCGGGTGCCACCGTACGCGGGCGGCACTCATTCTTTATCCTGAGCCGGTTCGGAGGGAACAACCACTGGGTGGAATGGTTGCCGGAGGGCTGCCCGTATTACCCCTGCCACAAACCCGGTCAACGCTGCGACTTCTGCTACTGCCCGTTCTATCCCTGCAAAGATGAGGAGGTCGGCCAGTGGGTGGAGGGATCGCAGGGAACACAGGTCTGGAACTGCAGCAGGTGCACGCTGGTCCATGAACCGGAGATCGCGGATTACCTCTTAGAAAATCCCGAGGCTTCGCTGGAAGAACTGAAGCGCCGGTGGAACTGCAGGGCGGAACGGGAAAAAAGAGTTATTCCTTAACGCCAAGTGCAGCAAGGAGCTCGGCAATCGGGACGCCGTGGGCTTCTGCTGCTTCGCGGATAGTCTCGCCGCGGGCGATTGCGCAGCCGACACAGCCCATCCCGAATTTGAAGAGGGTCTCGGCCGCGTCGGGTTTTTCCTTGAGAAGATCGTAGATCGTGCTGTCTGCTGTTATTGCCATACCCGGTACTTTTTGCGCATGCCGGTACTTAAACCTCTACATATCGTACAGGATACTGAGTCATCCGTTTCATACCACATTCGCACCGCACGGGTACTTTCTTATAATAACCCGATCCCGATAACCAGATGAATAACAAAACCCAACCAAATCCTACAGCACAGAACAGAACTTTGGAGATGTATGATGAATTTTCAGGAAACTGCAGAAAGAATCTCCCATAAAATCACTGCAAAAGGACAGACCGCTGACAAGCAGCGGATCGAAATGAAACTCCACCGGCTCATCGATGAGTTCGGTGTTGCACCAGCGGAAGCAGAGCGCACGGTGACGAACGAGCTCTTCAAGGAGTTAGGCATTGCACCGGCCCAGACCAGCGGCGGAGCGAGCGAAGAGAAGAAACTCGCAGGAGTTATTCCCGGGGAATGGATCACGTTCGAGGGAAAGGTCGTTGCGCTTACTATTGCCCCCTCCCCTGCGATCTCCCAGAGCGGGATCATCGCTGACGATTCAGGCGCTATCCGGTTCGTCATATGGGAAAAAGCGAAAGCCCCCCTGCTCAAGATCGATACCTGGTACCGGATCGAGTCCGCAGTTGTGGACGAATACAAAGGTATCCCCAACCTCAAGATTCACTCCGGGACTCTTATCAAGGAACTGGAGTGTGATGTCAGCCTGATGCCGGTTGTTATCCCGGTACAGGATTTAAAACCCGGTATTGCATCGGTTCGTACCAAGGTTATCCAGGAGTGGGACGTGACCCACGAACGGATGCTCCAGTCCGGGCTCCTGGGAGACGAAACCGGAACGGTCAAGTTCATCATCTGGAAAGAAGAGGGAAAAGAGAAACTCACCCCGGGCGCGGTCTATACCGTCTTCTATGCGCAGGTGGACGAGTTCAATGGGAGGCTCTCCCTGAACCTGACCTCCGCGACCTGCCTTCCGGAAGACAGCGACATTGCAGTGAAGAGCAGCGATGCGAGCGTAACCGGGTCTATCGTTCATATCGCGCCCGGTTCCGGCCTCATCAAGCGCTGCCCAGTGGCAGGGTGCAACCGGGCCCTCTCCCGGCAGAACTACTGCCCGGTTCACGAGATCCAGCCGGATTTCCACTACGATCTCCGGATCAAGGGCTGGCTGGATAACGGGAACCGGACATGGAACATCCTCATCTCAAGGGATGCGGTCGAAGCCCTGACCGGAATGACTCTCGATCAGGCAAAAGAGATTGCCGAGAATAACCCCCTCGGGATGGACGAGGTCTTCCTCCGGATGCGCGAAATGATCACCGGAAGGTACTATACCTGCACCGGCCGGGAAATCGACGGCCGTATCCTCGCGAATTCCTGCACCCGGGTATCCTTTGATCCAGGGAAGCATGCGGCGCTCCTGAACCGTTCCGGGAGTGTGAACTCATGACCGAAAACGGAGGAAGCCCGGGACAGGCTCCGAGAAGAGAGGGATCGTTCGAACGTGAGCCGGCACGCCGCATCTTTGCAGGTGAGTTCCGGGATATCCGGTACCAGTTCAAGGACAGCACTGATGAGAAGAGCCCGACCTTTGTCCTGCTCCCAACCGGAGAGCGATGCAACCGCGCCCTTGTTATCGGAACCCTCACCGAGAAACAGAAACAGGGCGACCAGAACATCTTCTACCGGGGCAGGATCGTCGACCCGACCGGGACCTTCTTCGTGATGGCCGGAAGCTACCAGCCGGAAGCGATGCAGCAGCTCGCACGAATAGAGCCCCCGCAGTTCGTGGCTGCAATCGGGAAGCCAAGCGTGTACCAGACCCCGGACGGTTCGTTCCTCGTCTCCCTCCGGCTGGAATCCATAACGGTTGTCGACAAGGAGACACGGGACGAGTGGGTGCTCGATACCGCAGCCCACACCCTGGACCGGCTGGACGCCCTCGGAAAAACACCGGATTCTCTCAAGGCGATTGAGGAGTACAAGCCGAACCCGGATGTGTACCGGAAGATGGTATACGACGCCCTGACTCAGATCAGGATATAACTTTTTATTCCGGTTTTCCCCAACGGGATGGTCTTCTTATTAGTACACCGGCATTAATCCCCGGTGGCTTCCGGTAATACTCCTGCCACCCCCGGGTGTCACAATAAACGTATTCTCAATCCCCACGAGGCCGATATCCTGTACCCCCCTCTTGGGTTCGATTGCGAACACCATCCCTTCTTCCAGCGGTTCATCAAACCCGCGGGCAATGACCGGTGTTTCAGCAACCCACAACCCAATGCCATGCCCGAGAAAATTGACCCGGTTGTCCCCAAATCCCATGAATCCCGGGCAGAACTCCGGATCGATACCCTCAATGATGTGGTTATAAATCCCGGACGGGATAGCCCCCGGCTTCAGGAGTGATGCGATCTCATCCTGGATATCGACGCAACGGAAATGAGCTTCAATCGCCGCATCGGGAAGTGGCTTTCCAAACATATAGGTCTGAGTCTTATCGGTGTGATATCCCTTATGCCCACAGGCAATATCGATGAAAACCAGGTCACCCTTTGTGAGTTTTCTCTCGCGACTCCCCATCAGGGGAACGGACGGGTGCATACCAAGGATCCCTCCCGGGGTATTGACGCAGGTGGGGGAGATGGAGCTTGTCCCAAAGCAGACCTGCCCAAGAAGCATCTCGTTGAAAAGGCCGAACCGCATCATACCCTGGTGCCCTTCCCGCACCATGAGGGAATAGAGGTCGCTGTTCAGCTCAATTTCATCCATACCTTCATCGAGAATCGAAGGCACGCAGTCTTCGAGAACATGACGGTGGATCCTGCCTGCCTCCTCCATAAGGGAAATCTCGTAGGCACTCTTTACCGAACGCACGTATGCAACCTGTCCATCAACCGGCAGTACCTCCGTGAAGGGGAAGTATTTCTGCAGGCGCTGGAGCTGGGCAAGAGTGAGTGAGCCGATCTCGAGATACACCGTGCGGGGAACCTTGGTCTCTTTCGCTGCATCCCGGTAACTCTCCATCTTCCGTATACACGCGAAGTGGGACTCATCCAGGGCACGTTCGTAACTCCGCTTGATCCAGAAAACAGCTTCCCCATTCCGGGGGATGATGAGCATCCCGTCCTGCAGGGTGCCGGTAAAATAGTACAGGTGGATACGTTCGAGAATAAACGCCATTTCCCAGCCGGGACTGGCTGCATCCATCCGGGCCCGGAACCGGGCCATGCGATTCTCCAGTTCGGAAGAGGGAACTTTCATGCTTCGGGATAGGTGGATGATACTGCTATTTATCGCTAATGTGTCTTCGGAAAAACCTTGATTCGTTGGACCGTGGTGAAAAAAGAGAGAGGGGCAGGTATGGGATTACTTATTCCCCTTATTCCATTGCTCCACGACATCCTTCCCTTCCACGAAGACGAGGCCGTGCTCCTTTGCATATGCCTTCGCACCCTCTTTGGAGAGCGCAAGCCCGGTCTCATTGTCCAGCATCTCGCACATCGTGACCGCTGGATTGAACCCCGCCATCTCGGCCATCGCTATCGAGAGTTCAGTCTGGCCCCTGCGAACCGAGAGAAGGCCATCCGCCGCCCGTAGCAGGGCGCAGTGACCGGGAGTCCGGAACTCTGCGCCGAAATTGTGGCCGCCTCCATTGAGGGATTTTTTCACCTGGTCTGCGACACCCGTGATCGTGAGCGCCCGGTCCTTATCGGTGATTCCGGTGAAGGTGCTCCGGTGGTTCACCCAGAGGGAGAACGAGGAATGGTTCTTCCGGTCATAGGGGACATCGCCTGTCTTTTCGCCAAACCCGGTGCCCTCGAAAATATCGCTTGCAAAGGGGAGGCCGAGCCGTTCCGCAGCCTTCGGGGAAACCGCCGTGCAGATAAGTCCCCCGCAGTCCCTGCGCAGCTTCATGATATGTCGGGGCGTGACCGCATCGGAACGGATGATAATATCGGTCTCCCGTTCGCGGTCGTCAAAATCATACAGGAGGACAAACTGCCCTGCCTTCAGTGCATTCAGTGCTTCGTCAATCATATTCCACTTCCACGGTAACGGGGTCCGAATCCTTTGCACCGAGCCGCTCCCGCAGCGCAACCGGTGATATCAGTTCCAGGGTATCGTCCGGGTAATGCGTCCGTCCGGGAACGACAATTGCTGCCGGAATATCGCCGATTTTGCAGGCAAGGCCTTTGACATCGCCGAATGTCCGACCATCCGCGGTGAACCCCTTGATCGTGACCCAGTTCAGGGCATCGATCTTCTTCCGGACCGGGATGCTTCCTCCCACAAGCCGGAGATTGAAGGTCCCCGGGAACGGGACGAATCCCATGTGTTCCAGGAACTGCTTGCGGTACGGTTCAAGGCTCATATAGTACTTCCCTTCGCCCAGACCTGATACTACATTCCCGGAGAGCAGGTACCTGCCCCCGTGGCGCTCGAAGATCCGGGAGTACTCGGCATACTCCTTTTTGAGTTCATCCTCACCCTTGCGGGTGATCGTGATGAACTGCCCGTCGGGCCGGATGGAGCGCGTCAGGTGCCCGCCGGTCTCAAGCGCCTTGAGCCTGCGGGATGCAGTCTGCGGGCTTGTCGCAAGGACATTCCCCAGCATATTGGATGAAATGAAAACCGGCTCACGGCATCCTCCTTTCAGCGCAATTGCCTTGAGGCACTGGAGATCCTCGGCTTCAACCATACTCCAAAATTGGGATGCATACTATTTATGGATTGTTTACCGGACACGGACCCTGGGAAGTATTAGTGTGAGGAAGTCTGGTACCGGTCGAGCAACATCCTGCTCTTCTGTTGCTTGGGGTAGGATGCATAATTAGCGCTTTCATTACGGATCTCGTCCGGGCAGCCAGGATTTGTTCCCCAGGCAGGAATTTCACTTCACGAAATGGATCCGGATCCGGGCAGGGTCCTATGCAGAACAAGGGGATTGATGGCGGGATAATTCCCGCTAAAATTTCATCCGACCCCCTGCATAATTTTGCATATTACTTCAGAGAATTCCATTTTTTCTGATGGGGGTCGGATACAAAATTAGCACATGTAGGGTTATGAGATCAACCAGATCTCTGGCTATCCCGGGCAGGGCCTGTCACCGGATAGCCTGCTCCATATCCGCTACTACCCGTAGATTACCGTCGCTGGAAGCGATCGCCTGCCACATCATTTCGTGATGTGTCGAAATCGCGTTCGTTAATTATTTAACAGAGTTCGGGCCAGTACTGATCATGAACTCCGATCTGCGACATCAGCTTGCCGAAAAGATGGCTGGTGAGATCACGCTTTCGGACTCACCGGGGGTCGCACTGAAGAAGTGGCGGATGAGTTTCGACATCCCCCCCGGGGCGCTCGCCGAGCGCCTCTCGGTCTCCCCCTCCGTTATCAGCGATTATGAGAGCGGAAGGCGGAAGAGCCCGGGAACCGCCATCGTCGGTAAGATTGTGGACACGATCCTTTCAATCGATGAAAAAAACGGCGGGAAAAACATCCAGAAGTATGCAAAAATCCTGTTCTCGGACGTTGACTCCGATGTCATCAACGATATCCACGAGTACGTAACTCCCGTACCTCTCCAGCAATTTGTGGACGCGATCGGCTGCACCCACTTAACGGGCCCGATGGATCTCTCGATCTACGGGTATACCGTGGTGAACAGCCTGAATGCGATCCTCCAGCTCTCATCGAGCGAATTCAACCGCATCTATGGCTGGAGTACGGAACGGGCGCTCATCTTCACGAATGTCTCCACGGGAAAGTCGCCGATGGTTGCGATCCGGGTCACCCCTTTCAAGCCCCGCTGTGTGGTGCTGCAGGGGATAGCCCCGGACCTCATTCACCCCATCGTTGCGAAACTCGCGGAGCGGGACAGGATTACACTGCTCTGTACTGAGATGGAGATCGATACCTTGATCGAAAAACTGAGAGGCGAAGAATGGTAGGCATAATCACCTACGGGGCTTACATCCCGAGATACCGTATCAAGATTGAGGAGATCACCCGGGTCTGGGGCGGAAACGCCGCAGACGTCACGGGCGGTCTCGGGGTTTTTGAAAAGTCGGTCCCTGACCTGGACGAGGATGCTGCAACCATCGCCGTTGAGGCGGCACGCAGCGCACTCGCACGCAGGAAAGTAGACCCGGCCGATATCGGCGCAGTATACGTGGGAAGCGAATCACATCCGTACGCCGTGAAACCGACAGCATGTACTGTCGGGGAAGCAATCGGTGCAACTCCGGTCATGACTGCTGCCGATTACGAGTTTGCCTGCAAAGCGGGAACCGCCGGCATTCAGACCTGTATGGGCCTTGTGAAGAGCAACATGGTCAAGTACGGCCTTGCTATCGGTTCCGATGTCGCACAGGGCGCACCGAGCGATGCACTTGAGTACACGGCAGCAGCCGGCGGTGCCGCGTTCCTTATCGGGAACGACGACCCCATAGCAATCCTCCACCACACCTGCTCGTTCACGACCGACACCCCTGACTTCTGGCGCAGGGAAGGGCAGGACTACCCCCGCCACGGCGGACGGTTCACCGGTGACCCGGGATACTTCAAGCATGTGGAAGGCGCATCCCGTCTCCTTCTCGATCAGGTCAAAAAGACTCCGAAGGATTACACGTACGCAGTCTTCCACCAGCCGAACGCAAAATTCCCGCAGAAGGTAGCAAAGACCCTCGGTTTCTCGCAGGAGCAGATCAAGCCGGGCCTTGTCGTGCCCTACCTTGGGAACACGTACAGCGGCGCTTCTATGGTCGGCCTTGCCGCAACGCTTGATGTTGCAAAACCGGGCGACCGGATCTTTGTCTGTTCGTTCGGGTCGGGAGCAGGCAGCGACGCCTTCGATATCGAAGTCACGGATGCAATCGAGAGCCCCGCGTTCAAGCGGGATGCAGCGCCGGGTGTCCGGAAACTCCTCGAGAACCCGATTTACCTGGACTATGCACGGTACGCGAAACACAAGGGAAAGATCGTGATGCAAGAATGAGAGATGTTGCAGTAATCGGAATCGGGTGTACCGTCTTCGGAGAGAAATGGGGAAGTTCGTTCCGGGAACTTTTCGTGGAAGCGGGGACACTCGCGCTTGAGGACGCCCAGCTTTCCGGCGAAAAGATTGACGCGATGTACGTCGGAAACATGAGCGCGGGGCGGTTCGTCGAGCAGGAGCATATCGGTGCCCTGATCGCGGATTACGCGGGCCTCACGTCCCATCACATCCCATCCACCCGTGTGGAAGCAGCCTGCGCATCGGGGGGTCTTGCCTTCCGGCAGGCCGTGATCGCAGTCGCAAGCGGCATGGAAGATATCGTTGTTGCAGGCGGGGTCGAGAAGATGACCGATGTTGAAGCAGGAGCCAGCACCGATACCCTGACCGGCGCGGCAGACCGCGAATGGGAAGGGTTCATGGGAGCAACCTTCCCCGGCCTGTACGCGATGATCGCGAAAGACTACATGCACAAGTATCCCCTGACCCGCGAACAGCTCGCGCAGGTCGCCGTCAAGAACCACTTCAACGGCGCAAGAAATCCCATTGCGCAGTTCCGGCAGGAGATCACCATTGACACCGTGCTCCGGTCGACGATGGTTGCAGACCCCCTCCGGCTCTTTGACTGTTCACCGGTCACTGATGGTGCCGCGGCGGTAATCGTCGCACCCCTGGACCGGGCAAAGGAGTTCACGGACACCCCCATCAAGGTCCTTGCAACCGCACAGGCAAGCGACACGATTGCGCTCCATGACAGGCGCGATATTTCGACCCTTGACGCAACGGTTGCCGCAGGGCAGCGGGCGTTCAGGATGGCAAAACTCACCACGAAAGACATCGATATGGTCGAGGTCCACGACTGCTTCTCGATTGCAGAGATCTGCGCAATTGAAGAACTCGGGTTCTGCAAGAAGGGAGAAGGCGGGAAGATCACCGCTGATGGCGAGACGGCACTCAACGGCAGGATCCCGGTCAATACGAGCGGCGGCCTCAAATCCTGCGGCCACCCGGTTGGTGCCACCGGCATCAAACAGGTGTACGAGATTGTCCAGCAGCTCCGTGGCGAAGCCGGGAAGCGCCAGATTGATGGCGCAAAAGTCGGCATGACCCACAACGTAGGCGGCACCGGCGCAACGGTCGCGGTTCATATTCTCGGGAGGTCCTGAACATGACCGTCGCACGATTCTGGAGAAAGATTCCCCAGCGGTACAACATGGTGGGGACGAAGTGCGAGACCTGCGGAAGGCACTTCTTCCCCCCACGGTCATTCTGTCCCGACTGCCGCCGTGCAGGGAAAATTGTCGAGCACAAATTCCAGGGAGCAGGAACTATCGTCACATTCTCCATCATACATACTGCAGCAGACCAGTACTCCGATCTCACCCCCTATGTCCTTGCCATCGTGAAGCTGGACGAGGGCCCGAGAATCACAACCCAGGTCATCTGCCCGCCCGACCAGGCAAAGATCGGGATGCGGGTAAAGAGCGTATTCCGCAGGATCGCCACCGATGGCGAGAGCGGGATCATCCACTACGGGACGAAGTTCGTTCCCGCAGAGTAATTTCTTTTTTCCGATTCTGTCAATCAAAAGAGCGCTTCGGAAGGCTGAGGTGAGTCAGGTCCCTGAACGCGAGAGGCGTCTTTGGGAAGAGGGAGCCCGGTTCATTTCGTGGCAAGAGGGGCCGCACATAGCGGGGTCTGAAGTGTTTTATGGATTGGGGAAAAACCGGTAAAGACATGCTCAAACCCGCTCAGCCGGATTATCCGCCGGGTCAGCCCGTAGCTTCCGGTAACAACAATGACATTCCCGTTTCCCCCGTGTTCCTGTTTCATCCTGAGAATTGCCCGGAGACCGGAACTGCTGATATAATCGAGACCGGTAAGATCGAGTATGACCGGTGCACGGGCCCACGCACCGCGTGCTTCCTGAAACTCCACGATCCCAGTCTCATCCATCCTGCCCCCCAGGGTCACAACGAAAACGCCGTTCTTAATAATACTCTGAATCTCCATGCATCTCACCACTGATTACGGCCCCGGATCCCCGGAAACATGGCACTTGGGAACCCCTGGCCGCAGGAAGGTGTTGGAAAGTCCCGCATAAATAGGGCGGGAAGTTGGAAAAAAAACCGGCATTTTTTTCCAGCTTCCGTCGTTTCACCGGACGGAAAAGACTCCTTTTTCCTGACGGTCCCCGGGCAGGAAACCAGACAGGTTCCCGGACCACACGTTGGGGAGGTCTTTCAATTCAGGTCGCGGGGATACCATAGAGTTTCTTTCCCTGGGTTATCTCCAGCCGACGGATGGTCTGGTAATCGGAGAGGACCACCTCAAGGTCCTCATGAAGAAGGAATATGGCAGCCGGGCTGGAGAAGAGATCGACCGTCCGGTGCACCTTCCACTCGCTCAGCAGATTGACAAAGTTCCCCTTCACCCGGCTTGAAAGGGAAGCGATCCGGTCGATAACCGGGATCTCCCCGCAAGGAATCCCGTCGAAATCGGCAACGAGATCTTTCCGGATCATGTGCTTGCGAAGCCGGAACCGCGTAGCGACGGTTTCCAGGAACCGATGCGGATCCGTGTACGCCTGAACGGTCAGCCCGACCTGGCTCTGGCCGAGGCATTCCTCGATAAATGGGAGAGGCATGTTCCCGCCCATTATCCGGGCAGCCGATTCGATAAAGATCGGTCCCTTTGCAGTGAGCATGATCTCGGTATGCGCAGGCCCGTACCGGATGCCGAGAGCATCCAGGGCACGGAGCGTGTACCGGACCGCCGGCATGAGCTTTTCATCGGGCCATTCGCGGAGCCGGGCGAATTCATAAACGGTTCCTGCACCTTCCACACGCACCTTGTGCAACTCCCAGAGTTCTGCCAGACGGTGTTTTCCATCCCACGAGACCGTGTTTACGATATACTCCGTTCCGATCAGCCGTTCTTCTGCAAGAACCACCACATTGGTGTCCCCAAGGGGGTTGGTAGTTCCCAATACAGAATGAAATGCTTCCAGGAGTTCCTCTTCGGTTTCGCAGAACCGGACGCCCTCGGTTCCGGTACTGCTTATCGGTTTTATCACAACCTCCCGGGCTTTCCGGGACCGGAACCAGGCAAGAAGATCCGCTTCGCTTGAAGTGCAGATGAATTCCTTCGTGGGAATGCCTGCTTTCTGCAGGGCGCACTGCATCAGGTACTTGTTCCGCCGGGCAGGGGAACCGGAGGTCCCGTTCGATGGAAGCCCCATGTGCTCGCTCAGGGCATCGGCACACAGGACACCCATTTCCGTACCGGGCACGACCGCGACCACATCATAATCGGAGACTGCCCGTATGACCGCATCATAATCCCCATCAAACCGGAGGGTTCTCTCGTACGGGAGTTCTTCCATATTCAGTTTTTCAACTTTCCGTGAGAGAAGTCCCTCCGGGTAGCGGGTGCGGCTCATAAGATGGATGGCAGCTATTCCCTTCGCATGAAAGAGAGGCGCAAGGTATACCCCGGATGAGGTGAGACCGTCAACAATCACCACCGCTTTCTTCCGGGTATTCCCTGTACCGGATCCCGTTTCCGTTACCGGTGCCCGGGCCGGCCCCGCCTTCATATCCCGTAATGCCTCAATAACCGAATGATACCTGGGGAAGACATTGTCAAACCCGCTTACCTCGATAATCCGGTCGACAAGGCCGGAACACCCGGACAGGACAAGTTTCTTCCCGGTTTTATTGGATTCCCGTTTCATTCGGAGGAATTCGCGCATTGCGGAGCTGCAGATATACTCCAGCTCACTGAGGTCAAGGACAGCCGGCTGGTTGCGCCACCTGCTTCCGGCGTCCTGGAATGCCCGGGTTCCTTCGGCATCCATCCTGCCTTTCAGGTGTATGACGAGGATCCCGTTTTCCGTGGTTGTCTGAATTTTCATGTTATTCACCATATTCCGTTGAATTCGGGTACCGGGGGGATGACCTCTCCCGGTTCGGAGACGCTGTATTCACATCCTGCACTCCGTTTCAGGCATCCCGAGATTATAGAATGCCTGTTCGTGGTTCTGCTCGTACTGACGGATAACGCGGTAATCGGAGAGGATAACGTTCGGGTCTTCGTGCATGAGGAAGACCTTCGCGGGACTCGTGACCATATCCACGGTCCGGGAAACATACCAGTCGTCAATCAGATGCACGAAATCCCCCCGTACACAGCTCGGGAGTTCTGCCAGGTGGTCTATCGCAGATATTTCTCCTGACGGGGCTCCTTCGCATCCTGCAATGAGATGTTTCCGGATCAGATGACGCCGGAGCTTGTAGGGTTTATCCACCTCAGTCAGGAAGGTGTCGGGATCACGGTATGCCTGAACCGTGAGATCGATCTGGCACTGGCCGGCACACTGCAGGATCAGGTCCGGAGGGATGTTCCCACCCATCACCCGGGCACCGGATTCGACAAGAAGCGGCCCCTTTTCCGTGAGCATGATCTCAGTGTGGGCAGCACCATAGCGGATTCCAAGAACATTCAGAACACGGAATGCATACCGGACAAGCGGCATCAGCGTTTCGTCAGGCCAGTCGTGAAGCCGGGTACAGTCATACACGTTTCCGGCACCTTCGACTGGTACCTTGTGGTACTGCCAGAGTTCCGCAAGCCGGTGTTTCCCGTCCCAGGAGACCGTATTCACCCCGAACTCGGTTCCGAAAAGCCGCTCTTCGGCAAGGATCGCGGTATTCTCTTCTCCCAAAAGGCCCTTTGTACCGAGAAGTGCCCTGACAGCCTGCCGGATATCATCCTCGGATTTGCAGAACCTCACACCATCAGTTCCTGCACTTTTCATTGGTTTGATCACAATTTCCGGGTACTTCCGGGATCTGTACCAGGCAAGTACCTCGTCTTCGTTTTCCGTGCAAAGGAATTCCTTTGTCGGAACACCCGCATGCCTGAGAGCGCATTGCATCAGGAATTTGTTCCGCCGGGTAAGAGATCCCCGGGTCCCGTTGGAGGGGAGACCCATACATTCACTGAGGGCATCGGCAAACGGGACGGCAAGTTCCATGCCGGGAATGACTCCCAGGATACTGTACCTGCCAAGTGCCTGTAGGATTGTTCCAAAGTCCCCTTCAAAGACCAGGTTCTCGATATACGGGGATTCTGTGGCAATCAGGTTCGTCGGGATCATGGATTGGATCCCATCCGGATAGACCGCGTGACTCATGATGTGGATGCAGGGAATTCCCCGCGCCTTGAACCGGGGCGCAAGATAGGCACCGGAAGATAACCCATCCACGATCACTACTGCTTTTTTCCGGGTATCTGTCTCGTTCATGGCACTTCACCCATTGTCCCGGAATCTGCTCTTGCTGCGATGTCTCCCAGTGCATCACAAACCGTCATATAGCGGGGAAAGATGTTGTCAAATCCGCTAACCTCAATGATCCGGTCGACAAGCCCGAAACTTCCGGCCAGGACAAATATCTTCCCGACCTTATCGGACTCGCGTTTCATGCCGAGAAAAACCCGGAGCGCCGAACTGCAGACATAGTCCAGTTGGCAGAGATCAAGGATGATCGACGAGGTATGCCACGCATGGCTGGTATTCAGAAACTCCCGTGTTCCATCAGCATCCATCCTGCCGGCCAGGGTTACGATGAGAATCCCGTTTTCTCTGGTTGTCAGAATTTCCATTTCATTCACCTTTGACTATCGATTGTTGGTTTGGGTACCGACGGACTGTTCCAGAGGGAAAGATCCCGCTGCAGGCATAACTTCGCAAAAAACGCATATATAGGGCGGGAACTTGGAAAAAAACGATATCTTTTTTTCCAGGTTCCGTCGTCACCCGGGACCGTCAGGCAGGACAGTAGGTGACCGGAGCCGGACCAGCTGGTTCCCGGGAGGGTCAGGACGCAGGTTCGGGTTGATCCGGACGGAAGGTTCCGGATTTTCTCCCTGCTGACAGCAGGATTGGCACTGATACAAGGGATATCAGGGCGGTTCCCACAAACACCATCTGGATACCGGCATAATCCATCACCATCCCGAACACCACCGGGACCACCATCAGGCCGACACCCTGGGCCATATTGACCACGCCGGCAGCACTCCCCTGCCCCGTAATTCTTCCGGCAATCGCAACCAGGGCCGCAACCGTTGTCAGGGAGATTCCAAAGCCGCATCCGAGCACGATGACTGAACCGAGATATTCCAGGAAGGTACCCGCAATCGAGATCAGGTATGATGCAAGGGCAATAACGGATATCCCAATCGTAAGGAGGTAATACTTGTTCCTGGTATCCGCTATCCTGCCAAACATCCGCTGGAATCCGGCCATCGCCACCGTCCCGACAAATATGAGAATCCCAATATTGGTCCCGTTGAAATGGCCGACAGTCCGGGTTATAATCGGGAGATATACGAGATAGGTAGAGTATGCGACAGAGTAGATAAGGTAGAAAAATATCGGAATTCTCAGGCTGGGATGCAGGAATACCTTCCTGAGGGGAACCGGCTCACGTATCCTGACACGGTAATCCGGAAGAAAGACGAGACAGACACAGGAGGTAGCGACCGATATCACGGCAAGCGAAAGGAACGCCGAAGAGAGCCCAAGGTAATCGGTCGTGATGCCGCTGATGAGGGGACCGAAACTCATCCCCAGAAACGCGGAACTGTGAAAACCACCGAGAAGCCGCCCTTCCTCGCCGACTTCTGCAATATCCCCGACGTATGCGACTGCGACCGGAAATACCATTGACGCGGCAATTCCATGAAGGAACCGGATGAGAGTCAGCGAATATACCGAGTCTGCAAGGACATAGAATGCCGAGAAGATGGCGTATCCCGAGAGCCCGATGAGGAGAAGGAGCCTCCGGCCGCGAATGTCGGACAATTTCCCGAACAACGGAAGGAAGATCGTTCTCGAGAGGGCAAACGAGGAGAAGATAACACCAATCCAGAAACCGGTCGCTCCCATGAGCTGCGCGTAGATGGGAAGCGCCGGAGTGATGATCCCGACACCCAGCATCGTGGTAAATGCGGCAAAGTAAAGGATGAACAGGGTCAGCCTTTTCTGCTGGGAGCTCATGGCGGCTCTGTCACTTCCTGAACATTCGTTTTCTGTCATTTCGGGTCAGGTCCTGTCATTTCCGGTTCAGGTAGCGCTGACGTTGTAGAAATCCCGCTCGTGATTTTTCTCAAATTCCCGGATGGCACGGTAATCCGCCAGGATGACTTCCGGGTCTTCATGGATAAGAAAGACTTTTGCCGGGCTTGTGATCATATCGACGGTACGGTGAACGTACCATTCGCTGATCAGGTTGACGAAATCGCCTTTGACGCAGCTCCGCAGATCTGCCAGACGGTCGAGAGCAGAGATCTCACCTGCCGGAATCCCCTCGCATCCGGCAATGAGGTGTTTCCGGATCATGTGGCGCTGAAGGTGGTAGGGCGTATCGATCTCCGCCATGAAGGTTTCCGGATCGCTGTATGCCTGGACTACCAGGTCTGCCTGGCACTGACCGGCGCACTTGAGAATGAGCTCCGGAGGGATGGTCCCCCCCATAACCCGGGCTCCCGATTCTATCAGGAGAGGCCCCGTTTCCGTGAGCATAATCTCGGTGTGGGCAGCACCGTACCGGATTCCGAGGGCATCGAGGACAGAGAATGCATACCTGACAAGCGGCATCAGCTTTTCATCCGGCCAGTCATGAAGACGGGTGCAGTCATACACGTTCCCTGCACCTTCAACCCTGACTTTCCGGTACTGCCAGACCTCGGCAAGCCGGTGTTTTCCGTCCCGGGAGACCGTGTTCACCCCGAACTCTGTCCCGAAGAGACGTTCCTCTGCAAGGACCTCGGTATTTTCATCTCCCAGGTGGTTGGTTGTTCCCAGGAGTTGCCGGAAAGCCCGGACGACCTCCTCCCCAGATCTGCAGAAGGTGATTCCCTCGGTTGAAGCGCTGCTCATCGGTTTTATGACGACTTCAGCGAATTTCCCGGCACGGAACCAGGCAATGAGATCCGCCTCGCTCCTGGTACAGATGAATTCTTTCGTCGGGACTCCTGCCTCCCGGAGAGCGCACTGCATCAGGTACTTGTTCCGCCGTGCAAGAGAACCCCGGGTCCCGTTCGATAAGAGATTCATGCGTTCGCTCAGGGTATCGGCAAACGAAACCCCTATCTCGCTTCCCGGGACAATCCCGATGATCTGGTATTTGTCGAGCGCCCTGACAATAGCATCAAGGTCTCCTGTGAACACGATCTTGTCAGCGTACAGGGGGTCTTCAAGGTAATCCTCGGCATGATTCTTTTTCAGGTACTTATCAGGAAACACCGCGTGGCTCAGCACTTCTATACAGGGTATTCCATTCATCTGGAACCGGGATGCAAGAACGCGGCCTGATGTTGCAAAGCCATCAACAATTACTACAGCCTTTTTTCTGGTATCAATCGATGTCATGATAGTTCTCCTCTTTCAGGTACTCAGTCGTTTGTCTCACGTAGCGGTGCTTCCACCGGATTGCAGGAACGGATATAGGCAAGCAGGCACTTTCCAGACGAATTGCCCATCCGTATCCGGTTGTATGAGATGGGAATTCCCTGCAGATGCTGCAGGAGAAGAATTATCCCGGTCTCCCCGGGAAGAATCCCTGAGAAAATGAATCCATTCTCTTCGGCAGCAGATACCAGTGCCGGTGAACCCGGATCGCTCAGATTAACATGCAGACGCATAACCTTAGAATCCTGAACGAGAATTTGTCCGACAGCCGCTCCCAGGGCATCGCGGTAATCCGGTCCGATATTCCGAATCCAGATCAGCCCGGCTCCGGTGTCAGTATTGATCGCATGTTCAATACGTGACGGCTCCCGGCCGGGTTTTCCTCTCGTTCCGGGAAGGATGCGAATACCGAGCATGCATCCAATTTCCCGGATCATTTCTGCATGGCGGTCCGGCAGGTACTGGGGTCCGTACTCGTGAGGACTGGTGACTTTGGTAAGAAACACCACACTCTCCGGCTGGTCGAGTTTCTCATAGATGCCCCTGAAGGATATTTCCTGCGGCTGCGAACCGAGAAGGAGGGCACTGGGATGGTACCCGAGTTTCTGGAATACCTGCTGGGAATAGGGATGCACGGTAAATGCCCCGGCGGTGAGACATGCAAACCCCCGGCTCTCACCGCAGATCACCAGATACCGGGCTATCTTTCCCGCAAGACCCTGTCCACGACAGCTTGGTGAAACGACAAGGGATCCCAGGAGACCTACGCTGGGATACCCGTTGTAGGCATTCAGCAGACCGTACCCGATTACCTGGTTTGCGGGATTGGTCGCGACAACTGAGACAATCTCTCCCTTCTCCTGCTTCTCCCGGAGCTGCTCTGAATCGTACACATATTTTTTGGGATAGGTGTTCCCGTACGCTTCATACATGAGCCGGGTTACCCCTCCCGTTTCCTCACGCTTCATCAGGTGAATACCAGGCTCACCCGGCGTACTGCCCGGAAGGTCAAAACCCGGCCCTGTCCTGCGGGTCCCTGCAGAATCCATTGCGCCTCACCCCATTTGGACAGCGTCTGCTTTCACGGCAACATCGCACAGGGCATCATGGACGGAAGGATACCGGAAAAAAATATTGTCAAATCCGCTTATCTCAATGATCCGGTCGACCAGGCCGGAACTCCTCGCAAGAACAAGTTTCTTTCCGGCCTTGTCGGACTCGCGTTTCATGTGGAGGAATGCCCGAAGAGCAGAACTGCAGATATAGTCCAGATGACAGCAGTCAAGAATGATCGATGAGGCATGCCAGCCGCCGCTGATTTCCTGAAACTCCCGTGTTCCATCAGTATCCATCCGGCCTTTCAGGGTTACGATAAGAACCCCGTTCTCCATTGTTGTCAGAATTTCCATTTCCTTCACCTTTGTCTATCGATGTTTGGTCTGGACACCAGGGGATACACCCCCGCTGTTGTCATAACTTGGAAACAAACCGCATATAATGGGCAGGAAGTTGGAAAAAATGTCGGACTTACTTTCCAATGCCCGTCGTTCCAATCCGATTTGGCCATTGGACGCAAAGAATCCGGAAACCTAAAGGCTATTTAACCCTGCCGCATGATGTATCTGTAGAGCGAATGTATCCCGATCGTGCAACGTTTCTCAAAATGGTCGATAATGAACCGGATCTCTCAGGTTCCGGCAAGGAGACCCTCATAACCCTCTACGAGGGTCCGCTCAGGTTCCGGCAGATCCTGGATATTATCAACTCTTCCGGCGGAACAGGTAAGCAGGGAACATCAAAAGAACGGAAGATCTCAGAATCAGCACTCCGGAAACGGCTGGAAGTCCTCATACACCAGGGAATCGTTTCCCGGGCGGGAAGCGAACTGACCAACCCGTACTATTATATCCGCAGGCCATGGCTGTTCAATAACTATATCCTCGTAAAGTGCCGGGACCAGCCTTCCTCCGGGCTCCAGGACCTCACGATTCTCCTGCACGAGCTTTCGCGGCAGAATGCGGCCGGAAAGCCCTCCATGCCGCCCCCGAGAATCATTTCAGCTATCGGGGAGCGGACGGAACGCGGTCACCAGGTTGAATCCGCCTACGATTCGTTCCAGAAAATTCTCGGAGATAAAAACGCTATCGGGGATTACCTGGAGGCAATATATTCAGATATCTACGAAGGGAGAGTTCCTGAGAGCGATATCGATGGCTTCCTCGCACAGGATTTCCTGCGGTTCGTAGCGATGGGAGAGCCCGAGGAGCACGAGGTCCGGTTCTTTCTCTGGTACGCGAACTTTTTCCATATGCTTGACCAGTACCAGAACTCACGCGAGGCGTTCCTGCATGGACAGGATCTTGCCGGGAAGAACGGGATTCCCTGGATTCCCATCCTCACGGACGCACGGATCTCTCTCGGCCATATCCTGCTGCACCTGAACGACCTTAAAGGAGCAAAGAATGCGTTCCTCGACACCTATAACCACCGGGATGCCGGGCCGCTTCTGAAGGCAAAGAGCCAGTTCGGCGCAGGAGAAGTGGAACTGTTCCACGGGGAAACCGGACCAACATCAGCCCCGGCACGGTTTTCCCAGGCACTCCGGTTCTGCGATCAGGCAGATCCAAAACAGGAGAACCGCGATATCCGGGAACTCAGGGGGGATATCCTGCGAAGGACCGGAACAGTTCACCGTATATCCGGGAGGCTTACCGAGGCCGGGTCGTGTTATGATGCTGCTGCAGTTGCCTACGAGGAGGATATGTTCCGGGGACTGGCGTTACTCACACCGGAGCGGGCCGAACTTGCGCGGGCATCTGCATTCGGGGCTTCAGGATCTGCTGCAGACGAGTATCTCGCAAAGGCGTCCGGCCTGTACGAAGAGGCAAAAGCAGTTTCCCTCAGGATCCGGAGCATTAACAAGTATGCCCATGCCCTTCTCGGGGAATGCGAACTCGCGAGGATTGCTCACCAGAAGTTCGGAAAGCCGGTTCCCAGGGATCTGGAGGCAAAGTATGGGAGCGCTTTTGAGATTTACTGCCAGATATTCTCGGACTGGGGGATTGCACAGGTCTTCATTTCCGAAGCACTTCTGTATCATGCATCGGCTGACAAGTTCCCGGGGAAATATGCGGATACCGCAGAGAAACTGGACCAAGCCGAACGGCTGGGAAAAAACCTCGGCCTCAGGACCGAGCTCGCCCTGATCCAGCGGATTAAGTCGCACGCAGAGCCGGCCCTCGAACTGAATCCGCTCACGTTCCTTTGATCCTCCCCGATTCGCCCCGTTATTTGAGATAACCGACGAAAGCTGGAAAAAAAGTCCGCCATTTTTTCCAACTTCCCGCCTTTTATATAAACCGCGGATCAACTCTTGGATCAGACCTGGACAGATCCAGGTAAGCGGCGATTGAACCGGGCCCGCATAACAACCCTCCAGAACCAGGGTTCCGGATTCATTCACCTACAAACCCTGAATGAAACACACAGCATTCCATACCTCCAGAAAGACATCATACAAACTCTGGGATGATGCGCCGGACGATTCCCTGATCGGGGGCGGATCATCCCACTATTTTCAGAGTTGTTCAAGCGGCAGGATCCGTAATAGTACCTTAAATCACCCAGGTTATGCAGGATACTGTATTGGGGAAAACAAACGTAATGGTTCTCTTGCAGGGACAAGCGGTGAAATGAACCCGGCTCACTTCCCGCAATGATCCGATGACATCCCGGACAATCAAAATGATTGAAGACCTCTTCCTCCTCAGTCAGTTGAGTGGGCCACCCCCCCTGTTACGATCAAAAGAGGTGAGTCCCACTCAAAGCCGGGAATGTTCTGATGAAAATCCATCGTTTCCACTGGACGCCCTAGAGAGCCCTGGATCCGGGAACATAATCTGAGGGGGTCACAATCATTTTTCCCTCATCGGAACAATTCTCAGCAAATGGCCGCATTCGACCCGTCCATCCCCGGGATCTTCATCTTCGGGTTCATTGCCGGGACCTGCACCTGTAGCAGCGTCCTCTGCCCGACTCTGATCGGATATCTTACCGGCGGCGACACAAAACTTTCCCTTCCGAATATTCTCAAACTCACCCTTGCGTTCTGTACCGGAACCACTATCGTTCTCCTGCCCCTCGGAGTAATTGCCGGATTCATCGGGCAGGACCACCGGTCCCTGAACGAAACCATCGCCTGGTCCATCGGAACATTATCCTCATCCTTGTGGGCCTGCCGCTCCTGCACATCTATAAACCCCCGATACGGAGTATCTTTAGCGGCGACCGGGCAGACCGTATTATCGGAATTGCGATTATTGCAATCGGGATCTATTTCCTGTACCTGGCATTCAGGTAAAACCCGGGAAGATGCATGACTACACGGGATCCGAAGTTACTGCTTGTCGGGACGGCGAGACAACTTCCGGGCGATTTTTGCCTGACTGAAAACCTTCTGGAATTTTACCAGGACTTTTTCCAGCGCTCGCAGGAAATCAAAACCCCGGCCGAGGTCAGCAGGTGCATCAGGTACGAGTGCTCTCTTCCCGGCGGAAGCCGGTCCCTCTTCGTGGGAATTGCCGTCCCGGAGGTTCAGGATATCCCGGCCGGAATGGTGGCATGGATCCTCGGACCCGCTTCGTGGGAATGTATCAGGGTGTCCCCGGTGGGAAAATGGACGACTGTACATCGGAAAATCGAGTGGCGACAGCCTTCCCGTTCCCGGGGTGCAGGCGGTTCAGAAATTCCCGGCGATTTCTTCATCCGTGATCCGGACAAAGAAGGAGTCGGGACACCTTCAGAACAGGGAGTCTACCGGATGACCGCATATGCGTGCCGGAATCGTAGCCGGGAGATCGATGACGGCGACCGGGTCAAATTAGTTGCATACGACCCGGTATGGCCGGAACAATACTCCCGGTTTTCCGATTGGCTCCGGGATCATGCTGGTCCGGATCTGGTCCTGCGGGTCGAACACTATGGAAGCACCGCCATCCCGGGGATCCCGGCAAAACCGGTCATCGATGTGCTGGCCGAAGTCCCCTCTTTTGCGGCAGCCAGGGAGCGGCTCCTTCCGGTTCTTCTTGTAGACAACCGGTGGGAATACTGGTGGTACGAGGACCGCATGACATTTATACGACGCGACACCCTCGTGGGGAAACGGACACATCATCTCCATGTGGCCCCAAAAGGACACCGTATCTGGAACCAGCTGGCGTTCCGGGACTACCTGATAACCCACCCGGACGATGCAGCGGATTATGCCGCCCTGAAACAGGATCTCGCAGAAAAGTATCCGGACGACCGGGAACGCTATACCCTGGCCAAAGCAGGATTCATACAAATCATCCTGCACCGGGCCCGGTCCGAAGGACCTGAATAGTCCCGGGTTCGGGTTTCTTACCGGGTACCATCCCCCACACTCACTGGGTGGCGCTTTTCTTCTCCCTGAACCGGTACGCCCCATTCGGGACATTAATCTCAAACCGTACACCTTTCCCGGGTTCCCCAACCTCACGTATTGAGATATTCGTGAGGGAGAGGATTTCCCGGGAGATAAACAGGCCAAGACCCGTATTTTTCCCATATCCCTGTGAAAAAATTTTCTCTTTCTCCCCGAAGGGTATACCCACCCCATCATCCTCCCAGAGGATATGTAGGCCGTTCGGGGATTCCTCCGCAGAAACCCGTATACTTGTTACATGCTCACCGTGACGGAGAGAATTATCCAGGAAATTCAAAAAGACATTCTTCAAAATCGGATCGGCGTAGATCATCACATCCTGAAGATCGGTTACGAGTTTCACCTCACAGGGAACCTCAGATTCGGGCAGCAGCGTACGGATCTCCTGCCATTGGGGATCGGTAGTACCCAGGTTCTGGTAGGTCTTCGTAAACGCGATCTGGCGGGAGATGGTATGGCTGATTACTTCGATCTTTTTGAGATACTCCTGGATGACCGGATCCGGACGTTTCATAAGAGCAATTCCCATATACCCCTCCAGAGCCATGAGCTGGTTCGCGACATCGTGCCGGGTTATGCTGTTTAAAAGGTTGAGTTTCCGGTTTGTCGCCTTCAATGCCTGCTCAGCCCGTTTCTGTTCAGAAAGATCGCGGACGATAGAGAGAACAACTTTCCTTCCCTTGAGATCAACAAGGCGATCGCTCACTTCCACCGGAAGTCTGCGCCGGTCACGGGTCAGGTGCTCAGTCTGGAAGACTGCTCTTCCGGTAGAGAAGAGCTGATTCTGGATATCCAGAATATTCAGTCTCTGGTCCGGGACATCAAGATCCGGAATACGCATCTGCATGAGCTCTTCGCGGGTATAGCCGAGCATCTGGCATGCCTGATCGTTCACTTCGATGAGCCGCCCGGGCCCTTCCCGGGAAATCTCATGGATATAGATGGCATCGTTCGCACTCTGGAGAATAAGCCGATTTCTCTGTTCGCTCTCCCGGAGTTCCTGTTCGGCTTTCACCTGCTCTGTGATGTCCCGGAGGGCGACGATATTTGCCGGCTGTCCCTGGTACTCGATCTTCGTCCCGATGGATTCAAGATAGAGATCGTTCCCCATACGATCCCGTGCACGATATCGTTGCAGGTAGCCCCCTTTTCCGGAGAGGACGTTCTTTAAATCCTGGACTACGGTTTCCTGGGATTCCGGTGCAACGAACTCCATCACATTTCTGCCGATTATGAGACTGGAGTCAGGTGCCCCTAACATCTGCCGGATAGCATGATTGATAAAGAGGATCTTTCCGGAAAAATCCTGGATGATGATCCCATCGAATGCAATATCCGTGAGTACCCGGTACCGTTCCTCACTTTCCTGTATTTTCTGCTGATTCCTGGCAAGTTCCTCATACTGGCTCCGGAGCTCTTCTTCCGCTGCAGCCAGCTGTTCATAAGCGCTCCGTAGTTCGTCCTGGGCACGCCGCGTATCCGTGATATCCACAAATATCGTAAGAACAACGGCCTGTTCCTGCAGGACGAGGGGAATCGATGAAACGAGAAGCGGAATTTTCCGGCCTCCCTTCATGACGGCAGTGACCTGCTCATTCAGGATCCTTCCCTTTTCCCGGTGAAGTGCAAAGAGGCGATCCCGTTCTTCCAGGGTGACAAAACCCAGTTCCCCGGAGTTTTTTCCCAGGATCTCGGCTTCCAAGTACCCGCTTTGCCGGAGGAACGCACTATTGACTGCAGTATAGGTTCCCTCAGTGGCATTACTGATAGCGATGGGGTAGGGGCTGTTCTCAAAAATCGACCGGAACATGACCTCACTCTCCCGGACCCGCTGTTCTCCCCTGGCAAGGGCATCATACTGAGTCCGCAGTTCCTCCTCAGCAGCTGCAATCCGTTCATATGCACCCCGCAGTTCGGATTCTGCCTGTTTTCTCCGGGTGATATCAATGAATGTTTCCAGGAGACAATGCCGTCCACGGAGAGTAATGGGAACGACATTCTTTATAATCGGGACTTCCAGCCCTTCAGCGGTCAGGAGTACCCGCTCACTGTTGTCAAGACGCTGGTTAAGATCGGTAATCGGGCATTTCCCTTTTTCTGAGGGACAGATAAACCGGTGACAGATTCTGCCAACCACATTCTCTTTCAATGCCCCGATTTTCTGGAGGGCTGCCGCATTCACATCTACTATCTGGTGCGTTATGGCATCGACAACCAGGATCCCGGCCGGCACTCCTTCAAAGATTGCCTTGAGATAATCCTCTCCGGAACGGAGCGTCTCTTCACTTCTCTTGAGGGCCCGTTCTGCCCGGGTCCTGGCAATTGCCTGGTGCGCTTTATGCATCAGTTCCGCAAACTGGGCCCGGGGGTCTCCCCCTTTCTGGAGGTAAAAGTCAACCCCGTTATTGATGGCTTCGATTACCACTTCTTCCCTACCCCTCCCGGTGAAGAGGATGAACGGAATATCCTGGAATCGGGACCGGACCTCTTTGAGAAATGCGATTCCGTCCATTCCCGGCATCTCGTAATCAGAAATTATCGCATCAAACTCCTGTTCCTGCAGGAGCTGAATCGCTTCCGATGCAGATGTGCTGGTGACGACGGTGAATTCCCCGGCAGCTTCCAAAAAATGTTTTGCGATGGTAAGAAGATTTGATTCATCGTCAACGTACAGAAGAGCTGACACTTCTCGAATCACCGGACTTTATAAGATACCTTCCATGGGTACAAGATATACTTTTTGTAAAATGTTTATGGCAGCATAATCGATATCCGATGATTTTACCGGCATTTATTGTAAAATTAAAAATAAAAATATTTTGAGAGAGATTATTCATACCCTGGCAACGGGTTCACGATAATATCGTACACTGCATGCCAATGCGACGGGGAATAGCTCCGGACAAAACGCTCGTTTACGTCCGCAGGGCCACATGCCAGGATAGCAGGAAGGATTTCCCGCTCTACCGACTGGAGGGAGTACAGGTGGATGGTCCCACCCGGCCGTACAAGGGAGAAAGCCTCCGGGAGGAACCGGGTGGCAGCGAGAGGGAGGTTCATTACGATACGGTCAAAGGGCCCGAGTGCCATCTCCCTGAGATGCCCGGCATCTGCAAGGAACGGGAGCACATTTCCCGTATGGTTCAGGACGACGTTCTCCCTCATCAGGAGGACTGCACCGGGATTTAAGTCGCAGGCAGCCACTATGTGGGCTCCCGAAGCAAGGCTTATCGCAAACGGTCCGACCCCGGCAAACATATCGAGGATCCGCTCCCCGGGCCGGACGAGCGCCCGGAGCCGCTGCCGCTCGGTAGAAAGCCGGGCCGAGAAGTATGCAGCGGCAAGGTCAACGATGAAGGTATGGCCGTACTCGGTCACCCGGGTGCGGGTGGTGTCTTCTCCCGCGAGGACCTCGAAGGACCGGGTCCGGTACTCCCCTTGGACTTCGCTGGTCGGGAAAAGGACAGTATGGAGGTTCGGCCGGGAAGCAAGGATAGCCTTTGCAGCGTTCGGATCCCGGTCCTGAAGTATCGCGATCCCGCCTACAAGCTCATGCCTCGCAAGTTCCTGCCGGGCTGGGCCCTCCTCAAAGATTGCCCGAATGGCCCCTTCCACCGGGCCGATAACCGGGATGAAAAGTTCTTCCCCTTCCCGCCGGATTTTCAGGAATCTATCCAGGGTCCCTTCATGGAGCAGCAGCTGCCTCGTCTCCTCCCCCTTCGAACGGGGCACCCTGATGCACCACTGCTCCACCGGCAACCTGACCACCCGATTTGATGTAGATCCACCGCACATCTCTAGGTATGGCAGGAGACGGTGCGGGGAATAGTCCGGAAGATCTCTGTCTCGGGAAACTAAAAAACGGCACGCTCAAACTGTATGCGCTGGAAAAAGAGCTGCCTCCCGAAGCTGCGGTGCGGGTCCGGCGCCGCTTCATTGAAGAGACAACCGGGGCCACTTTCCCCAAAGTGGGTTCCTATACAATAGATATCGAGCGGGTCGTAAAGCGCAACTGCGAGAATATGATCGGCTGCATCCAGGTGCCACTCGGTGTCGCAGGGCCCGTTACGGTACACGGGGAATATGCGAAAGGGGAATTCTACCTGCCCCTCGCAACGACCGAAGGCGCCCTTATCGCCTCCGTGAACCGGGGATGCAGTGCCATCACCCGGGCGGGGGGGGCTGAGGTCCGGATCTTTGCAGACGCGATGTCCCGTGCCCCGGTATTTGCAGCAAGGAGCATCGTCCATGCGCGGGAATCGGTCGACTGGGTCATGGCGCATGAACCGGAGATCCGGGCTGTTGCCGAGAGCACGACCTCCCACGGGAAGCTTCTCGGGATGGCCTGCTACACGGCGGGAACGAGCGTTTTCATCCGGTTTACCTTCGATACGAAGGATGCGATGGGCATGAACATGGTCACGATAGCGAGCGGGAAAGTTGCAGAACTCATAGAAAAAGAGACCGGCCTCCGTCAGATTGCTCTCTCCGGTAACATGTGCACCGACAAGAAACCCTCGGCGGCAAGCACGATCCTCGGCAGGGGAAAGACCGTTGCGGCGGGGATCTTTCTTTCCGACGCAATCATCCACGAGATCTTCAAAACCGACGCAAAGACGCTCATTGAGGTGAACACGAGGAAGAATCTCGTCGGCTCCGCACGGGCGGGTTCGCTCGGGTTCAATGCCCATGCCGCGAACGTTGTTGCCGCCTGCTTCATCGCCTGCGGGCAGGACGCCGCCCATGTGGTCGAGGGAAGCACCTGCATAACGACTGTCGATCCGGCAGAGGGTGGGGCGTACGTCGCAGTCACGCTCCCGGCGCTTCCGGTCGGGACGGTCGGCGGCGGGACCGGGGTCGAGACCCAGGCCGAATGCCTCCGGATGCTCGGGGTCGGCGGAAGCGGGAATCCTCCCGGGACAAATGCAAAAAAGCTGGGAGAGATCATCGCAACCGGCGTCCTTGCCGGGGAGCTCTCCCTTCTTGGCGCCCTTGCAGCCCAGCACCTCGCCCGGGCCCACCAGCAGCTGGGACGGGGCTGAACCCGTTCTTTCTTTTTTCGTTCCGTCAGGAAAAATCCCCGTTCAGATGAACCACTTCATCATAACGATGGCATCTTCCTTGTTCGCGTAATATTCCGCGATCCGGAAGACTTCGGTGTACCCCAGTTTCCGGTAAAATTTCTGGGCAGGGATATTCCCGACCCGGACTTCCAGTGTCGACGCGCTTGCAAGCCCGATCATAAACTGCTGCTCGAGCCGCGTGACGAGAGTTCTCCCGATACCCGCTTTCTGATGAGACCTTTTTATCGCAAGATTGCAGATGTGCCCGTAAATATTTTCCCCGGTATCTTCATAGCCGCCAACCGCAAACCCGGCGATCTCATTTCCGGACCATACCGTGAAAAAAGTGTCCGGGAAGTAAGAGAGCGTCTCGATAAACGTCTGCTGGTCCCACGGGTCCACAAAGGATTCGCGCTCGATTGCAACGATGGCCGGCATATCAGAGATCCCGGTGTGACGGATGGCAAGGCCGGATCTCAGGGGTTCCTTCCGGGTTCGGTCTGCGGGGATCATGGATTCCCGGATTCCTGTGACGCGATTATCAATCAAGTTTTGCCACTGTACCTACTAGAGGATGCTGATCAGGCATCCCCGCACCTGGCCTGCCTCCGGACCCAATCCGTTATCACTCGGATTCGCGAAACAGGGAAATCTCCGGAATGTCCTCGCATATATAGGAGGGAGTGGCAAATGTACTACAGATTCCTAGCCCCGGAATAAGTGTGTGAGTCAGCCATGGTGCATATCTCCCGTTTCGCCGCGCTGCGTCCGGAACCCTCCCTTGCCTCCCGGATAGCCGCGGTCCCGTACGATGTAGTCAGTACTGAAGAAGCCCGAGAAGAGATAGAAAAAAATCCCCTCTCGTTTCTCTGCGTGAGCAGGTCGGATGCCGAACTTCCGGATATTCCTGCTCACGACCTTCGGGTATACTCCAGGGCGCGGGAAAATTTCGACCGTATGATTGCCAAAGGCCAGCTCCTTCGGGATCCCTCTCCGGGGATGTATGTGTACCGGATCGAACAGGGAGAAGACAACTTTATCGGGCTCTGCTGTTGTCTGGATGTACAGGATTATGTGGAGAACCGGATAAAACGGCACGAACTCACCCGGTACGACAAGGAAGAGGACCGGACCTGCCATATCGATGCGGTCAATGCCCATAACGGCCCGGTCGTCCTCCTGTTCCGTGATGCAGAGAACGTCTCCCGGTATCTCGAAACAATTACCAGAGATAACTCTGGTCTCGTTTCAGATGTGCGGACTTCGCAGGGATTCCGGCACCGGATCTACCGGATCGGAAGCAGAAAGGAACTCGCGGATCTTGAGGCATTTTTCTCCCGGATCCCCTCGCTCTATATCGCTGACGGCCACCACCGGGCGAAATCTGCGGTGAATGTCGCGGAACGCAGGAAAAAAGAGGGCCGGTTCACAGAAGAAGCAGGGAAGTTCATGGGGGTCATCTTTGCCGAGAACCGGGTCCGGGTCCACGGGTACAGCAGGCTCGTTACCGATCTCGGCCCCTTTACTCCGGAGGGCTTTCTTGTGGCACTCCGCCACGTCTTCACGGTCGTTCCCTGCCCGGATGTCGATACCAGCGGGTACCACATTCCCCCCCGGGCAAAAGATGCAGGAACCCTGCATGTTATCCATATGTATCTCGGCGGGCAGTGGTACGAGTGCTCCTGCCCAAAGGATCCTGCAGCAGATCCCATCAGTTCGCTCGATGTCGAGATCCTCCAAAACGGCGTCATGGAACGTCTCCTTTCAATCACCGATCCCCGGTCCGACCCCCGGCTCCAGTATCTCGGCGGAGCCCGCCCGCTTTCCGATCTAACGGAACGGATTGACAGCGGGGAGTTCGATGTGGCATTTTCCATGCAGCCGGTAAAAGTTTCTACGGTACTCTCCATCGCAGACGCAGGCGGGATCATGCCGCCGAAATCGACCTGGTTCGAGCCGAAGCTTCTCTCCGGGCTCACCATTCACCCGATAGATTAAAACCAGCCGGTTTATCCACCGGGTAATCCTACCCGGTTACCATGATTACGATTGCTCTCCCGAAAGGGAGTCTGGAAGCCCAGACGCTCCAGCTCTTCAAAGAGGCAGACCTTGAAGTGAAGCGGGCCGACCGGGACTATAACCCGAAGATAGATGACGACCGTATCGGGAAAGTCAAGATCCTCCGGCCCCAGGAGATCCCGACCTATGTCGAGAAGGGCTATTTTGATCTCGGAATATCCGGGCTCGACTGGGTCCGGGAGACCGGATCCGATGTCCGGGAAGTCGCCGACCTTTCGTACAGCAAGACCGGCGAAGGAAACGTTAAGATCGTAGTCGCGGTCCACGGGTCGGAACCCATCAGCGATGTTCACGGGATCCGGCCCGGCAGCCGGGTTACGACCGAATACCCGAACCTTACCCGGCAGTTTTTCGAGGATCTGAAGATCCCGGTCCAGCTCTTCCACTCGTACGGGGCATCGGAAGCAAAAGTTCCGGACCTGATGGATGTTGTCGTGGACCTGACAGAGACCGGAACGACGCTCCGGAAGAACGGCCTCAAAATCATCGGCCAGATCATGGAGTCCCACACAGCAATAATCGCCAGCCATGGCAGCTGGAACGATCCGGAGCGCAGGCGGGAGATTGAAGAGATAATTACCCTCTTAAATGGGGTCATTGAAGCCCGTCACCAGGTGCTGCTCACCATGAACGTTCCCGAACGGGCCATGAATGACGTGGTTGCAGCTCTGCCTGCGATGAAACGACCCACAGTCAGCCGGCTGCACGGGATCGGGTACTTTAGTATCCAGACCGTCGTGCAGAAACGGTCCGTGAACCAGCTCATCCCCCAGCTCAAGGCTGCGGGAGCAGAAGATATTCTGGAGATCCCGATTTCCAAGATCGTCCGGTGAACTCGTAACCGGTTTTCATTCCCCTGACTTTTTTATCAGATTTTTATGGTAACTGCGGGAATTCCGGGAAATGCAAAGAATCCTGCCTCTCATAAATTGCAAAATATTAATAACAGCATTGTGGCGCTGATTTAATATCGGGAGAAATCAAGGCTAGTATGCAGATGATGCCACTATCCCGAAGACTGGTTGTGCCGGTCGTACTAGTCCTCGCTATTCTTATTCTGATTACCGGATGTACTATGCAGCAGAACATTGGGAGAAACACAACCCCGGATGGGACGGGAATTGCTTCGGTTGTCCGGAATTCCGCAGTCTCCCCGATCAATCTTTCAGAGGCAAACGATGGATTCCGGGAGTGGGCGGGGATACGGTTCTCGCCGTCAGAAGATGAGGACAGGACGCTTCCGGGAAACATCTCTCTTGCCACCCTTCCGGACAATGTCAGTTCCACCCTGCAAATTCATTCTGTCCGGGGAATCGGTCTGTTGCCAGACAGTTCCGCCAGGATCTGGCTCTTCGGAATCCGGGCAGGGAATGCAAGTTTCCTGGCCGAATACCAGGCAGGTACCTGGTCGCTCCGGGAACTTCCCGGTAATCTCCCCGGAGAACCCCTGAATATCAGTGCCGCTATCCAGCCTTCCGCGCTCTTTATGAAAAACGTGGATATCGCACGGGAGATCTTTTCCACGAATAACAGTATGGCCGATGTATCCCTGGAGGGAACAACCTATACCATCACTTCGCGGGCCGAAGATGCATACCGTACCTGGATTTTTGATGCCGAGAGCGGGACGGTGATCTCCAGGCCATGACACAGGATACGGGGACCCTCTCCATCGATTTCCTAGTCGGATTCACCATATTCCTCGTTGCACTTATTGCTGTTGCGAACATGGTCCCCGGGCTTCTGGTCGATCTCCGTACCGGGGGGATAGATTACGATGCAGTCGCGTACCGTACCGGAGTTATTCTGACAGAAGATCCCGGTACCCCCACTTACCCGGCCTGGGAACAGATTAACATTACCCACAAGGACGAGATAATCCGGATGGGCCTTGCGATTGACAAGGACACCCCGGGGATACTCTCCCCCCTGAAAATCGAACGGTTTTTCGAGGGCGGGTTTTCATATCCTGACGATTACAACAGCCGGGTCATTTTCGGAGAGCACCCCTACAACTTCAATATCTCTCTCGCCGTTCCTGACACCAGTACTTGGTATAGCGTGGGGGATTCCCTCCCAGACGGATACGGGTATATCCGCCGGGGGGTGATGGTAAAGAAGGGCAGCAACGCTACAGTCGATGCTGCCAGGTTCCAGGTTGCGAACGCAGGAAACAAAGGGGACAACAGCTCGAACCGGGTCCTGAACATCCAGCTCAACCTGAGTGCACTCCGGAACTCTTCGATACCTCATGAGTATCGCATCGATCCCCTGCACGAACGCATCCCCATAACTATAACCAATATCTCCGGGACGCTCTACGATGCTTACAATAAAAGCTGGAAAAAAGATCTGACCCAACTTTCTTCCGTCAGGATCTATGTTGGGGGGTCGTATATTCCCCCCGACCGGCAGGTATACATTGACGGATCTTCGTATCAGGTTGTATCCGGCCCGGTAACGAATAACATTTCCCTTATCCTGGAACCGGATCTCCTCACCCAGATCGCGGATACCAACAGCAACATTGTTACAGCCTTCACGTTCGACAGCGGGATAACCCCGAAAAATACCACGATGACAGGAACCTTCCTCTATGACTATAATCCGGTCAATGTTACTCAGCCCCGGCTGAACCCCGGTGTGATGGAGATTGCCGTATGGTAAACAATGACGGCCAGTTGTATACGATTGAAGGACTTGCAGCAGGGCTGATCATGATTGCAACGGCGTACATCGTCCTCGGCTCGACAATGGTGTACACCCCGGGGGATACCCATATCGCCGATATGCAGCTCGAGACTTTGGGGAACGACGTCCTCCGTATGATGGATAC
>JBDKRP010000086.1:0-1739 GCA_039683275.1 Methanoregulaceae archaeon | reverse complement strand
CCGCTGTATCCGCACCGATCAGTTCCGACCCGAACTGCCAGAACTGCCGGTACCTCCCTTTCTGCGGGCGCTCGTACCGGAAACAATCGGAAAAATAACACCACCGGAGCGGTTTCGGGGCGACCTTTGCCTCGTTCACGTACATCCGGATGACGGCAGCTGTAATCTCCGGCCGCAGGGCAAGTTTTCTTCCGCCCTTGTCCTCGAAGACATACATTTCATCGATAATACCTTCCCCTGACCGGAGGGTGAAGAGCTCGAGTTCCTCGAACTCCGGTGTGCAGACTTCCCGGTATCCCCACTGGCGGGACGTTTTTCGCATCTTCATCTCGACTGCGCGCCGAGTATCCATCTCATCCGGTAAAAAATCGCGTGTTCCCCGGGGTTTCTGCAGCATTGAAAAACTCCTCCCTTATATTTTTCCTGTACCTTTATCCGTCTTCTGCCGGGGAGGTTTCGCGCTCCCGAGGAACCGCTCCAGCGCAGGTTCCTTTCCGGTCCAGATCTTTTCCCGTTCAAGTTTTCCCTGGAGATAGAGCGCGAGGAGGATTACCCCCAGCCCTGCAAGTTCAATCACCGTGCTGCTGGTAATGAAAAAACCAATCTGGGCAAGCGCGGCATACAGGACTCCGTGGTAGGCGGCTTTCCGGTAACCGGGAAGCCCGGTCCGGAGGAAGATCCGTGCATCCCGCAGCCAGAGGAAAAAGACGACCGCCGTTCCGAACCCGGCGACATAAATAAGGTACGACATGGGATGAACGTATTATTAATCGCCGTTCCATATCTGTATTATTCATCCATGCTGCCGAACGAGACACTCGGGAACGTACTGACACGGTTCAGGGAGGGAAAACTCTCGCTCGAAGATGCTGCGCGGGAGATAGAGGGGCTGCGCCTGGAACGGATAGAGGATGCGGCATGTATTGATATCGGCAGGGCGTCACGATGCGGGGTTCCGGAGTTCATTCTTGCAGAAGGAAAGGAGACACGTCACCTGGGAGAGATCGTTCTGCGCCAGATCGGATCCGCGGGGCGGTCAGTCGTGACCCGGGTAAGCAGGGAACAGGCAGAGTATCTTGAGGGACTTGCCCGTAAGAATGGAATTACCCTTGAGAAGCGGGCCGAAGGATTTGTGATGGTTCTCTCAAAAGGCGCAACGCCGGTCCCGACCGGGGGTGTTGTCGGGATTATCACAGCGGGAACTTCGGACATACGGGTCGCTGAAGAAGCGCGGGCGGTTGCGGAGGAGATGGGGTGCCGTGTCGGGACCGCATACGATGTGGGAGCTGCGGGAATCCACCGGCTTTTCCCCGCGCTCAAATCCCTTCTCGATGCCCACGTGTTCATCGTTGCGGCGGGACGCGAGGGGACGCTTCCCGCAATTGTAGCAGGTCTCCTGGACCGCCCGGTCATCGGCGTCCCGGTCAGTACCGGTTACGGGTACATGGGACAGGGAAGCGCGGCGCTTGCGTCGATGCTCCAGTCCTGTTCGGTGGTCGCGGTCGTGAATATCGATTCAGGGTTCACGGCGGGAGCTTTCGCGGCGCGCATCGCCAACATGGTTGCGGCACAGAACCCCGTACTCCGGGACGCAGGAGGGGAAACCGTATGACAACACGGGGATTTTATATCGGGAGGTTCCAACCGTACCACAACGGCCACCAGTCGGTACTCGAAGGTATCGCAAAAAAGGTTGACGAGATCGTGATCGGGGTCGGGAGCGCCCAGCTCAGTCACGA
>JBDKRP010000085.1:0-4191 GCA_039683275.1 Methanoregulaceae archaeon | reverse complement strand
CTGCCGGATAAGTGCTGCGCAGAAATTCACAATCTCTTCTTTCTCTTTCTGCGCATCTACGATCACAAACCGTGACGGGTCCTCTTCAGCGAGCGAGAAGTAATTCCGCTGGACTTTTTCGAGAAACTCCTGCTCCTCGAAGTGCTCCCGTTTGCGCTCAGGGCCGAGCCTTGCGAGCGCTTTCTCCGGGGGAATCGTAAGGAGAATGGTAAGATCCGGAATGATCGTCCAGGCGTCGTGGACCTGCCTGAGCCACTGCATCGGCTCCGGGACAATCCGTTCGAGCATCGCGGACTGGTACGCGAACCTGCTGTCGATATACCGGTCCGAGATGACAATCCGTCCTTCTGCGAGCGCAGGCCGTACCACTTTTGCAAGGTGGGCCGCGTGATCGGCGACAAAGAGGAGGGCTTCCGTCACCGGATCGATCTCTTCGGCGATTGCCCGCCTGACCTGCTCCCCGATCCAGGTTGCGCCCGGCTCGCGGGTGAAGATAGGGTTCAGGTCAGCCAAAGGTTCTTTCAGGGCAGCGTGAAGCGTGCTTTTACCGGTACCGTCGATTCCTTCCAAAGTTACGAGGACCATGTTCCCCTCCGTATGAGATCGAGCGGGATTGTGCCGCGATGGACCGCCGTTGCAATGATCGCCCCGTCGAACCCGGCATCAGCAAGCCTGGCAAGATCGCGTTCATCCCGGACACCGCCCCCGTAGAGAAGCGTTTTCCCGTATGCGTCCCGCATCGTAACGAGGACATCCTCCGAAAGTCCCTGCTCCGTCCCGACCGCAGAGATGTTCAGGACAATGCAGCCGGAAAACCCGTACCCGTCCGCTTCTTTGAGCGCCTGGACCGGATCGTTTCCCTCCGGGATAGTCTTCCCGTTTTTTATGTCAAGAGACAGGAATCCCCGGGTATAGCTGCGGATATCTTCGTGTGCCGTCTCGGTCCCGACCACGTTCTCGATCCCGGGAACCTCCAGAAAATCGGACGGGGATCGGCAGCCCCGGTCCAGGTAACAGCGGGAGACCAGGGGCGCTATTCTTTTCATGATCCCATCGTGAGAACCCACGCCTGTTATCCGGTCAAGGTCAGCCACGTACAGGTATTCCGGCTGCATGTTACGGATATAGATGGCGGGTTCAGCGGAGGGGGAGAGCCCCCACGTCAGGGGAGCATACTCATCCCGGTTCCCGGATTTCCCGTGAACCACCAGCCCTCCTTTCAGATCGACCGCAAGGATGAGTTCCATCGTCTAACGCAATCACTAATATGCTGAACGATCATTAAATGATATGCAATTACTGGTCAGCCCGAGCTCCCCCGAAGAAGCGAAACATTCGCTTGCTGCTGACATCATCGATATCAAGAAACCTTCCGAAGGCTCCCTTGGCGCCAATTTTCCCTGGGTTATCCGGGAGATCAAGGGCATGACCGGAAAACCGGTCAGCGTTGCGATCGGGGATTTCGATTTCAGGCCGGGCGGGGCATCCCTCACTGCATTCGGGGCTGCCTGCGCCGGGGCCGATTATGTCAAGATCGGCCTGATGTTCGATGGAGAAGACCGGGCGCTCGAACTTATCCGTGCTGTTGTGAAAGCAGTCAAGACAGATTTTCCTGAAAAGTTCGTGGTCATTGCCGCCTATTCCGATCACGAGCGGCTCGGCACCATCTCTCCTGCAGCCCTCTCTCCCCTTGCGGCAAAAGCCGGGGCAGATCTTGCGATGATCGACACCGGAAAGAAAGACGGGAAGAGTACGTTTGCCTTCATGGACGAGCGGGAACTTACCGAATTTACCCGGAAAAACACATCGCTCGGCCTCAGGACCGCTCTTGCCGGTTCCCTGAAATTCGAAGATCTCCCGGTACTCAAACGCATCAATCCCGAAATCATCGGGGTCAGGGGAATGGTCTGCGGCGGGGATCGCAATGCGGCTATCCGGGAAGAACTCGTGGAGCAGGCGCTCCGCATGATCAGGTAATCGAATCTGGTGATAGTATGTACCGTGAGAAACTGGATGTCCCGACAGCACTCACCTTTGATGACGTGCTGCTGGAACCGGCAGCATCCTTCGTGGAGCCCAGCGAGGCCGACCCAAGGAGCCGGTTCTCAAAGAATATTCCGATGAATATCCCGCTTGTCACTGCCGCTATGGATACCGTGACAACCGCAACAATGGCAATCGCCCTTGCCCGGGAAGGCGGGATTGGGGTCCTGCACCGGAACATGACGGCCGATGAAGAAGCCGAGCAGGTCCGGATCGTGAAGCGGACCGAGGAGCTTATCGAGAAACATGTCCTCTCTGTCGGCGCAACATCCACGGTCTCGGATGTCGAACGGCTGATGAGCCAGCACGGGATCGGCGGGGTCCCGGTTCTCGACAACGGGAAGATCATCGGGATCGTGAGCAGGCGCGATGTCCGTGCCATCGTCCAGAAGCGGGGGAACGAATGCATCCAGGCCATCATGACAAAGAACCCGATCACGGCTACGGAAGATGTTACGCCGGACCTGGCACTCGAGATGATGTACTCCCACAAGGTCGAGCGCCTCCCGGTCGTTGATTCCGATAGACGCCTTGTCGGGATCATCACCATGCAGGACATCCTGGAGAAGCGCCAGTACCCGCGTGCCACCCGGGACAGGAGCGGGAACCTCCGGGTCGCGGCAGCGGTCGGTCCTTTTGACTTTACCCGGGCGATGCTCCTTGACGAGACAGGGGTAGATGCCCTGGTCGTTGACTGCGCTCACGGCCATAACCTGAATGTCGTGAAAGCAGTCGGGGAGATCAAGGCCTCCGCAAAAACGGAGGTCATCGCGGGGAACATTGCGACCACGGCCGCCGCAGAAGCCCTGCTTGCACAGAATGTCGACGCGGTGAAGGTCGGTATCGGTCCCGGTTCGATCTGCACGACCCGTATCGTAGCGGGAGTCGGCGTCCCCCAGATGACCGCGATCAGCCAGGTTGCGGATGTCGCGGGGCCTGCGGGAGTCCCGCTCATTGCAGACGGGGGAGTACGCTACAGCGGCGACGTTGCAAAAGCTATCGCGGCAGGCGCTGACAGCGTCATGATCGGGAACCTCTTTGCGGGAACGGACGAAGCGCCGGGACGCATCACGTCCATCAAGGGCCGGAGGTACAAGCAGTACCGGGGCATGGGGTCTCTCGGGGTCATGACGAGCGGCGTTTCGAGCGACCGGTATTTCCAGAAGAAGGAGAAGATCGGGGAGACGAAGTTCGTCCCCGAAGGCGTGGAAGGCGTGACCCCGTACGTCGGCGCAATATCGGACGTCATCTACCAGCTTATCGGCGGCCTCAAGTCCTCGATGGGATACACCGGTTCAAAGACGATTGCCGACATGCATGCAAAGGCACGGTTTGTCCGGATCACGTCCGCAGGATTCTCGGAAAGCCATGCCCATAATATCCTGATCACGGACGAAGCGCCGAATTACCGTCTGGATTGAAACTGATTTTCTTTTTTTCAGGTACCGTGCAGCTGACGGTCAGGTACTGAAAAAGATACGTGATTCATTCATACCGTCCACCAGGAAAAACTCTGGAATTACCGGCTCCCGGATATGCGTATCCCCCCGGCATGAGCGGAGTGGCGGGCCGGGTGAAAACCGGTCTCTCGATTATCAGCTGTTTCATCGCCTTTGATAAAACCCTGCGGAAAAAACCGGATATGTGTTCCTTCACAGACGAAACTCCCGGAGATATATACATTATTAACAAGCATATAGTGTAAGTTGAAAAAATATATAATTTGTAAAGAACGCACTACGACATATGTACTCATCCAGGAAGGACGCAAGTCAGGGTGGGAGACCCCAAACACAATCCGAAAAAGGATTCCCTCTTAAAGATTATCTCACTTCTATCAAACCGCCCGTCAAGGTACGGGATTCCGTTCTCACGAGCCGGATCCCTGCGGAAAAGAAACGGCATCCGGCTGTTTCTGACGCCATCGTTCCCTTTTCCTCGTTTTTCGGGGAGAAAACTCTCAATGTAAAAACCCGGCAGATACCGAGGAGTGAACTCTGATGGCGGGTTTATGGAACCGTTTTTTCCTGGCACTTGCCGGGGATTCTCCGGAAACCGGGCGAACCCCGGGAATCCCTGCCCGAATTGGGAATACCGGATATGATTCCGGGAATCTGCATGCCGGGAGAGAAACTATCGGAACACGGG
>JBDKRP010000084.1:0-4836 GCA_039683275.1 Methanoregulaceae archaeon | reverse complement strand
GAATGCCCGCGGAAGATATGGCCTTTTGCCCGGAGTTCCTCCCCCAGTTCAATATAATTGTAGATCTCGCCATTGAAGACCAGCTGGAGCGATCCATCTTCATTCGGCATCGGCTGGCTTCCGGAGTCCGAGAGATCGATAATCGAAAGTCTCCGGTGTGCGAGGGCAACGGTTCCGGTAAGATATTCCCCGTTCCCGTCAGGGCCGCGGTGACGGATTCTCTCTGCCATGCAGCGGAGGAGGACAGGATCGGGAGATTTTCCCGGCGCAAGAGCAACGATACCGGCTATTCCGCACATTATCTAAATGGTGAACGTGGCGAAGATAAAAAGGGGAAGGTGGGGTTATGGGATGTTGCCGCAGGAATCGCTCCCGTTATTGAGGGAGATTCCTTCGGTCTCACATGAAACGCATTTCGAGACTTTCTCGTCAAAAATCCGGTATGCTGTTGCAAGGACGGAGGAGTTGGAGATGAGGCCCGCGAGGAGGATCACTTCCAGTATTTCATCACGCGAGGCCCCCATTTTCATCGCGGCAAGAAGGTGATAGCCGGTACAGTGCGGGCACTTGAGTGCAGCGCCGACCGCCATACAGATCAGTTCAACATATTTCGGATCGAGCGCGCTCGTCTCCGCGACGGTCCCTTTGTACAGAAGGTGGGAGATGAGAACCTCAGGACGTTCTGCCATCCGTTTGAAGATCAGGGGAGTGCGCCCGTAATCTTTCTCTATTGTCCGAAGCCAGTCTTCTGCGGTGGCTTTGTCTCCCTTTTCAATGATCTGTCTCAGTTTTTCTTCAAAATCGGTCATGTGACGCCTCGGGATGAAGAGTACTTGCCTTTTGGAGCTCATCGATTTTGCCTGAGCGATACCTGGATATCAACAGTATTTTTACAGAACTGATTGGAGGACGAATTATCCTCCAACTTGGGAGCAGGACGTGATTTCCTCCCCGAATGGGATAAGGATATATCCTTCCAGACCAATATTTTTCCGTGTTTTGAGCACCGGAAAGATATTCTAGGGGAGAGGGTATACTGTCCAGCTTTGAAGAGGAGAAAAATGAATTCGGGGAGATAGTCCGGGTACGGCTGCCGCAGAAACGGAACCGCGAGATGTTCGGGAGCGCCGAACTCATGATGGGTGCAAATCATATCCGTGTCCGGTGTTACGACGGAGTCACCCGGATGGGCCGGATCAAGGGAAAAATAAAAAAGAAGATCTGGATCCGCGAAGGGGACATTCTTATCGTCATTCCCTGGAATTTCCAGGATGAGAAATGCGATATCGTATACCGGTACACAGGCCCGCAGGTCGAGTGGCTGCGCAGGAACAGGTACCTCTGATTTTTACGAAAATCATACATCCCGGACGGTTCGTGGCCTGAACCGGATTTCAGGAAGACCTCAGGTCAGATCTTTTTCCGATGGAGTACCTGTTTTAAAAGAAATGGAGGAAATGTTGCCGGGAGATCTGCCCGGCCCCGGTATTCAGGCAACCCGGTTTCTCACTCACCTTCTTCCGGAGTTGGAGTTCTGGGCTGGATTCCGGTTATCTCCACCGGCTCTACCCTGCTGTCCCTGCTGGGGAGCACCCTGGTTTGACTGGCCTCCGGATACCCGGCCCCCTGTGACGCCCTGGTTTGAGCTCCCGGAAGATTTCTGGGACTGCTCACCATTCTGTTGCCCGTTCGGGTTTGGCCCGGTACTATTGGTAATCCCGTTTCCGGTGCCTTGTGCACCCTGGTTACCGGGTCCCGCACGCTCGGTCATGTTCCCTGCATTACTGTGGGTTCCCGTCATGTTTCCCATTCCCGGGAAGGTACGGTTTCCATCTCCCTGCGGGGCGGTGAAATTCCCGCTGTAGGTTCCGTTCATTGCCGATCCCGCTTCATCACCCCTGATTGAGGTCATTGGGCCATTGCCGTTTCGGGATGTCGCATTAGCCCCGGTTTTTGCCGAATCTGTACTATCTGCATTTTTATCCGACATCTTCTCAAGTTTCTTTGTCAGCTGGTCCAGAATTTGCTGGAGTTTCTCTATCGTTTTCTGGGTTTCCGTAAGTTCCTTTGAGTTCTCAGGCAGCTCGGCCAGCATCTCCTTTGCCGAGGCTATCTCGTCATTGTAATTATCCAGAGCCGTCTGGGCAGTATCGCTCTTATCATTGAGAATGGCGGTGTTTGCTTCTGCAAGTCGGCTTTCGGCATGCTGGAGCCGCAGCTGGAGCCGCTCCGTGTTGTTTGTAGTAAGAGCCTCATTGACCTTTTCAAACATGAGTTTCAGGCTGTACACCGGGTTGTCCGGTCCGATGGTTTCGTTGGGGAGGGTACCTTCCGGGAATGTCAGATTATACTCTGATTCGTTTCCGTTCAGATCAAGGGGGGGAAGGCGCCAGTAATCTGCGGTCATATTGAATGACTCGTTTCCGGTCAGGTTCGCAGTCGTATTGTTCCAGCTGCTGTTGGGAATGGCCCGTTGATGCATTTGTGCCAGGCTCTGATTGTTATCCGGAGGTGGCGTCAGATTGCCGATCTGCGTTGTACTATCATCCGTGTCTGCTGCTACCGGACTGATGATCACTGCAAGGAATGCTCCTATTGCGCATGCCATCAGCAGGTAATTCAGGAATCGAAGATCCGTTGCCATACGTTTTTCACATCCTATCAGATTTTGATAGAAAATGCTCGGATTCGGGGGGATTAAACCTGGTTATGGTCCGGGAGTTCCGGGACGGTCCTGAATCGTACCGGCTATTGTTCTATCGTCTAAAATCGTTCAGATTGAGGAAATACTCATGGAAACCAGGAGTTTTAACTCCGGCAAATCAAAATGTTTTGTGCCGGAAACTCATCTGTAAGTGCAAAAAGCGCGTGAAAGTATGGGGTGCAGGAGTTATTTTGTAACAGGTGCCGCATGGGGGAATCCAGGTGAATCCTGCATCCCGGCCTCCTCTTGACCGGGAACATGCGGTATCTATCAGGATATATCGGAATCTGACCGTGTTGTATTTCTGAAATTCCAACAACAATTCTGCCCCGGATTATTGAAATCCCCATAAAAAGATCCGGTTCAAACCTGAATGGGTTGCAATCTAAAAATGAAATCCTGATTAAATGAGTTATTTTCCGGAATTTACCAATTAAAACGGATAATTTGTTCTTCTTCAGCAATGCGTTTTTGCGGCACTTTTCATGTTGGATCGACCTCCAGTACCTCCTGACGCCCCCAAATGCGTTTACGGGGCTCGTATGAGTTTATCCTGGGTCCTCAAAGACTCAGGATCTCTATTGTATACTCTTTTACAACAATCCGGGAAGTTCCGGTTGGAAGCCGGTAACCGTACCCGAATGGATCTGTTGAAAGGCCGAGGGTCTGCGTAAAGTACGCATCCCAGGCAACCGAATAATCGTTTTCTGGATCCTGGGTATATTGCACGGATGCATCCCCTGCGGGGCTTACGGCAATCTCCGTATAATTGACGCAGGTCTCCCTGAGCCCGATGGTCCCTACCCCGGTTCTGCTCACCGGACCTTCGGTTCTGAACCTGATGAGGGATATCACGAACGTTCCGGTCTGATCGTCATAATACCAGCGCGGCTCAGCGAGCATTGTAGATCCCCCGCCCGTTTTGCCCGCAGTGATCACTGCGCCGTTTTCGAGAACTATGACAGTATCTCCGAGATCGGCGTCGAACCGAAGTTCTCCCGGGCTGAAGGAGTTGAACGGCCCTGTGGCTGGGAGTCCGTTCACGTACACAGTAAGCGTTTGGGGTGTCTCAGAATTGTTTCGTGCAAAGAGCATTCCGCCCCCTACCTTGAGCGACGTCTCCTTGTAGGGTACGTTCTTGTACACCAGGCTTTTTATATCGTTCTGGAGGACGATGAAGGTCTTTTCCATGATCCTGATATCGGTCCCCATCTGCTGCTTCATGAGGAGGGGATAGCCATACAGGGTGACGATCCCGATCCCGGTCACGACCAAGCTGAATATCAGGATGAACCCGATAGATTCTGACACACCCCGCTCCTGCGTCAGCCGTCCGGTTTTTCTTCGATCCGCCATAGCATCACACCCCGCTGGAATTGTAGGTTATCCGGTTCAGTCCGGTCCCCGTTGTATTCCCGGTCACGCCCCGGCTGGCACCTATCCCTGCGAGAGAGATCGTGCTCACCACCCGGTCCCGGTAGACCTTGATCTCCTGATCTTCCTCCAGGTTACTTATCTTCACCGAATAATCATTCCCGAGAACGTCGTCCGGAATATCGAATTTGCTCTGAATAGTCCCGTTGTCGGGCGCGATAACGTAGATATCGACAATACGGGTGCTGATGCCGTTCCCGATATCGGTGAACGCATAGTAACTCATTTCTTCAGCAGGTTTTTCCATGATGCTGCTGTTGACGGTCAGCATCGTAAAAACCAGGAGGACCATAAGGATGCCGCTGATCATGATATATTCCATAAGGTTTGCAACGCCGGCATCCTGCCTGGACAACCTCTTCATCGGATCAGACATTGGTCGTCTCCTGGTACGTGGTGACCCCGTTATTGAAATGGATAGTGACGACATTTCCTGATATGGCAAAGGTAACGACTGAGTTTTTCCTCGCAAGGGAGATATTTGCCATATCAGCATGCAGGGAATCCGTATCGTCGCCCTTTCCCGCTATTCCAGAGATAACCTCGCGTGTGTCCCGGATATCGTTTTTCGGGAACTCAAGCACACCTTCTGCGGTGGTCTGGCCGACAAGAGTTGACTGGTTGATGAGGAGTGCAAGGAAAAAGAGGCTGAGGCTCACGAGGAAACCGAGGAGGACTATCCACTGAGCCGATTCATT
>JBDKRP010000083.1:0-3461 GCA_039683275.1 Methanoregulaceae archaeon | reverse complement strand
ATATCCCACCTGAAAAAGTTGTGACATCGGACCTTGTCCGAAAGATCCTGGAGTGCTGCGAATCACAGCGGGACAGAGCGCTCGTATCGGTCTACTGGGACAGTGCAGCCAGGCTCAATGAGATCCTAACCTGCGATATCGGGCATGTGCAATTTGACCGGTACGGAGCGATCATCTCTGTGACTGGGAAAACCGGACGGAGGCCGATCCGGCTCATCAGTTCGGTACCGGACCTGCAAGCCTGGATTAAAATGCACCCGCTCAAAAACGACCCGAATGCACCGCTTTTCGTAACGTCAAGGAAGCGAGGGACCACAGAATTCAGAAGACTAAATGGGAGAACCGTGGACAATCTTTTCAAACGCCTTGGTTCCTATGTGAACAGCGGCAAGCGGACGAACCCACATTCGTTCCGACACGGTCGTCTTACTATCCGCGGCAAGCAGCTGACGGAATCTGAATTGAGAAAATATGCCGGATGGTCGAATGGATCCGGCATGGCTGCAGTGTATGTCCACCTCTCGTCTAGGGATATCGACCATAAGATCCTGTCAGCAGATGGGATTGCCCTAGTAGAAGAACCACAACACGACCCGATGGCCGTTGTACCGTGCCCCAGGTGCGGCCGTCCGAACTCTCCCGATGCGATGTTCTGCGGCGTCTGCTATATGGCCCTGAACGATGAGGCAATCCAGGAGCTGGAATTTCTGCGGATGGCCAAAGAGGATCCGGACACCCTGATAGAAGTGGGGATGGCCATGAAGAAAAAGATTGATGGATAGGGGGGAGTGGCCCACCCTCTGTTATATATTTGCGAACTCGCGGCTCGGGTAAACTAGAGGAAAAATTAGAGAGTAAGCAGTCCCTTTTCTTTCAGATAAACAGATTGATAATATTTATAATCAAAAAATAATTATGAAAAACATTTATTGGCGTGCATTGTTCAAATTATTTTTACTTGCGGCTATTCCAGCGAGTTTAATAATATATATGGCCTTCACGGGGATAAGTTTTAATGGGATTCTCGCAATTATCGCGTATTTCAATTTTTTATTGATATGGATTCAGGCGGAAATCAGTTTAAAACAACAGGTCCTTTTTACATCTCAATTTGAGCCCCGATTCCAGTTTCAATTGCGTAGAGGGAGTGATTTCACTACGTGGAGAAATTCTGCATGGCTCGTCATTAAAAATGAGAGTAACTATAGTGCATATGACGTATTTTTCAGCCGCGTGTTTAACGACTCTCATCGCCCAGTTCCTCCCGCAGATTGGAGAGATATGGTCGAAGAGAGCTCTTGGAGAGATTTGGCACCCGGGGAGAGTTGTACATTCCAAATAAATGACATCAATTTTTTCAATAATCACTCCTTCGAAATTTCTTACACCAATCATTTCGGCGAACTAAAAAGTCTCCACTTATTTATTCACGAACAAAAAGCAATGAGGATATCGACTCCTCCGGAACAGCCTGGTTTCTTGTTAAACACGTTTAAGGAAATCCACTTATGTTTCATAGGATGGGAAATCCGTTATCAATTAAAACATTCAAAATAGAATGACTCCCTTTTCTGGGGGAGCAGTCATCTCAATCATTTGTTCAGCTGCCGGGACGTATCAAATATCTGCCCGGTCGGAATGCTGGACCGGTTCTCCTGGATGTAATCCTGGAGGGCCTGCGTGCACCCATCCGGGCCTTTGATCATCAGGTACTGCATCATCGCCTGCTGGAAGTCCCAGAGCCCAAACTCGCATTCGATAAGCAGCGCTTTCACCCGGTCATGGATGACACGGCCGCTGATATTCATCCGGAGTTCTTTTTTCTTCGGGCTATACTGGTTTCCGGTACTCTTTTCAACGTACACGATCGGGAACTCGATCATATACGGCAACCCGTCTTTCTCGAAGAAGAGGGTATGCAGGGGGACTTCGCCCCGGTAATCCTGCATGGGAGCGATCCGGGAACACTTGTGCTTGATCAGGAGAGATTGGATTTGCATTAGCGACTTGTCGAAAGGAACTTCAGTTCCGTAATAATGATAGTCGGGCTTCACTGTCACGATCTTATGGGTCATGACGGTTCCACCTCATGAGGACATATTGTGAATAGCGGTTGTTTTCTTGAAATCATGCAAATGCGAGTGAAATATTTACCTCCTATACCTCGTTTCTTCTTTTGAAGCGATTTGCAGTTCCTTTTCATGCAATCTTTGACTTTCATAAGTCCTCCTTTTTCGTCTTAAACGAGCAATACGACTGTAACTGGCAGATCTGGCACCGTTCTGAATTCTCATCATATTTTTTCTCGAAACACTTGTCGGTATCTCCGTGAGCGACAAGGATCCGCTGTGGTTTTTGCCCCGAATCAAGCAGGTGTTTCCGGTTGCACGCCTTGGGCGGGCACTGCTTGATATTGGCGTCCTTGGCGCTGCATCGGAGACGCCCATCCCACCAGGTGAGCGTACCGGAGCAGTCAATACACTGGCCGGTCCGGATTGGGACGCCGTTCATGTCAGTGATGAACATGAACGGACCTCCGTTTCACGTTTCCCTGATAGGGGATCGCGTGTGGGCATCCATTCCTCTCGGTTTCTTCCATGATCTGAGCTGCTGAATAATCGCCGCCCCGGAAGAGCAGATCGTTCACCCGGGGGCACGATTCCTTGAATGACTTACGGCCTCGGTGATGTCCGCAAATCAGGCAGTGCATCATGGTGATCCTGCCCGTGTCTTCTGTCTTTTCCGGAGTTCGGCCATAGGATTGTGCCCGTGATCGGAACTGCATCGCCAACAAAAATGATGTTCCGCGTTCTTCCTGGGAAATCGTACTTCGCGGCCACACAATTCACAGTTGACCCGCTTACTTCGACCCATCATATCGCCTTCCAACCGTACCCGGATCCGGGATCCCGTCCCGGACAAAGAAGACCGGGATCCCTTTCTCATGGGCGAACTGCATTTCCCGGGAGGCTCCCTCGCTGTTTGCCCAGCCTTCGAGGAACAGAACCGCATCACACCGCTCTAGGATTGCGAAATCTGCTATACACCAAAACTCCCATGGAACGTCCTCGACATGCTGAAACCCCGCGTAGTTCTTGTGCGGGCAGTGGACAGAGAATCCCCGACGGACACATTCCAGGGCAACCTTTGAGGCTGCCAGGATGTTTTCCGGGATCCCGTGGATCGGGTCCTCATGTGAGAACGGCCCGGCTATGTAGAGAACCGTCGGGAGGATCATCGACCGCACCCCACAAATTCCTCGAGGTACCGGATCAGGAAATCGCAGGGTTTCCCGAATTTCCCTTCAGTTTCGCCATATCCGCACATCTGATATCCGCAGCGGGCTTGGCAATATTCCCGCTCTGCTTCTTCGATGGGGGTCATTGTGCCATCCCCTGTTTGACCGTTTGTACCCATTCCTCGGCATCTTTCCCGCGAAGGACAACCCCACTTTCCAGTTC
>JBDKRP010000082.1:0-6023 GCA_039683275.1 Methanoregulaceae archaeon | reverse complement strand
GGAACTGCCTTCCTGGGAAGGCGAGCAGATCCCGGTCCCGTACGAGGTTGCGCAGGAAGTGGGACGGCTCCGGGATTCCCGCGACATCAACGCGTACACGGAAGATCCGGATTCCCGGGGATTTGCTGAAAAATTCCTTGCCGAGATGGACCGGAACAGATCGCCGGTTGCAACGGACCGGCAGATTGTACTTGAGAACGCAGAGGAGGGGGTTGTCTGTAACATCTGTGCCGGCAACAAGGCGAACGAAGCCCTGGGCCGGGTGCTCTCGATCCTCCTCTCGGCCCGGTTCGGCACCACGGTCGGGCTTGAACTGGACGCGTACCGGATCTTCCTTCGGCTGCCGACCAGCCTGCGGGCCGCAGATGTCCGGGACGCACTCGTAACGCTCGATCCTTCCCATGTCGAATCCATCCTTGCGCTCGCGCTCAAGCGGACCTCGCTCTACAAGTGGAAACTCATCCAGGTTGCAAAGAAGTTCGGGGCAATCGACCCGGACGCCGATTACGAACGGATCTCGCTCTCCCGGCTCGCGGACCTTTTTGAGGGAACCGTTGTCCAGAAGGAGACGTACCGGGAACTCTTCAGCGTGTACATGGACGTCGGGGCCGCAGCGAAAGTTGCGGAATCCGTGCGAAGCGGCGAGACTTCTGTCTGCATCGCACCGCTCAGCATCCTTGGCGCTGCGGGACTCCTCTCCTCGAAAGACCAGATCCCCCCGCCATCTGCTGACAAAGCGGTGATCGCTACCCTGAAGAAACGTCTGGACCAGGAGGAGGTCATCCTCTGCTGCATGCACTGCCGGAACTGGAAATCGAGAACCCGGGTATCACGGGTGGCCGGGCAGCCCAGATGTCCGAAATGCGGCGCGGGGCTCATTGCCGCGCTCAAACCCTGGGATGAAGAATTGTATGCGACTGCAAACAGGAAGGTGAAAACCGGCGAAGAGAAGGAGATCGAGAAACGGCTGGTGCGCAACGCGAATATCGTTCTCTCCAGCGGGAAGAAAGCGATCCTCGCGCTTGCGGCCCGGGGCGTCGGCCCCGAGAACGCGTCCCGGATCATCGGTTCGTATGCAGATGGCGACGCATTTTACCGGGAGATCCTGAAAGCGGAACGGAATTTTGTGAAGACCCACCGGTTCTGGCAGCAGTGAAAAGAAAAATGCTGTTTCGGGTTTTTCCCCAAAGGATACTGAAATACAATTGCAGGATTTGGAAAAGATTCAATTCGTTTCATACGCGGCCGCTCCTCCCGGGCGGGTTCGCGTGCCCGATTCTCCGTCAGCTCACATGCAGGGAAGAAAACGATCCTTTGGCCCGGAATATTTTTTTCGTGGGATTTTGGTCCGGATACCGAGAAAAATTTTGGATGTTTTGAAAAATTCCGGATGAATGTTCCGGTCCGGATTCTTTTGAGAGCCAGAGAATCGTAGTTTTGAACGCGGACAGGCAGAGGGACGGGCACGGCTGCCTCACTCACAATGATCTGCCTGAAGATCCCGAATCAGCCTTTGACAGAAAATCCGGGTACAAAAAGGAACTTATCCGGGACCATCAGCCCCGTTTACATTATACTGTCAAGTTTCTGCTCAAGGAAATCGAGGCCGCGCTTTACATCTTCGATAACCTTGCCGCCGGTCAGGATGATCTTCCCGGAAGAGAAGAGAAGGGCAACGATCTTCGGGTCCTTGAGCCGGTATACGAGGCCCGGGAACTGCTCGGGTTCGTACTCGATGTTCTCCAGGTTGAGGGTGATCACGAGCTTGTTCAGGTTGATGTATTTCCCCATGTCGTACGAACAGACAATATTCGTGACCGCGACCCGGGGCGTCTCCAGGGTATTTACTCCCGCTTCCTTCAGCATGCCGATGATCATCTTCAGCCCGACATCGAGGGATTCCTTGTCGCGGATACCGGTAAGAACAACTTTGCCTGACGAGAAAATGAGAGATGCCATCTTGGGTTTTTCGAGACGCAGGACAGCGCCCGGGAACCGTTTGGTGTTGAGCTCGCAGTTTGCTACCTTACTAGATACGTCCGCAAGGTCGATTGCATCCGCAATAACCCCGGATGCGACAATATTTTCGATTTTAAGCGACGTGTATCCTTTCTCGTCCATCGTCTATTATATCCGCACTTGCCAACATAATACTAATGGACAACCTTTATGCCGTCGTATTTTCGGGGATTTTTTCAGGATACCGTTCGCGTCTGTTCCCGGGAGTCCGGCAGGAATGGAAGCTGTTAAAAGATGCCAGTTCTCACGTTATAGGGATCGCATGGGCGCAGAACCTACTCCTTTGAGTAATTACCAGAAAGCCGGCCCCTCCTTTCAGATAGACATCCCCGAATATTTCAATTTCGGAACCGATGTCGTGGATGCATGGGGAAAAAAAGAGCGGAATAAGCTTGCAATGATCTGGGTCGATGAGGACGGCCGGGAGAAAAAATACACGTTCCGGGAGATCTCCAACCTCTCGAACCAGGCCGCAAACATCCTCCTGAAATACGGGATCAACAAGGGCGACCGGGTACTTATCATGCTGCCCCGGATCCCGGAATGGTGGATCTACGCGGTAGCCTTAATCAAGCTCGGCGCGGTATTCTGCCCCTGCCCGACACTCCTCACCGCCCGGGATCTCAAGTACCGGATCAATAAGGGAAAGTTCCGGATGGTCATTACCGACCTTGAAAACTCCGGGAAGATCCAGGAGATCTGCAAGGAGTGCCCGACTCTCACCACCCGGTTCCTTGCCGACGCCGAACTCGAAGGCTGGGCAAGTTTCCCGTACGAGATGCTCTATCCTGCGCCGGTCTCGCATCACACCGTGAGTACACCGGAACCGATCCGTACCAGGAGCACGGACCCGATGCTGATCTATTTCACCTCGGGAACTACGGGAGAGCCGAAGATGGTGCTCCACAACAACGGGCACCCGCTCGGCCATATCATCACCGCACAGCTCTGGCAGGACTTAACCCCGAACGACCTCCATTTCACGGTCGCGGATACCGGCTGGGCAAAATGCGGCTGGGGCAAGATCTTCGGCCAGTGGATTGCCGGGGCCTGCATCTTTGTGTACCATTATACCGGGAAATTCCAGGCAACCCAGGTCCTCCCGCTCCTCGAGAAATACCAGATAACGACCTTCTGCGCCCCCCCGACCATCTACCGCATGCTGATCCTGGCAGACCTTGACCGGTTCGATCTCTCTGACCTCCGGCACTGCACAAGTGCGGGGGAACCCCTGAACCCGGAGGTTATCCGGGTCTGGAAGGAAGGGACGGGGCTTACCATCTGCGAGGGGTTCGGCCAGACCGAGACGGTCTGCTGCGTCGCAATCTTCCCGGGTATTGAACCCAGGTTCGGGTCGATGGGGAAACCTTCCCCGGGCTGGACTATTGAGGTTCATGACGATGACGGCAGGCCGGTCGGGGATAACGAAGAGGGCAGGCTTGCGATCAGCTGCGATCCCCGTCCGCCGGGTCTCGTGGTCGAGTACCTGGATAACCCGGAAGAGAATGCGAAATCCTTCGTGAACGGCTGGTATTATACCGGGGACAAGGTGCAGCGGGATTCCGACGGGTACTTCTGGTTCATCGGAAGAAGCGACGATGTCATCAAGAGTTCCGGGTACCGCATCGGCCCCTTTGAGGTCGAGAGCGCGCTCATCGAGCATCCTTCCGTTCAGGAAGCGGCGATTGTCGGGAGCCCGGACCGGATCCGGGGCATGAACGTGAAAGCGTTCGTGGTCCTGAACAAGGGCTTCGAGCCGTCCGATGCTCTCATAAGGGAACTCAAGAACCATGTGAAGCGGACGACCGCACCCTACAAGTATCCACGGGAAATTGAGTTCATTGCAGAACTCCCGAAGACGCTCTCCGGGAAGATCCGGCGCAGCGAGCTCAAGCTTGCCGAGATGAAAAAGAAGAACGGGAAGTCGTGATACAGGTCTGGGGAGGGATATCTTTTTTCTAAAAGAATATGCTGTGGACTATGAAATAAAATGAGATTAAGATTTTGTACTGTTTTGAGTTGGAGTTACTGTTGGTTCAGGTGTAGTGGGACAGAACAGTAACGGGTTATCCTTCAATGAACTATTGCATGCTCCGCTTGCTTGACTAATGTTGCCCAAAATATCTTTGGTAGTGTTAACACCGTTTACTACTGACTCAACAGCTGTGCATCCAACTGTGCCGATTAACAGCACCAGTGCAATGATTAGGGGTAAGTAATTTTTCATATTTGGTTTATTTTGTATACCATACGGTATCAGTCATTCATAAACCGGTTATTTCAAGAACCTTTATATCGGGGAAGTGAGAGATACGAATGGCCAAATTCATTCTCACGTAGGGATATAGGGCAGGTTTCTCTAACACCTATATTCCTCGGTATATACAAAATTTTCAAGAGCCTTTAAAAATCTTCTCATTGTTTTGACAAAAATACACTAATTTTCCAGATATTAAAGGAAATATTGAGTTATCTTAGGTAGTGTCTTCATAATGCTGTAAAATCAGCCGCAGTATCCGGACAGATCATCTCCCTCTTTGCAGATAGAGGATCTCTACAGAGAGGGGGATTCATTGTATGAAACTGGATTTGCGTGATTATAGGGATGGACATTGACATGGGGCGAAGAGTTTTATCAGAAATCCGAAATATTTATTTTTTGAATTACAGATACTCAAAACATGAAAAATACAATTACAATTTTTATTGTTATCGTAATATGTGTAATATTGACGACAGGATGTACCAGTAATACTAATTATCAAACGCCAAATATTGAGACATCTCATATATCAACGCAGGCATCAACATCATACGCGACAGTTGACCCCATTATTGGTGTCTGGACTGCAAAAGTGACGGAAAACGGCGAAGTTTGGACAATGACCTTCTTTCCAGATGGGAGGTATAATTGGAAATCTACGAATTTGACGAATGATATAAATGGTAACTGGGTTCAAAAACAACAAAACGAATATGTTATATCATTTATTGGTGTGAATAAAACTTTAGATTTTATTTATAAACCAACCTCAGACACTATTTCGTTAAAAGATAATCCCACCTCTTTTTTGGGTCGCTCTGGAAATGTAAACCCCACCACTTCTGATGTAACACAATCAACATCGACACAATCATCACAATCCAACAATAAATTAACAATTCTTGACAGTCACATGGAAACGGGAGAATATGGAACCATCGATATTGCTGGAACAGCAAAAAATACGGGGTCTTCCAGAATTACATATGGGCAAATTAATGTAAAATTCTATGATTCGAGTGGTAACTTGATTGGCAACGGTTTAACTAATATTAACGACCTTGACCCAGGTGAAACGTGGAGTTTCAGGGCATTGTATATGGGTACAGATAGAGAAAGGGTGGCTTCGTATAAAATTGGTGTCGGGACAACGTGGTAGTGTCTCTATAATGTTGTAAAATTTAGTGAAGTTAGAATCCATCTTAAAAAAAAGAATTACACCCTTTTCAGAAAATTTTGGCTGATTATTCACCGTCTCTTTTCTGTTGTCGGCATAGCAATGGAAAGAGACGCTGGAATTAGTTACTTGAAATTTTCAGAACTCATGATTCACTTGGAAAGAACTCTTAATGCAATACAGTCAAGGGAAATCTAGTAAGGGGCTGATGTCCGTATATTCCCTTGTCCGGGTACGGGCGGAGGAACGAGCACGTGAACCAGCCCGGGAGGAGCGGCCTCACATCATGCAATGGAATGATTTTCCCGAGATGAATCCTATAAGCCCCCCCAAAATCCCTCTATTTCACCCCAGTTCCGGACCCCCACCTCCCGGGTCAATCCGGGCTCAATTCAGCCCCGGATTGCCTAAGATACCCCTTCCGGAACCCCCCGGGTGGCGAATTATTTCCCAACAAAAAAATATCTCCCTGATAATCGGGAATTACAGCAATCCGGGGCAGAAATGAAGGATTTTTCCGGCGAAAATAGCAGCGTTTTGCGGGCCCCCTGTTTTGGAATCGAT
>JBDKRP010000081.1:0-19907 GCA_039683275.1 Methanoregulaceae archaeon | reverse complement strand
GCGGACAGGACGGAACTGATGCTGGACTGGGCGCACGAACTCGGGATCCGGTATATCACCATCTATTCGTTCTCGACGGAAAACTTCCACCGGGACGCCCAGGAGGTCGGAACTCTCTTCGACTTATTCAAACAAAGGTTCCTGAGCGTTATCAACGATGAGCGGGTGCACCGGTACCGGATCCGGGTCAGCATCGTGGGGGATCGCTCCCTCCTGCCCCAGGACCTCCTTGACGCCATCGATGCCGCGGAGAAGGCGACCGAAGGGTACCGGGACTTCTTCCTCAATATCGCGGTGGCGTACGGGGGGAGAAACGAGATTGTCCTTGCAGCCCGGCGGATACTCGGGAAAGTGCAGGCAGGCGAGATGCGGGCAGATGAGATCACGCCCGACATGGTGGAGGGGCATCTCCAGGACGGGCATAACCTTCCCCCGGTCGATCTCATCGTCCGGACCGGGAACGATTACCGGACCTCGAACTTCCTGCCCTGGCTGGCAAACGGCCATGAATCCGCAGTCTATTTCTGTGCCCCGTTCTGGCCGCTCTTCCGGAAGATCGACCTCCTGCGCGCCATCCGGGTCTTCTCCCAGAGAGTGAGCCTGAAGCAGGAATGATTTTTTCGCGGAAAAACGACCCGGATCCCGGCATGTGTTCCATTCGTGCAGGGAGAAGTATATGTCCCTCCTCCCCAGACTACACTATGTGGTCTCATGAAACAGGCTGATGCTCCGGAGGATGCATGGAAACAGGTTCCGGTTCTTATACGGATGGACATTTATACCAGGGCCACCGAGAAAGGCGTGAATATCAGCGATGCCTGCAACCAGGCCCTTGCCCAGGTGCTCCAGATCCGGTACAAAAAGCCGGAACCCGCCGATGTCCCTTCCCCGCACGCCATGAGAACCCGTGAACCGGAAAAGAAAGCGGAGAAAAAAGGAATCCCGGCCCGGCCTAAGGGGCCGCTCATGCCGGTAATGGATGCAGAAGAATACTTACGTACCGGAAAAATTGAGATCCCAAAGAGACAGCCTGCCGCTCTGCCAAAAGAGCCTCCCGAAGAGCAGGTTTCCGGACCGGGAACGCCCCATCTTCCTCCTTCCCACCCCCTCCCGAAAAAGGCAAAACGCGGGCACAGCGGGGAATACAGTACCGTGAAGAAATTCTATCAGTCGCGTATAGAACTGGTGCCTGAAGATTCAGGAACCGATGCACGGATAACAAAAGATCATATGTACCAGGAATTCCTGAAATGGTCTGTCGCGAATTCTCTCGAACCGATACCTGACAGGAAACAGTTCGCGGACCTCCTGAAAAAGCGGTTCAGCATATCGGATCTCGTGGTGAAAGGACACCACTACTGGGCGAATGTGCATCTGAAATAACTGCCGGGGCGGGAGCTGTGCGGTTCCCCTTTTCGTATCCCCTGTACTATGAAAGACGGGAAAACGGGAAACAATTTTTTTGTCCGGGACTGGTACGCGGATTATTTACCGAAACGCCGTGCCCGGGACTGGTAGTCCCGCAGGATCCGGAGCAGGTCCACGTACCGGAACCACTTCCAGTTGATGTCCGAGAAATAGAGCTCGGAATAGACCGACTGCCAGATCAGAAAATCTGTCAGGTGGTCGCCGCCGGTCTTGATCACAATATCCGGAGTATACCGGAACGTAAGATACGAATCGATCAGGCTCTCGTCCACTTGATCCGGCCTGACACCGCCTTCCGCCATCTTCCGGATACAGTTCGCGATCTCTTCCCTGCCGCTCGTGCCGATTGCAACGGTGACTTCCATTCCGGTCCCCGATTTCTCCTGGTGATTTCCGCAGAGCAGCGTAAGGTTGCCAATTTCAGATATTCTCCGGATTTCCGGGAGATACTTTACCATAGTTTCGGGATCCGGGGTACTGATATGGAAGGTGAGACTGCGGATTCCGGGAGATTGTTCCCGGGTCGTATCTCCGGCTGTCACGGATTTGCCGGATACCTCACGCGAGATCGCCCTGCACCAGGAAACGCATTCATACAATTTTTCCGGGACGTCCTTCAGATCGTCCGCCGTTATCATGAAGCAGACACATTCGGGAAGCCGCTCCAGTTTCCTCCTGATCAGCCACTCGTATATCCGGTATATCATTTTCCACCTCCTGAAAATCCGGGCGGCAATGCAATTCCATCCCAGAGATCTGTTCTCTTAAACCAAATGTTCTCCGGTATATTTTCCATCGGTGTGCTTATAATGCACCCCAAGAAACTAAGTATTGTTTTATGTACCGCTACAAATCCGGGATCGAGATAATCGATATGGCGATGGGCGGATTTGATGCCGGTACAAACTACCTTATCCTGGCTCCTTCCATGAGCTCGGCGGACAAACTTGCGATAGCCCTCTCCCGACCGGTTGCCGGCGAATATTCCATCATATTATCCACTGATGAGCGCGCATCAGAGGTAATCGATTACTGCAAACTGACCGGTTGCGACAAGCAGTTCGTCGGTGTTATCGATGCGATAACGAAAACCTCGTCCCCGACGGTAACCGATACCCAGCGGCTGAAATTCGTTGCCAGCCCCACCGATCTTACCGGCATCGGGATTAAATTCTCAAAAATGTCGGAAGCTATTTTCGAGGGGTCTTTTTCGGAGGATGACTCCGGCCTGTTCCCGCCACCAATCCGGTTTTGCGTGAGTTCGGTCTCAACACTCCTGATGTACCGGAACCTGGGGGTCATGTACCAGTTCCTCCACGTTATCATCGCAAAACTGAAAAAAATGGAGGCTGTGGGATTTTTTCTTCTGAACAACGAATCGTACGATGAGAAGACAATCTCCCTCATCAAACAGCTGATGACCGGGGTTATCGAGGTGAAAACAGATGGCGGGGAGACGTACTTCCGGGTCATCGGGATCCTGGGGATTCCTTCGGACTGGGTCAGATTCAGGATAGAGAAGGGAAACGTGGTGACAAAACAATGATCCATACAGGTATTTCAGGCATTGACGATATGCTGGAAGGAGGAATACCGGAGGGGAGCCGGGTCCTGTACAGCATGGAACCGGGGGTCGACGGCCAGCTCTTCATGGTGAGCACGCTGAATGCTGCCCTGTCCGAAGGAAAACACTGCCTGGTAATTGTCCCGTACGCGAGTACCCCGGCCTTCCTGCATGATATCGCAGGTATGATGGGGGAGGAGGCAGGAAACGCCGCTGCAGGGGCAAATTTCCTTGACAGCACCGACCGCCTTCGCATCATGAAACAGGCAGGTACTCCCGGGGAAGCGCTGCGGGTATGGCAGGAAGAAGTGAGAAGCCGGGTCGAATCGGGATCTGTCGAGGTAATATTCGCATACCTGGATCTGTTGTATGACGATTTTGGCCTTGACAGGGCCATCAGTATTCTCACGCAGCCATTTGACGGGAAAAAGCCGACAATTATTATCGAGCACCTGAACCTGGCCGGAGAGCCCGAACTGAAAAAGTTTTCAGAACGGCACAATTTCGATCTCATTGTCTCGATAAATTCCGGGTTCCGGTACATCCCGTTCTTCAACTTCTTCACCCTGGTCCACACCTCATGGCTCTCCCTTAAGCAACGGTCGGTCCCGTTTATCATCACCGACGGGAAAATCATTCCCTATATCCCCAAGATCGTCGTGACCGGCCCCGGCCGTTCCGGTAAATCGACCTTCATCACGAGTGCCTCCGATTACCGGGAATCGGTCGACCGTTCGGGAATGTCAGAGATCCCGACTACCGTTGCAATGGATCTCGGGTGGGTACACTGGAAATCCTTTGATATCACCCTTTACGGTACTCCCGGAGAGGAACGGTTCGATCCCATCATCCCCCAGCTGGTCAACCACGCAATGGGTGTTGTCCTTGTAATTGATCTGACACGGCCGGACCAGATGGAGCGTGCGAAACACCTGATCCGGTTGTCCCGTGCAGACCGGCTCCCGCTGGTCATTGCGGCAAACAAGAGCGATCTCCCGAATACCCTGAATGAAGCAGCGATCCGGACTGCTCTCGGCCTGCGCAGCGATGTCCCGGTCCACTTCATATCATCCACCCATAAGGCAGACGTCCGGCATGTGATCGAGTCGATGGTGGATCGCATAACAAGGTTCACCTTCTGACGGGAGAGGAAAAACGGGTATGCTTACCTTTGTGGGACTCGGCCTCTACGATATCAGGGATATCTCAATAAAAGGCAGGGATTGTATCGGGTCGGCCGATCTTGTAGTCCTGGAATGTTATACCTCGCGGCTCATGGGAAGTTCGGTTGCCGATATGGAGAAGGCCTGGGGAAAACCGATCCGGATCCTGACCCGGGAAGATGTGGAGCAGCATCCCGACGGGATCCTGGAAGCGGCAAAAGAAAAAAGCGTCGCATTCCTGACCGCCGGGGACCCGATGGTTTCGACTACCCACATCGATCTCCGTATCCGTGCTGCGGAGAGGGGAATTTCCACCGGAATCATCCACGGTGCGTCAATTTCAAGTGCGGTCTCAGGCCTGTGCGGTCTCCAGAATTACCGGTTCGGGAAATCCTGCTCGCTCCCGTTCCCGTACAAGAACTGGGCCCCGACAACTCCCATCGAGGTGATAGAACAGAATCTCCGGGAGAACCTGCATACCCTGGTCTACCTTGATATCCAGGTGGAGCGATACATGCGGATCACGGAGGCAGTAGAGATCCTGGAAAAATCTGCTGACGAGAGGGGGCTTGCGATTCCTCTCTATGTGGGAGTCGCGAGAGCCGGGTCCGAAACCCCGGTTGTTGCGGCAGGAACAGCCGGGCGCCTGAAGACGGTCGATTTCGGCGATCCCCTCCACATCCTGATAGTCCCCGGTAAACTCCACGAGATGGAGCAGGCATACCTGGAGATGTTTGCCGGGCTATGAACGGGGAATTTTTTGCCTCACTTCTGGAGGAGAAACTTGCAGGAACGCAAATCATTCTTCCTTATCGGGCCCTGCTCTACCCGGTTGCCCGGGCAATACCTGAAATGGGCGCAGCGTACCTGGCAGACGGCAGATCCTTTTCCCGGAAGGGAGACCTGGTGAACGGCATCGGGTGTTTCTGTTACGGCCTCGGGTGGCTGGATGCCGGCGTGTCACTGGGGCTCCTGACGGCAAAGCCGGCTGCGTGCAGGTACGGGTCCTGGAGGGTGGCTGCCCTCCCGGATCATCTCGCCGGTCACCTGGCCGAAAAGAGTACGCGGTACGAGCGCCTGCTCAGCCTTGCACTGGACGCGGTTGAAGTATCCCCGGAACGCGAAAGCCCGCTTTCCCTGGCCGGGGAACGGATCCATCTCGTGAGTTCGGCATTTCTCCGGGAAGGCAGACGTTCCCAGGGTGAGGGAGATCGTCCCCGGGCCCTGGCTCTCTTCAGTTACGGCCACGGATGGCTGGATACCGGGGTACGGTCCGGCCTGTTCCGGGTTCTTGCCCATAGGGAGATCTTTGCGCTCTGATACAGGATACCCTGATTGTCCCGGGCAATACCGGACCTCCGCAAAGCATTAAATCGCGCCCCGCTAATTCAGGAACCGGGAACAGATGAGCGAACCTGTGTGCGGTATCGAGGGAGTTTTCGTTGCTGAAACTCCGGGCGGGGTCTCCCCCGTCGTGCTGCTTTCCATCGGGCAGGACCGGTGCCTGCCGATCTATATCGGGATCTGGGAGGCAATCTCGATAGGAAGCGCACTCAGGGGAGAAGTCCCCCCGCGTCCCTTTACGCACGATCTCTTCTCAGAGACGCTCCAGAAATTCGGGATATCTGTCCTGGGCCTGAATATCGATTCCATCGAGGACGGGGTATTTTATGCAACCCTCCTTATGGCCCGGGACCAGCTTGAGAACCAGGTAGACTGCCGCCCGAGCGACGGGATAGCACTTGCCCTCCGCAGCAGCGCACCAATCTCAGTCGATGAAAGCGTGGTCGCAGAAGCCGGGGTAAAAAGAAGCGATCTTCCGGATCTTTCGGATATTGCAAGTTACCTTGCGAGCTGAAACCGGGAATTACTTCCTGCGGGCAGCGAGCTCGTCCATGACCTCGGACAAGTCTATTCCGGCAGCACGGAGGGCGACCAGGAGATGAAACTGGAGATCCGCCGCCTCTTCGACGGTCCTCGTCCGGACACCGTTTTTCACGGCTATCACGAACTCGGTCGATTCTTCCCCGACCTTTTCAAGGACTTTATCGATCCCTTTTGTGTCGGTGAGAATCCGGCTCACGTACGAATCGGGGGATGGGTTTTCTGCCCGGTTGCAGATAACGTCCCACACTTCCGAGAGGACGCGGGTGTCGGTCATGCGTGCTCCTCTTCGAGGAAGATCTCTCCCATCTCGACATCGAAATACCGCTTACAGAGCATCCGTGCCTTTTCGATATTACACCCGTTTTTCCCGATTGCTATACCGAGATCCACTTTCTTTCTCAGGTAGACCGTTATCTGGGGTGCGTCCGGATTTTTTTCCACCCGGGATACTTCAGCCGGTTTGAAAATGTTGGTCACAAAGGCTTCCAGCGACTCAGCATACTCAACCATCTCGATACGTTTGCCCAGTACATTCTGGAGCCTCCGGATATTCTCACCCTTTTTCCCGATTGCAAGGCCCATATCCCCAGGCCGTATGACGTAGATCACCCGGTCGAAGCGATCGTCGATGATACAATCGAGTGCAGTGGATTTGGTGAGGATTCGGAGTTCCTCTATATACCTTCGTTCTTTAAATCCGATATTACGATCCATTTATAAATCCACGTATAGCTTCGATACCTGTCGTTAAAATAGTTCGGATATCTGCCTACAGGGAAAAATCGTGGTACTGAACCGTGAAAGGAAAAACAGCGGAATCCGGGAAAATGGGAAAGAATCGAAATGAGAGGAGGGATCCGGGATAGTTCCCGGTTACTGGATAGAGTAGGTTACGGTTACCGATGCCGTAACCGTGAGGTCGCTGGGATTTATTGTAGTTGATGACCTGCTGCCCATAGCATACGAGTCCGTAGCCAGGGATTTGTACGCTACCGGTGTATAGCCCTGGTTCACATCAACGCTTTTCACCTGGGTCACCTGGACACCAAGGGAAGACGCGACCGTATCCGCATCGGAACGGGTCTGGGCCACCGCCTTCTGGAGGGCGAGGGTCCGGGCTGCCTGGCTCTGTTCCTCGCTAAGCAGGAACTGGATGGAATTGACCTCGTTTGCACCATTGGCAACCGCGATATCCACGACAGATCCGGTCTGGTTTATGTCAGTCAGCTTGACGGTCAGGGTATTCGTTACCTGGTAGGTCTTGACTTTGGAAATGAGACCCGAACCTGAATCATCGTAAATCGGGGTTATCGAGTATCCCGAGGTCTGGAGCTGGTCTTTCGTAAAACCGGCTGCCATCAGTGCATTGATACAGGTGTTCATCTGGACTGCATTCATCTGCTGGGCGGTTTTTGCATCGGAATTCTGTGTCTGGACACCAAGGGAGACCTCGGCGCGATCCGGAGAGACTATTACCGATCCGCTGCCGGATGTCACGATGACGCGATCGTTTGTGGTATCCGTTGCAGCAGATGCAACTGCCACTGTTCCTGCGAGAAGGACAAGCAGGACGATTACAAGGTGAAGCGACTTCTTTGCCATGAGTTATCATCAACCCATTCTCCGGAAAAGGCCATATATCTTGCTTTGAATGCGAAAATATTCGTAGTTATTCAGGATTCTCCCCTCTACGGCCCAGTCCACCACCCGGTCAGGGAACCCGGCACGCATCCCTGCTGGTGCATGTACAGGAAAGGGTTCTTAACTGGCCCCAAGCTAGAAAATGCCCGATGGCCCATACTAAAGGGAGTACCCATGGGAGCAACTATCGCAGAAAAAATATTTTCTCAGAAGTGCGGACACAAGATCTCCGCGGGGGACGTGGTAATGGCACCCGTCGACGCTGCGATGATCCATGATATCACGGGGCCGCTTGCCATCCAGAAATTCCGTGAGATGGGCGGGAAAAAGGTCTTTGATCCGGGCCGTATCATCATGCTCTTCGATCACCAGATCCCGGCCGATTCCATTGATGCTGCCGCGATCCACAAGTCGATGCGTGAATTTGCCTCAGAACAGGGAATCCACAATTATGATCTCCGGGAGGGCGTCTGCCACCAGGTGGTTATCGAGAAGGGACGCGCCGCACCGGGCGAGATCATCGTAGGTTCCGATTCCCACACCTGTATGTATGGGGCCTGTGGGGCTTTTGCGACCGGTATCGGGTCCACCGATATGGGATTCGTGCTCAAGTTCGGAACCCTGTACTTCCGGGTCCCGGAGAGCATTCACCTCACTGTTTCGGGGAAGTTCCAGAAAAGGGTTGGGGCAAAAGACCTGATCCTCGCAATAGCCGCAGATATCGGGGCGGACGGGGCTACCTACAAGTCCCTTGAGTTTACCGGGGAAACCATCCGGGCCCTCCCCATGGCAGGGAGGATGACCTGCAGCAACATGGCTATCGAGATGGGAGCAAAAGCGGGAATCGTTCCCCCGGACAAGACGACCTGGGACTACGTGGGGGCCCGAAGGAAGGCCAGCCCCTTCAGTCTGGAGGGCGACGCGGACGCCGTCTATTCTGACAAGCGCACCTACGATGTCGGGAAGATGGAGCCGCAGGTAGCCGTTCCCCACAACGTGGACCAGGGCGTACCGGTCAGGAAGGTTGCCGGGATTCCGGTAGACCAGGTATTCATCGGTTCCTGCACGAACGGGAGATTCGAGGATTTCGCAGAAGCTGCCGAGGTACTCGGCACCCGGTCCTTCAGCGGGAAAGTGAGGGTCATCATCATTCCCGCGTCCCGGGATGAATATCTCAAGACGCTCAGGGCAGGCTATATCGAGCAGTTCGTGAAAGCGGGTGCGCTTGTTGAAGCTCCCTGCTGCGGACCCTGCATGGGCGGCGCATTCGGCCTCCTTGCACCGGGCGAGGTCTCGCTCTCGACATCGAACCGGAACTTCCGGGGACGGCAGGGAAGCACGGAAGCAAAGGTGTACCTCTGTTCGGCAGCGACTGCGTCTGCGAGCGCTATCACCGGGCAGATCACCGATCCACGGGAGGTGTAATCATGCGGGTCTGGAAATTCGGGGACGATATCGATACCGATGCGATCATACCGGGAAGATTCCTGACAATCTACGATCCGAAGGAACTTGCAAAGCATGCATTCGAGGGGACCCGGAACGAGTTTTCCCGTGAGGCACGCGACGGCGATGTGATCGTGGGGGGCAATAACTTCGGCTGTGGTTCATCACGGGAGCATGCACCCCTTGCACTCTCCGGAGCGGGAGTGAAGGTTGTTATCGCCCAGTCCTTTGCAAGGATCTTCTACCGGAATGCGATCAACGTCGGGCTTCTTCCGCTGGTATGCAAAGATACCTCGGGAATACAGGACGGCGAACCGGTACAGGTAGAGCTCGCTTCCGGATACGTTCTTGCGGGCGGCAGGAAGTACCCGGTCGAACCGGTTCCGGAATTCATGCGGCACATCGTTGATGCCGGAGGACTCGTTGAATACGCGAAAAATCTCAAAGAGGTGAAAACATGTACAAATTAGCGGCCATCGGGGGAGACGGGATCGGCCCGGAGATCGTCGCCGAGGGGAAAAAGATCCTTGACGCAGCAGGCGACCGGTTCAATTTCTCTATCGACTGGACAGACTTCGACATCGGCGCAGACCGGTACCTTGCGACAGGAACGCTCCTGACCGAAGAGGATCTCAAAGAACTGCGGAAATTCAGGGCAATCTACTTCGGGGCAATCGGGGACGAGCGGGTAAAGCCCGGTATCCTCGAGAAAGGGATCCTCCTCTCGCTCCGGTTTCACTTCGACCAGTACGTGAACCTGCGGCCGATCAAGCTCCTTGAAGGGATTCCGACTCCCCTGGCAGGGAAAAGCCCGAAAGATATCGATTTCGTGGTTGTCAGGGAGAACACCGAGGATTTCTATGTCGGGATCGGGTCGCGGTTCAAAAAATCCCAGAAGACCGAACTGAAGGTTGCACGCGACCTGTACTCGGTGAAGTTCGGCCTCGATATCGAGAGCGATGCAGAAGAGATCGCGTACCAGATCGGGCTCATCAGCCGCGAGGGTGCACGCAGGGTGATAACCTACGCATTCGACCTTGCCAAGCACAGGAACAAAAAACTCACCTCGGTCGACAAGGCAAATGTTCTTTCCGACATCTACGGGTTATGGAGGGAGGTTTTCACCGAAGTTGGAAAGACCTACCCCATGGTTGCGACCGAGTTCAATTTCGTCGATGCAGTCACCATGTGGTTTGTCAAGAACCCGGAATGGTTCGACGTCGTGGTAACGCCGAACATGTTCGGGGACATCATCACCGATCTCGGCGCCATGATCCAGGGAGGCCTCGGGCTTGCCCCGGGGGGGAACATCAACCCTGACGGGACCTCGATGTTCGAGCCGATTCACGGATCTGCCCCGAAATACAAAGGGATGGGTGTTGCAAACCCGATTGCAACTATCTGGGCAGGATCTCTCCTCCTCGATCATATCGGGGAGCATGCTGCTGCTGCTGCGATCCTGAAGGCAATCGAGAAGAGCATAAAGGACGGCGTCCGTACCAAGGACCTGAACGGCACGTTCCGTACCGAACAGGTCGGGGACTATATCGCAAAATCCATAAAGAAAGCATAAGATCTGCTGGATCCCCAACTTCGCTCTTTTTTACCAGGAACCGGCTGGGGGGGACAGAAACAGGAGGGTATGGAATAGGTTATGCCGATCCGGCAGACAGCCGCTGCTGGACGGAGACTTCGAGGGGACGTGCAGGGCCTTCCATCGCAGAGATGACAGGGATTTCGGCAATTGAGGCAAAACGCTCGTTTCTGACCAGTACTGCCTTCAGCATCTCAAGGGAGATCGTGAATGCCCCGCCTTCATTCAGTTCGATATTGAGAGCTTTCCGGGAACCGGAGAGCCGTGCAAGACCCGTGATACCGGTCATTTTCAGGCCCCAGCTCCGCTCCAGCCGTTCCACCCGGGCAAAGATCCGTCCTGCAAGGGCACCCCGCAGATCTGCTATCCGTATCGCAAGCCGCATCCCGTTGATATGCAGTTCCAGGATCTCGGGGTATTTTCCCTGGAGATCCTGTGCGGGTTCGCGGCACTTTTCCAGGTATCCGACGCGTTTCATCATTCTAATCGCCTCGTCTTTGTTGTACATCGCTCGATTCCGGGGGTATATAAGGGTACGATGTGCGCGGTGTGAAAGTGAAAAAAATGTATTTTCAGAGGAGAGAACACCGAATCGATGAGAGAAATTACGGGATTACTGAGGAGAGTGGTCGATACATGCGTTCAGCACCGACTCCAGGAACCAGAGCGTTCCTTCAATGCCAGCCAGGGGATCGGCCCGGAGACGCACCTGTCCCCGCACGGGTGGCGTAATCCCCACAAACGCGGCGTCCGGTGCAAGCGTCCGTTCAAACGAGGACCCGATAACGAGATCCGGGCTGTGTTCCTCAATGATTCCTGCAGCTTCCTCAAACCCGGTCATTTTCCCGGCCGGAAACCGGGAATTCCCGGGCTTGCTTCTTGTTCCGATGAAGGGAATTTCCGCGTCCAGGTACTTCACGAGAGTTTCAGCGGCAAAGGCAGCATAGCCGGGGGTCCCGAATACCAGGGTCCGGGGCGGATCGAACCTGCGCAGGAACCGGTCGCAGGCATAGACCGCACGCTCCTCCGCATCCCGTACCTCGTTCTCGAGAGGGGTAAGATCGTAGTTCTCATTGCCTGCTCCGTGTCCCCCAGTGAGCCGGGCAAATGTTGCAAGGGTTGCATCGAACCCGAGCGTCCCGCCAATCATCTTCCCGGGAGCCCCGGTGAAATCCGGGTTCGCGGTAATAGTCCGGGGGGCTGCACCTGAGACCGATTCATACCGGTCCATGCAGAATACCGTCCCTGCCTCTGCCCCGATCAGGGTCAGAAGCCGGTTCAGTTCCTGCAGGTTTCCCCGGTGAAACGGGTCCAGCAGGGTTATGCCATCAATATTGACGGTATTTTTCGCAGGGTCGACCGAGGGATTCAGCGCTTCCATCGCGAGGGCATGCCCGATCTCCGCACCGCCGCAAAAGCCCGGGCTCTCCACAATGATGGGATCAAAGTCCCCGGTACAGGCCCGGACATCCTCTCCCGATATCTCCGGTGCACAACTCGTGATGATCGCAGGCCGTCCGCTGCCTGCAGGAAGTTCACGCAGGACCGCCCGGAGCCGCTCTTCCCCGCCCATCACGAGGTCCGATTCAACCAGGAACGTACCGTACAGGTTCCGCTTCAGAAAGGTCGCAGGGTAATAATAACAGCCGCTCGAACCGTGGATTACCACTGCAAGCCCGCTGAATCCCGCGAGGCACGATGCCGCACCGGTCAGGGCGCAGGGCCAGAGCGGGCCGTTGCAGTCAGCTTCAGGCATGGAGTGCCCTCCGCCACCGGTGCAGGAGCCTTCGCACGCCCCTGCTCCCCACCGGGGCCGATACCGGCAGGGGGATACGCGTTCCCCCATCCGAATGCCGCATGCCGAACAGATCCGCCACCGCGAGGGCAGACTCCCTGCCTTCAGGATCTCCTCCTGGCGATGAAAGGGAAAAGGCTGCACCCTGCATCCCGGCAAATTCCCGGCAGATCTCTTCCTGGACCGCCTTCTCCTCCCGGAGTGCGGCCGATGCATCCCGGCCGGTCGCACCGGAGAGCGCTTCCAGGAACCGGAGGGATCCTGCAAACCCTTCCGGGAAGGAGTCGACATACGGGGTGCCGAACCGGGATTTCAGGGATTCACCAAGAGGGATAAGGCTCCTGTCCCGGAGGATGTTCACTTCAGAAGTCCCGAGCCGGGAAATATCCCCGGCCCGGATACCGCTCACGAACCGCAGGCTGACGGGAAGGCCGAGCGCTGCACAGAGCCGCTCCACCTCCCGGTAATGCTCGTCAACCTCGAATTCCAGGTTCCGCTCCCCGATTACGGTAACGCCGTGTCTCCGCTGGCTTTCATACCCGGTGTCTCCCAGGACAGAGAGGGCCCGGAGCGCCTGGAAAAACCCGTCCCGGAACGTTCCCCCAAGAAAACCTGCACTGGGGACGGGGATAACCGGGACATCCCATTCCTGCTCTGCAACCGCGAAGATGTCGTCGCCGATAGTTCCCGCAACGCAGGTCGAGAGAACAAAGACCGCTCCCGGGCCCTTTTCGACAGCACGCCCGATTGCCTTTTCGAGCGTTTTTTCCCCGCCGAATATGATCTCCTGCTCCCTGATACCGGTAGACACGAGGTTCAGGCACCGGATCCGGTCGGTATCCAGGTAGGTAGAATGGAGAAGGGAGAAGTTATGGTGGGCGCAGCCATCCGGCCCGTGGAGAAGAGAGATGCCATCCAGGACCGCAGTCGTGACCGAGAGGGCCCCGGTCACGGTGCACCCGCCGAACCTAGATATACTCAAAGGCAAGGGCTTCAAGTTCATCGGTCTCCAGGGGCGTCGGGATAACGAGCTCATCGTTCTTCATCACAAACGCTGCAAGATCGCGGTATACCCGGGCCTGGTCGCCGCCCGGTTCGTACTCAAGGACGGTCTTTTTGTGAAGCTCGGCAAGCTGCACCGTATCGCTCCGGGGAATATAGGATACCATCCGGCTTCCGATCCTCCGGGCGAATTCATCGACAAGTTCCCGTTCCCGCCGCGTGTTCTTCGCGTTGCAGATAACCCCGGCAAGCCGGCATTTGCTTTTGGGCCGGAGGGAAATCCTGGCGATAGCCTTCGCAATATTATTGGCGGCATAGAGGGACATCAGTTCCCCGGAAGTTACGAGGTAGACTTCCTGGGCGTAGCTCTCCCGCATGGGCATCGCAAATCCACCGCAGACCACGTCCCCGAGAACATCGTAGAGAATAACATCGCCCGTGAGTGCCCCGAACTTCTCCAGGAGCTGGAATGTTGCGATGATGCCCCGTCCCGCACAGCCGACCCCCGGTTCGGGACCTCCCGCTTCCACGCACCGGACGCCCCGGTAACCCGTGAAGACAACATCTTCCATAAAGACGGGCTTTTCGCCGCGTTCCCGTACAAGATCCATCACGGTCGGGATCCAGCGGCCCTGCATCAGCATCCGGGTACTGTCGCGTTTCGGGTCGCAGCCGATCTGCATCACTGAGTATCCCTGCTCTGCAAGGGCGGCCGAGAGGTTCGCGGACGTGGTGGACTTCCCGATCCCGCCTTTGCCGTACAGGGCGATCTGCTTCATTACGATAGTGTACGCAGGCATGTTATTTGAGCTCTGCTTATGTTACCGTAACACAAGACTGCTTGTTTTACCTGCCACGATCAGGACGGCAGCAGACAGAAAAAAAGGGATAATCAGGCAGGTTATGCCTTGTTGGTCCAGAGCCCGTGGACGTTGCAGTACTCCCGCGCCTTGACATCCGTCGTAGGAACACAGAACTCCGCCTCGGGTTTCTCACCGGCCTTCAGACCTTTCACGTACATGTTGTCCCCAAAACGGACCTCGATCCATTCGATGTGGTGCTCAGGCAGCATCGGGTGGGGCACCGAGCCGACCTTGACCAGGATGCCGTTTGCAGTCTTTTCAATAACCGGAACATGCTTCTCACTGCCGACATCCGCCGTCTTCTCCTCCATCCTGACCATGGGTTTTCCGCAGCAGACCAGGTTGCCGATTCCTGCATGCACGATCTTGATCACGTGACCGCAGGACTGGCACTTGTAAATCTCGAATAGTATTGCCATTCCATTCACTCCGTGGTGACTGGAAGATACTCTTCCATTCTTGCATAAATCAGTAGCTTTCCCGGCACAAGTTCCACCCTGTTTTCAGGAAGCGGTCATGCCGCACAACCCTTATCTCCACCCACAGTCTTTTTTCTACTATCTGCATGCCTGCCGAAACAATCCCGCTTCTCTATGTAGACGATGAACCGGCTCTTCTGGAAGTTGGGAAAATCTTCCTGGAAAAAACCGGGGAATGCACCGTTACTACCCTGAGTTCGGCAGAGGAAGCCCTCAAAGTCATCGACACGGGCAAGTACGAGGTCATCGTATCCGACTACCTGATGCCCGGCATGGACGGCATCCAGTTTCTCAAGGAGATCCGGTCAAACGGGCTTACCATCCCTTTTATCATTTTCACGGGACGGGGACGGGAGGAGGTGGTAATCGAAGCCCTCAATGCCGGGGCGGACTTTTATCTCCAGAAAGGAGGGGACCCGAAAGTCCAGTATTTCGAGCTCCTCTCCAAGATCAAGCGGTCCGTGAACCGGCGGCGTGACGAAGCCGAGCTCACCAGGAAACATCGCGAGCTTCAGGAAGCGTACGGGAAGATCACGGCCCAGGAGGAGATCCTCCGGGCCCAGAACGAGGAACTGGTACAGAGCAACGAAGAGCTGACGAGCTCGAAAAATTTCCTGGGCAGCATGATCGACCAGAGCCCGTACCCGCTCTGGATCTCGGATGAGAACGGGACGCTCGTGCGTATCAACCAGGCCTGCTGCGATCTCCTGAATATAACCGAAGATGAGGTCAAAGGGAAATACAATATCTTCGAGGATACTCACGTCCGGGAACAGGGATTTGTCCCGCAGGTAGAATCCGTATTTACCGAGGGAAAGCCTGCACGCTTCGAGATTGTCTGGGATAGTAACCTTCTCAGGAATATCGCATTCAGAAACTCAGTTTCGGTAATCCTGGATGTGACGATCTTTCCCATCCGGGATTTTTCCGGGAAGATCACGAATGCCGTCATCCAGCATATCGATATTACCGAGAGAGCGACTGCAGACCGGGCCCTCCGGGAGAGCGAGGAGCGGTACCGGAACGTGGTCGAGACCCTCTTTGAGGCTATCCTGATCCACCATAACGGGAAGATCGTTTTTATCAATACGACGGGATGCCGGCTTTTTGGCGGGACTGCGCCCTCCGGTTTCATCGGAAAACCTGTGATCGATCTCGTTCACCCGGAGTACCGTTATCTCATAGGAGACCGGATAGCCCGGGCACCGCAGACAGTCCAGACGGCAATTCACGAGATTCTCCTGAAACTGGACGGGAGCACCTTCGATGCCGAGGTCGCGACGACACCCAGTTCCTGGAACGGGGAACCGGCGGGACTGGTAATTGTCCGGGATATTACGGACCGGAAACGGGCCGAGGACGCCCTTGCGCTTGCCAACAAGAAACTGCGGCTTCTTTCCGGGATTACCCGGCACGATGTCTTAAATAAACTCACGGCCCTCTCCGCCCTGATGGAGTTTGCAGAGAAGTGCAGGGATCCTGCCTGGCACCAGTCGCTCCTGGAAAAGGAATCGGCAATCCTGGAACAGATCCGGCGGATGATCTCGTTCACCGGGGAATACGAGGACGTGGGCATCCATGCACCGGAATGGCAGGATGCGGCTGCGACGATCCGGCATGCCGCAGAGGAACTTGATTTGACCGGTATAACGCTGGAAGTGGCACCGGAAGGAGTTGCCATACTCGCCGATCCCCTTCTCCCCAAGGTGTTCTACAACCTGATGGAGAATTCCCTCAGGTACGGGGAGGGCCGGCTCAGCCGTATGCGGTTTTCCACCCGTCAGGGGGAGAGTGGTCTTACCCTCCTCTTTGAAGACGACGGTCCGGGGGTAGACCGGACAATTAAGCCCCATCTCTTCGAGCGGGGGTATGGCAGGAATACGGGACTCGGGCTTTTCCTGGCCCGGGAGATTCTTTCGATGACCGGGATCACGATAGAGGAGGCAGGCGTCCCGGGCGAGGGAGCACGGTTTGAGATCCGGGTGCCGGAGAATTATTTCAGGAGCGCGGAACGGTCTGCGTAAGGTTCCCCGCCCACCATGATTGGTACCCCCTTTGCAATGGGAAGAGGCACCCCCCCCTCTTTCGTTCGCGGGTGGGAAGTGCCACCTTAGTTTTTGACAGGGGGATCCCAGTCACTTTTTAATCAGGGGGCACCCCCTCGCGATCTGATGAGGGGGGTGCCTCCCAAAATTTGCGGACCCTCCGCTCCCGTACATGATCAGATCAATAATTTCGGGCGGGGGGTGCCGGTCCGGTCTGAAAGAGGGGGTACCCCCTCCATTTTTTGCCGGGGAAAAATTCCGTACCGTCGGAGTTCCAGGGGAAATTCCAGCTCTTCACCTGGGTTTTTCCGGACGGGTGTAAGGGGGTAGGGGGGGTCGTACGGTTTTGGGTGCGACCCCCTGAGGGGTCCGGAGGGTCACGGACTTTTCAGGGTGGGGGGTGCCGGTCCGGTTTGGGAGAAGGGGGTCCCCCTCTCAGATTATTTTTCCGGATCCGGGCTCCCTCGGGGGCTCAGTGGAAACGATGGTTTTTCATCAGAACTTTCCGGGTCGCAGGGGGGACCCCCCACCCCGGGGCTCAGGGGCCGGAGGGGGTACCCCCACCTCAGTTCGGACAGGGGGGTGGGGGTCTTTGAGCTGAGGGAGGGGTAAGTCTCAGTGAAACTAAGTATTGTTCGGGTACCTTACTGCTCCGGGATCTCAGCGGATCGTTGCGAGGGGAAGCGGCCGTGCTCGTCCCTCCGCCCGTCCGCCAGAACAAAAGACCGGTTCGTAATCTCCGAAGTTTTTACTGCAGCCTGTGCAAAAAAGATCCCGGGGCAGCTCCCTGATTGTGAGCGGGCGGAGGGACAAGCACGCGAACCCGCACGAAGTGCGGCTTCCCACACTTTGAACTAGCCCGGGATTACAACTCCGTGCTGATTACTGATTCCCGATAAAGAGAACGTCCGGAAGGTCCCGGAAATGCTGATCGCCGGTCACCACCGTACAGCCCCCGAGTCTCGCGGTTGCAAGAATGACGGCATCCGCAATACCGCCGGAGATGACCCGGTGCCGGAGGAGGCCTGCCGCTTTTGCAATGTTCCGGTCGACCGGAAGTACCGTACACCTCCTGAGCATATCGCCGATGCGGGCATCGACCATTTCCTCTCCTGACGATGCATACTGCTGCGCCACTTCCGCGATGGTCATCGCAGAGATGAAGAGATCGGAATCGCCTTCGATGATCTCCCGGGCAGCGGATTCCGGGTGCTTCCAGTACTCGATCCAGGCCCAGGTGTCAACGAGGTACGCGATAGGGATCCTCCTCCTCGTCCCGCACGAACGGTCCGATATCCGGGGTGCATCCCGCTGTCGAGGGGAGGCGTTTCCTGCGCTCCCGTATCAGGAACGTTATGACCTCGTCGTAGGTGTCCAGCGACTCCAGCTCCTTGATCTGGTCGAGGGAGAGCTTGGTCGTGCTCTCCACCTGGATGGTAGTCCGGCCGGGCCGGGGGGCCGGTAACCCGGGACCCACAGCAGATCCCTGCGCCGGTTTCCCCCGTCGGGTCCCTGCCGGTGCGGCTTTCCGCGCTTTTCCGGCCGGTGGCGACACGGCTTTGTGAACGGCTCCGGTTACCATACTGTATACTATGGGCTATAGGACATAATAGATTTGGGAAATATGCAGTGACCCCGCTCCGAATTGTACTGTACGCTCAGGAAATCAATGGGAGGTGAGGAGGCCGTGCTCGTCCCTCCGCCCGTCCGCCACGAATATTCTTTAGAGTGTGGTTTGAACTGTCAAGTATTGCTTTACGGTTGCAACATAAGTGATTCGGTTTTTGTCAATGCTGAAGGGCCCCTTATAGTATTGTGAGATTTGGGGTTTGTGGGGATCTGATCCAGTACTTGTCAAGGACCCCAAAAGAAGTAACTGATGCAAAAGGAAGGCTGTGACGCTCTTGAGGCTTCGCCTCGCTACCTGCTTATATCCTAAAAGAATGGACAAGATTACTTTCACCCCACATACAGAATTTAATTAAACAAATAAAAATGGAAATTAAAATGTGATCCAAAATGTCGTTTGTTATTTCTCTTTATGTTCAGGAAGGCATCGTCATGGCAAGTGACAGCCGACTTACATTAAATCATAAAGAACAGAGAGGGTCTCAGCAAATTCAAATCTCCGTTCCTCAATCAGATGCCAATTATAAAACATTCCTCTCTCCTGGAAACATTGGTATTTCCACATTCGGTGCGTCAGATGTCCAAGGAGTTCCCATCAGTGGTTACATTGAATCTTTCATCAATGAAAAATTATCTTTGAACAATGTCGATGTTAATGAAGTTCCAAAATTACTTCTCGATTATTTCAAATCTTTGCCGTTAATTCCCGACACAGGATTCCATGTTGCGGGGTATAATAAAAAAGATGGAAAATATATACCCCACGTTTGGAGGATTATTCTCAGTCAAAACTTAATTGCCCAAATAAATTTACCGGAACAGCAAGGAGCCGTATGGGACGGGGAAGTCGATATTATGACCAGATTAATCCAACCGGTAAGTCTGGCTGGGCCTGATGGTAAACAAGTGCCATTACCCCCCTCTATAATTAATTGGCCATTTTTTACATTACAAGATGCAATTGATTTTGCAATATACGCGGTGAAAGTCACTCGTGATACAATGCGATTTCAGACTCGGCCAAAAACAGTGGGTGGCCCAGTTGATGTTTTGGTAATTAAACCAAATCAATCATTTTGGGTACAAAAAAAGGAACTTCATGCTAAGGACAACGAACTGTCTTTTTGATATCCTTATTTTGACGTTAATAATGAAGTTGATAACAACAAATAAACCCAATTTCATAAATACTATTTATAAAACAGAAGAAATATTGGATCAGGTTATCCCCGCTTCCTTATGCCTCTTCACGATCTCGTCCGCCATCTTCTCGATCTCCCGGACCGTGGCCGCAGTCGGGGCCCCCTTGATATAGACCGGCGGGATCACTTCCACCTTCAGGTGGTCCAGCATGCCCGAAAGCTGGTCCAC
>JBDKRP010000080.1:0-2482 GCA_039683275.1 Methanoregulaceae archaeon | reverse complement strand
CGGGAAATTTTCCAAAGAAGGAACATTTATACGAAAACCCGGTGACTGTGTATATTTGTATGAAGATAACGTTCTCATGTGCCGTATTCCTGGTACTGGTATTCCTCCTCGTAAGTGCCGTGGGGGCCGAGTCTGTGACGGCGACCATATCCTCAGCAGATCTTACGGCTTCTGCAAAGCCGTACGTCTCCGCAACTGTTTCGTCTGCATCGGTCACGGCTGGCCAGCCGGTCACGATCTCCGGTGTTGCGACCGGTAATGTGACGGATGTCGAGATCTGGTTCTTTGGCGACAGTTACGGGAACAGTGTGATTGTCCCCGTTGATGCAAACGGTACGTACAATTATACGGTGGAAACCGCAAGCCTCGCGCCCCAGGTCTATTATGTCCTTATCCAGTCTCCCGGCCTTGACGGGAAGATGGCGCTCAATTATGATAACGGGACCATTGTCAATGCAGCAAATGCATCCGCCTCGGTCAAATACGTGGATGAGTCAGGCAAAACGGTTCTCCTGAACGCAACGCAGGGCGTTGAATCCCTCCAGGCCGTCCTGAATTCCGGGGATGGCATCGACGATGTATACACCAAAGTCTCCTTTGAGGTCACGGCTCCGTCAGCCGCCAGTGCAACAACCGTGCAGCCTGCGACAACCCAGGCTCCGGCGCCCGTCATGACGACAGCGGCCCCTGCTGCGACGAAGAAATCCCCGGTCTCTCCCGTTATCGGCATGATCGGGATCGGCCTTGCCTGCTGCGCACTCTATGGTGCAGGCAGGATCCGGAAGTAACCCTTCCGAAACCATTTTTTCCCGGACGCCCGGGCATCCATTCCACTTACCGTCCAAAGCAGGATCACCGGTATTCTACCCTCCTTCTCCCGGCCCGATACGAGCTTTTTTCCCCCGTCCCGCCGAACCGGATCTGAGAGGAAGTGTGCGGCTGACGGTGGCCTTCGGGCCGCTGAGGAAAGTCCCCCCACCCACCGGGCACGCAGCCCTGCGCAAGCAGGGGTGGCGAGAGTCACGGTAATGGCACAGAAACGGCACGGCCCGCCAGGAGCAATGAGGCAGACATCGCTGCCGAGCGTCGAGAGGCGGGAATCGTTGAAACGGCGAATCCCTGCGGGTGCAAGTCAGAACAGGACATTACGGCAGCCTGGTGCCGGTCCGGGTATGGCGCGTAGCTGAATGCCGCATGAAAACAGAAGGGGGCTTACGGCTTCCACTCATTATTCTGATGGTTAATTTCGATGGCCGGGCTGTTTTCCGGTTGTTGCGGATCTGCGCATCGATGAGAGGTACCCGCATATCGCAATACGTTCTTGTTGTTTTCCGGTTTTTCCAGATCTGCTTGCGGGAACGGGTCGGAAGAACGGGCAGCCGCAGGGCATTGAAACGCTGAAAGGATGCGGCAGAAACAAACCATGTGATTCAGTCGTACTGCGACACGCTTCAGAGCGCCCCATTCCGGTTAAGAAATAAGCAATAAGACTGTACGGGCAAAGAATTAGTGATCGCACGACAGCCTGGATTCAAGGTTAAGAAATAAGCAACGAGACTGTACGGGATTCAGTCACTTCCTCTTTAGTTAATATTCAAAATTCTTCTTTTTCCCGATGGTGATAATCTCGATAAGAAGCATATCATGGAAGATAAAGAACGTCGCCCGGTATTCCCCGATCCTCAACCGGTATCGCGGTACGACCTTGGGGCTGTCCCTGACTTTTACCACATCATGCCGGAGATCCGGGTGTTCGGCAAACCGCTCCAGCGCAAGTTCAATGCGGATGCGGTGTTCCCGGGGGATTCCGATCAGGTCTTTCTCCGCCCTGCGCGAGAGTCTGATCTGATACACTCAATCACAGGTTCCCGGTTTTTTTTTCCGCTTCCGCTCTATTTCCCTGTCGTCTCCAAGTTCTTTCATGATCTCCCGGAGCGGCCGGGTCCGCCCGGCCTTGAGATCGGCAATGCCTTCTTCCATTGCCCCGATCTCTTCCGGGGTCATAGGCTCGTCATCGTACGCAGCTTCTGCCAGCCGGCGGACTACATCATCATACGTTTCACGGGGATTCAGTTTCAGATCGTCAAGGAGAGCCTTTGTATCAGATCGCATCCTCACGGAAGTGATTTGAGGCATATGCCGGTGTATATGAGCATATATGAAAATATGTTTTTGGATTGGGCCATTCCACGTGCAAGAAACTTATGCCGTTCTCCCGGGGATTGTCTTAATGGCCACGAGAACCGGATCTGCGCAGCGGATCCGATCTTGTTCAATCCTTGTTCTTTTGGACGATTCTCGCGAAGCAACTGAATGTATCTCCCTAAGTAAGGGATATGCCGTTTCAATCCTAAATTAGTCCGATTCAAACAGAAGAGACGGCTGATACAATATGAGATATGGCAGTTTCAATTCAATCCTAAATTAGTCCGATTCAAACCCTGCGTATGGGGAGTAACTGCCCTATCAGGAAAGATATTTC
>JBDKRP010000079.1:0-10929 GCA_039683275.1 Methanoregulaceae archaeon | reverse complement strand
TCTTTGTCCTGATCTGGTCCCTGATCATGCTGTATTCCTCCTGGCAGCATATCCGGTATGAATATTACCTTGCAGCAAACGTAGCTCTCCTGGGGGCAGTCGGCCTTGGAGGCGTCCTTGAATGGGGGTACGGGCCGCTTCATGCCAGGATCTGTGCATCGGGTCCTAAAGAAAACCCTGATAAACCCGGAAAGGAACCCGAAAAAACCGCAGGAAAACGCGAAAAACCGGGCAAATCCAGCGAAAAACAGGAGAGAAAGAAGGCAAAAGGAGTTCACAAAGACGGAGACATTCTTCCGGTCGCAGGGGTCATCGCGGTACTCCTCCTCACCCTTCTCTTCCTCTATAGTTCGGTCTCCTACAGTTATGCAATATCCTCCGGAAAAGCCATCTGGGCAAACCAGGACTGGAAAGAGTCCCTCACCTGGATGGGGAACAATACCCCGGCAACCGGAGTGGACTATTATAAAATCTATGATATGAACACATTCCAGTACCCCGATTCAGCGTATGGGGTCATGAGCTGGTGGGACTACGGACACCAGATAACCTATATCGCACAACGCATACCCAATGCAAACCCGTTCCAGCGGAATGTCGCCGGCCCCAATGGTTCAGCGGCATATTTCCTGGCTGAATCTGAAAATACCGCAAATACCATCCTGGATAATATGGGCACCCGGTACGTTGTCACCGATATCGAGATGGATACCCTGCCGAACGGGAAGTTCTGGGCGATGGCTACCTGGTACAACGGGAGTGCGGGTGTTTTCCCGTACCTTAACATTTACTCGGTTTCCGATCCCACAAATTCGGGCGGCTCCGGAAATATTGCAGCTATCGGGGAGAATTATTATCTCACGATGATATCCCGTCTCCATAATTTCGATGGATCGATGACGACCCCGACAACACTATATTATGTCGAGTATACTTCGGGCGGGCTTAGTAGTTCTTCCTATCCCGAAATCGTCCAGGCAAAGGCAATGAACTACACGACAGCCGCAGCAGCGGTTAAGACGTTCAATGCGAATGCAACTTCAGGTGCCCGTGCGACTCTCGTGAGTACTTCGGTCGCCTATCCGACAATTGAAGTCCCTGCCCTGAAGCACTACCGTCTGGTGCATGAGTCCCCGACAAATGTCTATGACAGTACCACCCTGGATGTCAAGTACGTCAAGGTGTTCGAGTACGTAAAAGGTGCCGCAATCAAGGGAACCGGCATCATTGAGGTCCCGGTCGTCACCAATACGGGCAGGAATTTCACCTACCGGCAGGAAAGCGAGAACGGGATGTTTGTTGTTCCCTATGCAACCACCGGTGGAAGCGGAGAGGTTAAAACTACCGGAAAGTATCATATCATCGGTACGAACCAGTATTTCGATGTGTCCGAGGAAGCAGTTGATCTGGGTAAGACCGTCAATTGAAGACCCCCGGAACCTTCCCTTTTTTGTTACAGAGGAATATGCAGGATTCACAGAATTCCGCAAAGGATCCATCGAAGGTGCGAAAAGTCCTGGTCGTAGAAGATGATCCGATCATTGCAAACCTTGTCGAAATGTTTCTCTCCAGGAAGGGATACACCATCTGCGGAAAAGCAGAGACCGGGGAATTTGCGATTGCCCGGGCCGCGGAAGAGCAACCCGACCTCGTTCTCATGGATATCGGGCTTCGCGGAGAACTGGACGGCATCTTCGCTGCGAAATATATCCTGAATGCATTCAATATACCGGTGGTATTCCTGACCGGTAACAGCGATGATGAGACCATCCGTCAGGCAACAAAAGCAGAACCGTTCGGCTTTATCACAAAACCCTTCGGGGATACGGATCTCTACTCCAGTATTGAGATTGCCCTGTACAACCACACGATGAGGAACCGTATCCTGAAGTCAGGCCCGGCACCGATACGGAAGATGCTGGACATGCTGGATGCGGTCCTTCTGGCGGATTATACGGGAAGGGTATTTTTTATGAATTCCTATGCCGAGGTGCTGCTCAATATACGGGCAGCCGACGCAGTTCCCCGTCAGCTCGGCGACCTGGTCGCCTTCATCGACACCCGGACCGGCAGGGAGTACGAAGATCCGATGCGGGAAGTGATTAAGGAGAGTATGCTTGTCGGGATGGACAAACATGTCACGGTTGTCACCCGTGAAGGCCAGAAAAAAGATGTTCTCCTGACGGCACGGCCGATGAAAGATACGGCTGAGGAAATAATCGGGGTCATGATACGGATACACCGCAAGACACCTTCCGAACAGCGGCTTTCCCGTGTTTCCCGGTAAAGAAGGTTTTCCTGCAGGTTCCCTTGCGTGAGCAAGTCGGAAGTATTCCCCGGAGGAAAGTGCTGTTCTGAGGGCAAAGAACGTTCGAACGGATCAGTTCTGCAAGGGCTTCCTACCGGGAATATGACGTGAGAGTGCACTCCCGGTGTATCGGGTAATCCATATCTTTATCAGGCCCCCGGTACAAAAACGGGACAGAGGATTCTCTCCGATGGCCACCGGCACCACTCCCGATTCCATGCCCGACGGGGATACCACCATACAGGAAGCGTTCCAGGAGAGCGAGGAAAAATTCCGGACTCTGGCAGAGACCACGACTGCTGCAATCATGATCTATCAGGGGTACCAGTGGGTCTATGCGAACCCCGCGGCCGAACGTATCAGCAGCTATTCCCGGGAAGACCTCCTGGCCATGAATTTCTGGGATGTCGTGCACCCGGATTTTCAGCAGTATGTACGGGAACTGGGAAAGGATCGGATGCGCAGGGATCATGCGCCGCCGGTCCATATTGAACTCAAGATCCTGAGAAGAGACGGGGCCGAGCGATGGCTTGACATCACCTCAGGAACCGCCACGTTCCGGAACGGGCGGGCCGGCATTCTCACTGCCATCGATATCACGGAACGGAAGTACGCAGAAGCGAAACTGATTGAGAGCGAGAGGAAATACCGGGCAATATTCGATACGCTGGACGATCTGTATTATCAGACCGATATGAACGGGATCATAACAAGCCTTTCTCCCTCCTGCAAAAAACTGACCGGTTTTTCACCGGAAGAGCTCATCGGGACACAGGTCATCGAGTTATATCCATTCCCGGAACAGAGAGTCTCGCTTCTGGAGAAACTTCAGTCTGCGGGAGGCGTCTACGACTACGAGATTGTCCTCAGGGACCGGGAAGGAAAGAACCTGAGTGTCTCGGTAAACAGTCACGTTGTCAAAGACACCGCGGGACACCCCATCCGGATAGAAGGGACGCTCCGTGACATTACCCCCCGTAAGCATATGGAGCAGGCCCTGCGCGAGAACGAAGAGATGTTCCGGACGGTCTTCAACAATGCGAACGATGCAATATTCGTTCACGAATTGTTACCGGACAAAACACCCGGGCGATACGTAAAAGTCAATGATCGGGCCTGCCAGATCCTGGGGTATACCCGGGAGGAACTTCTCGCCCTGTCCCCGAAGGAAATTGTATCTCCCGAACACCGGAAGAAAATTCCCGGAATAACGCGGATAATCCAGACACGGAGACATGCCACGTTCGAAGCGGTTCACAGGAAAAAAGACGGAACGGAATTTCCGGTGGAGGTCAGCACCCACCTCTTTACCGTCCGGGGAAAGGAACTCGCCCTTTCCATCGCACGGGATATCTCCGAAAGGAAAACGATCGAACAGGAGCGGCTCGGCATAACGGAAACCCTTGCAAATCTCGTGAAAGAGAGAACTATCGATCTCGAACGATCGAATGTACTCCTGGAAGAGGAGATCCAGGTCAGGCAGGAAGCGGAAAAAAAGATCCAGGCATCTCTCGCTGAGAAAGAGGTACTCCTGCGCGAGGTCCATCACCGGGTAAAAAATAACCTCCAGATCATTGTCAGCCTGCTCTCCCTGCAGTCCCGGTACGTCGAGGATAAGAAAACCCTGGATGCACTCAAGGAAAGCCAGAACCGGGTGAAGGCAATGGCGATCATCCATGAGAAACTGTACAAGTCGGAGGATGTTTCGAGTATCGATATGGGAAGTTATACGGACATGCTGACCCGGCACCTGTTCCAGTTCTACGGGGTCACCCCGGGAAGGATACATCTCATGGTGGATGTCCGCAGGATGAACGTTACCATCAACACTGCAATCCCCCTCGGACTTATCATCAACGAACTCTTCTCAAATGCACTGAAATATGCTTTTCCGGGAGGGCGGAGCGGGGAAATAACCATCTCTGCAAAGAAAGACCGGGAAGGAGTCTTCCTCCTCTTCCGGGACAATGGGATCGGTCTTCCGGAAGATTTTAACTGGAGAGACCCTCACACCCTTGGTCTGCGGCTGGTCCTCACTCTCGTAGAGCAACTGTCAGGGACGATTGATCTGGACCGGAGTTCCGGAACTGCGTACACCATCCGGGTCCAGGAAGCCAAAGAAGGCAGGATGTAATCCCTGGAGGAGCCTCGGAGACCTGCATCGTGCGATCCGGTGCCCCGATAGAATTGTTTTTCTTCTGAGGGATCCATTCTCCGGTATGCAGGATGGGGAGATTGCAGTCGGAATGCGGGTCCGGTACCCACGGACCGGGACGACCGGGACCGTGATGAAGCTTGAACTGCACGAGGGGCATCTCTTTGCCGAGCTGGATTCCACCGGGCTCCTGTACCGGGCAGGGGAACTGGTACCGGCAGGACTGAAGAAAGCTGTCGCAGCTGTACGGACCGATGACGCGAAAAAGGTCATTGAGCAGGAGCGGGCATACATGGCAGGATCGGAGCTGCAGGAAGCCCTGAAAAATATCGACCAGAGCTGCGAAGGCGGCGGATAATCCCTCCGGAGAGACCTCATTCAATCCGGCGTACGGGCAGATGGCGTGACCGGGTCCCGGTTAAGCCACAGGGGATACCGGGCAGGGTAGCTGGGCACGCGTTCGCAATCTGTTTCTGAAAGGTTCACCCGGGCTCCCTGCAAACCGGTTTTCAGGATATATTTCCCGGGGAGGTTGCAGGATAGGGGACCAGGTGCCCGGACCGGATCCTGAAAAAACCGAAACCCGTAATTATTTTGAAGGTCCGTAACCGGGGGCCGGCCTGACTGACGGGTTACGTATAAGTATGCCCATTATAAATACACTAGGGAGGTTGAATCTCAGTTGCACGATGTCACTATACCGAGCGTCAATATCGGGGTCGTCGGACATGTCGACCACGGAAAGACGACGCTCGTCAATACGCTGACTGGTACCTGGACGGACCGGCACAGCGAGGAGATCAAGCGGGGGATCTCCATCCGGCTCGGTTATGCCGATGCCATTTTCTATAAATGCGAGTCATGTCCGGGTCCGGAAGCCTATTCCACATCAGAAGTCTGCCCGAAATGCGGGGGAAAAGCTATCCCGTTCCGGTCGGTCTCCTTCGTGGACGCCCCGGGCCACGAAACCCTGATGGCAACGATGCTTTCCGGATCTGCCCTTATGGATGGCGCGATGCTGGTTATCGCGGCAAGTGAGCCCTGCCCGCAGCCCCAGACGAAAGAGCACTTAATGGCGCTCGAACTTGTCGGCATCAGGAATATTGTTATCGTCCAGAACAAGGTGGATGTCGTATCCCAGAAGGATGCGATTGCAAGTTACCAGCAGATAAGGAATTTCATCAAGGGGACTATTGCCGAAAACGCCCCCATCATCCCGGTCTCCGCCCAGAAAAATATCAATATCGGGGCGCTCATCCAGGCACTGGACGAGAAGATCCCGGAACCAAAACGGGACCCGGATGCCGAGCCCCTGATGCTCGTTGCCCGGTCGTTCGACATCAATAAACCCGGCTGCAACTGGAAGGAAGTGAAGGGCGGCGTTATCGGCGGTTCCCTTATCCGGGGAGAGTTCCGGGACAACGAGGATATCGAGATCCGGCCCGGCCGGCAGTACCAGGCGGAAAACCGGATCCACTGGGAGCCGATCACGACGAAAATCGTTTCCCTTCATGCAGGTGACAAGAAGCTCGAAGTCGCAGACCCCGGCGGCCTTATAGGGGTTGCGACCAAACTGGATCCCGCACTCACGAAGAGCGATGCGCTTGCCGGCCAGGTCGCGGGGCATGCCGGGAAACTCCCCCCCGTCCTCGACAAGCTGAAGTTCCAGGTCAAACTGATGGAGCGGGTTGTGGGATCGACAAGCGAAGTCGCGATCGAGCCCCTCAAGCACCACGAACCTCTCATGCTTGCAGTCGGGACTGCAGTCACGGTCGGGATCGTGACGAGCGCAAAGAAGGAATCGGTTGAGGTTACCCTCAAGAGGCCGGTATGCGTCGAGATCGGGGCGCGGATTGCGATCAGCCGCCAGGTGGGAGCCAGGTGGCGCCTGATAGGGATCGGCATTCTGATCGAATGACCGTCCTCCTGGATACCAATGCGTTTATGATGCCGGTACAATGCAGAATCGACCTCTACGGGGAACTCGGGAACCTCCTCGGTGCTTTCCGGCCCGTAGTGGTCCCGGGAATCCTTGACGAACTCGGCGGCCTTGCACGGGGCCGGGGCCGCGATGCGGCCGCAGCCAGGCTCGGCCTTTCGCTGGCCTCCCGCTGCAGTGTGGTCGACTCTCCTGATACATCGGCGAGGGTCGATGACCAAATCCTGGCATACGCCGAACAGAACCGCTGCCTTGTTGCGACCAACGACCGGTTTCTCCGGGAGACCCTGCTCTCCCGGGGCATCGGTGTAATTTCCCTGAAAAATAATACGAAACTCGAGATATTCCGGAGATAGGTGCAGTATGTATTACCGAATGACACTTGACGATAAGGTGCGGGTTCCGCCCCACCGGCTTGGCGAAGACCTGGAGTCAGTTATCCTCGACGTCTTACAGGAACAACTCGAGGGAAGCATCGATAAGGAGATCGGGATCTTCATCGCGGTAACAAGGGTCCTTGAGATCGGCGAAGGAGAACTCGTCCCGGGAGACGGGGCAGTTTATTACGATGTCAGGTTCGAGTCAGTCGTCCTCCGGCTCGCCCTCCAGGAAGTTGCCGAAGGGGTAGTTGTCGAGACGACCAGCTTCGGGGCGTTCGTAAGCCTCGGACCCATCGACGCGATGCTGCACGTGAGCCAGATCTCGGACGAATACATCACGTACGACGAGAAGAACTCCCGGCTCATCTGCCAGGACTCAAAGAGTTCGATCTCGGTAGGGGACACCCTCCGGGCCCGCGTGGTTACGCTTTCCCTAAACGAGCGCGAGCCCCGTGACAGCAAGATCGGGCTCACTATGCGCCAGGCAGGCCTCGGGACCGCCCAGTGGCTCGAAGAGGAGATGAACCGCGAGAAAGAGCTGGCTGCCCAGGGAAAAGAGAAAGAAAAGGGCAAAAAGTAGGTGAAAGGAATGGCAGCAGGAAAGAAGAAACTCGTGAACGTGTGCAGGGAGTGCCACCGGGTCGTTGACGGCGAGAGCTGCGCTGTCTGCGGCTCATCGAACGTGAGCACCGACTGGTCAGGTTACCTGGTCATCATCGACCCCGCCCACTCCGAAGTTGCAAAGAAGATGAATATCGATCTTCCCGGGCGCTACGCACTGAAGGTCCGCTGATGCTCACCCTCCCTCCGGAGGAGCGTCACCTTTTTCAGAAACCTTTCGGGACACTCTTCCCCGATATTCCTTCGGCAGTGCATCTCCTTTCGGGAAAGATTGTGTTTGCCGTAGGGGATGTCGTAACCAAGAATCTCCTGGCGAGCGGGATACAGCCGGCCCTCTCGGTAGTTGACGGCTATACCCAGCGCCTCCCCTGCGAGCGCCCGGAGGGTCCCTTTACCTGGGTCTGCGTTGCAAAGAACCCGGCAGGCACCATCTGTGATCCTCTGGTGACGTGTATCGAACGGGCGCTCGGGAAACACGGGGCCCTGATCCAGGTTGAGGGGGAGGAGGATCTCGCCGTGATCCCAATCGTCCTCCGGGCCCCGGATGGCGCGGTCCTGATCTACGGCCAGCCCAATGAGGGCGTCGTAGTCCGGGTGATCGACGATGCCGCCCGGGCAGATGCCCGCAGGCTCCTCTTCCATTTCGTTCAATCCCCGGATTCCTGATTCTTCGGGCCTCTCAGCGGACCGGATCCCCGGTTCTTTTTTCGCCGGCATATCCCGGCAAAGGCAGTTTTAAATAAACCCGCCGACAATTATTAAAGGATATCGATGGACGTTCAGATTACGAGCGACAAGAGAAATGAGCTTCTCGCGCGGAGAGAAGTCGAATTTACTCTCCGATTCGAGGGGGCCACTCCGTCCCGGATGCAGATCATCGGGAAGCTCTGTGCTCTTCTCAATACCAAGGAGAACCAGATAGTTGTAGGGAATCTCAAGACCGAGTTCGGCAAGACCGAGGTCCGGGGATCAGCCCGTATCTATGATTCTGAGGAAGCAAGGAACCGGGTCGAGCGCCCGCACCTGATGGCACGCGGGATGCCCAAGCCGAAAGAGGAAGGGGCGGCATAACCATGGCGGCAAAGAAGGCAGTCGCAAAGGGCATCAAGCGCGGCTCCTACTTTAAGGTTGAGGGCGATAAGGTTACCCTGAACCGGAAATACTGTCCCCGCTGCGGGCCCGGCATTATCATGGCCGAGCACAAGGACCGCGTTGCGTGCGGAAAGTGCGGATATACCGAATTCAAGAAATAAATCACCACGATATACTCAATGCCTGTTTTCGGGCCGGTGCTGGGGTTGGAAGGAACGGCATGGAACCTCAGCGCCGCCGTTTTTGATCGGGATCTGGTAACCCTTGCATCCCATGCGTACTCCCCTCCGCAGGGGGGTATCCATCCCCGGGAGGCGGCCCAGCACCACGCAACCGTGATGCGGGAGGTTGTCTCAAAGGTCCTCTCCGATCCGGGATCTATTACAGCAGTTGCGTTTTCGCAGGGGCCGGGTCTCGGGCCCTGTCTCCGTACGGTAGCGACAGCAGCCCGGGCTCTTGCAATCGCGCTCGAGGTCCCCCTGGTAGGCGTGAACCACTGCGTCGCCCACGTGGAGATCGGCAGGTGGGCGACCGGCTGCCGGGATCCTATTGTGCTGTACGCGAGCGGGGCGAACACCCAGGTGCTCGGGTACCTGAACTCCCGGTACCGGATCTTCGGGGAGACGCTCGATATCGGGGTCGGGAATGCCCTTGACAAGTTTGCCCGCGCGAAGGGGATTAGCCACCCCGGAGGACCGAAGATCGAGGAGATGGCACGCCGGGGGAATTATTTCGATCTGCCGTATACCGTGAAAGGGATGGACCTTGCGTTCTCCGGTCTCGTGTCCGCCGCAAAAGATGCGAAAGCCCCCCTGGAAGATGTCTGCTGCAGCCTGCAGGAAACCGCGTTCGCAATGTGCGTCGAAGTGACGGAACGGGCCCTTGCGCTTGCCGGGAAGAATGAAGTCCTCCTGGCAGGAGGTGTCGGCGCAAATATGCGGCTCCAGCAGATGCTCCGGGAGATGTGCGAGGACCGGGGAGCCTCGTTCCATGTCCCGGAACGGAAGTACCTGGGAGACAACGGCGCAATGATCGCCTATACCGGAAAGATCATGCTGGAGACGGGATCCCCGCTTCCGGTTGAAATGTCCCAGGTGAATCCCTCGTTCCGGTCGAACGAAGTTACGGTTACCTGGCGATCGGATGCAGAACTTGCCAGGGTACATCCCCCGGAAGGACGTGCGCAGGGCGCGGAAGCGGTCGTGACCCTTGGGAAAGATGCCGAAAAGCGCAGGTGCAGCAAGCGGTACCGTGTCCCGGCGCTGGATCGCCGGCTCATTGCGGAGCGGACCCGGGCCGAGGCACGGATCATTTCCCAGGCACGGAGAGCCGGTGTCCCGACCCCGGTCCTCCGGGACATCACCCGGGACACTATTGTGATGGAACGGGTGGCAGGCTCCCTTCTCGGGGATTCCCTTACGACCGGAAACCTTGAGGAAGCAGGACGGACGGTCGGGAAGCTTCACAGCGCAGGAATCGTCCACGGCGATCTCACGACCAGCAACATCATCGTGCGGGATGGGACCTGCGTCCTCATCGACTTCGGCCTTGCCCAGGTCTCATCAGAGATCGAATTCCGGGGCGTGGATATACATGTTTTGTTCCAGACGCTCGAAAGTACGACCCCGGACAGCGAAAAGCTCAAAACCTTCTTTGCCAAAGGGTATTACGAGGCATTCTCCGGCGCGGACGAAGTTCTCGTCCGCGAACAGGAGATAGAGAAGCGGGGAAGGTACCTGTGAAGCTGACGGTTGTCACCACAAACGCAAACAAGGCACGGGAAGTGCGGGAATTTTTCGAAGGAGCCGTGGATGTCGATTACCTGCCCCTTGAGTGCCCCGAGTACCGGAACAACGATGTCGGTGAAATAGCCAGGGAGAAGGCAAAGTTTGCGTACGAGAAACTGAAGCGCCCGCTCATTGTGGATGATACCGGCCTGTACATCAATGCCCTGAACGGGTTCCCCGGCCCGTACGCGGCCTACGTCCAGAAAACTATCGGGAACGACGGGATCGTAACGCTGATGGTCGGGGTCTCGGACCGCAGGGCATACTTCGAGACCGCAATCGCATTTGCCAACAAGAAAGGAATCCGTATCTTCAAAGGAACCATCCACGGGCATATTGTCCCGCCCCGGGGCTCCGAAGGGTTCGGGTTCGATCCTATTTTCGAGTGGGAGGGGCACACCCTTGCCGAGATTCCTATCGAGAAGAAGGCGAAGATCTCCCACCGGGGCAGGGCGTTATCCGCGTTCAAGACCTGGATGCAGCAGGAAGTAAAGGCGGTCTAAATCCGGCTGGCAGCCTGCCGGAACCGGCACAACTGTTATTATGCCGGAGCGCCAATATCTGGGTCTCGATTTGAGGTGAATCTCGATGGGTAAGTTTCCCGAGGCTGAAGCACGCCTTCTCAATGTAAAAATCTGCATGCACTG
>JBDKRP010000078.1:0-2897 GCA_039683275.1 Methanoregulaceae archaeon | reverse complement strand
GATCAGGTCCCCTTTTGGGAGGGACCGCCACTCGATCCACCGGTAACTGCCGTCCTTGTGCCGGTACCGGTTCGTGAAGTTGAGCACGCTCTTCTGGCGTGAGAGATCGGCAACTGCCGCAAGGGTGACCGGAAGGTCGTCGGGATGGACAAAGTCGAGGAACCGGTGCCCCTCCAGCTCGACAAGCGAGTACCCGAGTGTCCGCTCCCACTCGGGATTCAGCCGCCGGAAGGTGCCGTCCATCCCGGCAATGCAGAACAGGTCGAGGCTTGCCGTGAAGAACTGGTCCAGCTCCTCGGTCTTCTCCCTGAGGGCAACCTCGGCGTTTTTGCGTACGGTGATATCTTCGGAAAAGAGGATGATGCCGCCGATCGTGTTCCCGATACTGTACCACGGGCGCACTTCCCAGTTAAACCACTGGACGGTTCCGTTCTCGTGCACGTAGCGGTACTCGCTCGAAGAGACCACCTCCCCGGCAAGCGCGCGGCGGTGAGCGTCTTTGAGGTCCTCGGAGAGGTTGGGGAAGATCTCGTAATGGGACCGGCCGGCAATGTTGCTGTCGCTGAGTCTGGCATCAGCTAACCACCGGCGACTTGCTGCCAGGTAACGCATATCCGTATCGAACAGGGCTATTGCGACCGGGGCCTGCTGGATGAAGAGCCGGAGGCGCTCCTCGCTTGTCCTCAGGGCCTCCGTTGCCCTGACCCGTTCGGTCACATCATCGAGGGTCTCGACCGCCCCGATGATTGTGCCGTCAGCATCCCGGATCGGTGCTGCCGTGAACATGAGCCAGGTGCCGGAGGGGCCCATGTCAGGGAAAAAGTCCGTTGCCTCATATCCCCCTGCGACATGCAGAGCCGGGTTCAGTTTTCCACTATACCATCTGGAAAGGCCGTCCGTATCGTTGTCGAGGAGAAGATCGGCAAGGACCGGCCGCTTCTCCGGGTAAAACGCACGCCACTGCAGGTCTGTTCCCACTACCTCTGCAGCAGGAACGCCGCTGTACTTCTCAAGGGCTTTGTTCCACGCAATGATCCGGTGGTCGCGGCCGATGACGAACTGGAGAACTGGCGTCCCCTCGAGGATTGCACTCAGTTCCGCCCTGCTCTGCTGCAGGGCATTCTCGAACTGTTTCCGGGAGGTGATGTCCAGTACGGTCCCGACCATGGAAGTGAGGGTGCCCGTTTCATCGTACCTGCCCTGGAATGTTGAATAGTAGTAGCCGATGCTGTTGTCAGGCCTGAGGAACCGCTGTTCATACGACCCCGGCCTGCGTGACTCTGTTGCTTTCCGGATCAGCTCCTTTGCCCGGTTCTGCTCCTCGGGCCAGGGTGACCGGGCCAGGATGGAATCGATGGTAGGACAAAACGTTGTCGGGTCCAGCCCGAAGATATGGTATACTTCCTCAGACCACTCGACATTCCCGGTCCGGATGTCCCAGTTCCAGAAACCGAGGTGCGCCATCTCCTGGGCCTCGCGGAGTTTTGCGGCATGTTCGATCACGGCTTCTTCTGCCCGTTTCCGGCTGGTGATGTCCAGGAGCACGCCATTGTAGTACAGTCCCGACACCTTCTGTACGGGCCGGGCAAGGCCCTGGAACCAGATCGTTTCTCCGGAAGGTTTCGTGAACCTCCCTTCGAACTCCCAGGGAGCACCTTTCGCCACAGCTTCCTGGATTGAGCGCGCCAGCAGCTCGCGATCATGGGGATCGAGACACGCAAAGAACCGGTCCGTAAAGCCTTCCCGCTCAGCACTGATCCCGAAGACCTCGGGCACCCGGCTGGAAAGGAACGTGAACTCTTCTTTGTCGCCCGGGCGAAAGAGCAACTGGAACACCACGCCCGGCACGGAGTCTGCGATCTCGGCCATCTGCTCGCGGCTCTCCACGAGTTTCTGCTGTGCCGCAGCTATCTCCTCGTACTGGTGTCGCAGCTCCTCTTCCGATGCGGAGAGTTTCTCGTACGCGGCTTTGAGTTTCTCCTCCGCTTCCTTCTCCCGTGTGACGTCCGTGGCCATGAGCCCCAGGCCGTCGCCCACTTTGAAGCACTTGATGTTCATCCAGTGATTGTTGTTTGGCAATCCTGCGGACTTCCCCGTACCAATGAACGGTTGTCCCGTTCTCATGACCTCGCGGTACCGGTCGACCGACCTCCACTCGCCTTCTCCCGAAAGGTACTCCTGCAGGTTCCTGCCGATAATGTCCTCTTTTTTTGTCCCGGGCGGAAGGTACGAGAGAGCGACCCGTTTCATATCAACGAGGTTGAGGTCTGCGTCCCAGATCGTGAATGCGTCCGTTGCTGAATCGAGAAAGGTACGGAGCAGTTCCTGGCTCTCGCGGATCCGCTGCTCCCCCTGCGCCAGTTCCTCGTACTGGCCGCGGAGTTCCTCCTCGGATGCCGTGATCTGCTCGTATGCGGCCTTGAGCTCGTCCTGGCTCCTCTTCCGGCTCACGGCCTGGCGGATCTTGTGCGCCAGCTCCGCGAACTGCGCTGTCGGGTCCCCGCCTTTCTGGATGTAGAAGTCGGCCCCGTTGTTGATGGCCTCGATCACCACCTCCTCGCGCCCCCTTCCCGTGAAGAGGATGAAGGGAATGTCGCCATACTTCTCCCGGACTGCCTTTAAGAACGCGATCCCGTCCATGCCCGGCATCTGATAGTCGGAGATGATAGCATCGCAGGAGGCAATAGCGGGAGACGTGAGGGCAGCTTGTGCGGACTCCGCAGTTTCGACGCTGAATTCGGGGGACTGCTCAAGGAACAGGCGGGCGACATCAAGGAGACCGGGCTCATCGTCCACATAGAGAGCCCGAATCCTGTCCGGCATAGTTCAACCATGTGCGCTTCCTGATATAGTTGTTTCTGTGGTACCGGGATACAGGGGATATGGGCCAAAACGCC
>JBDKRP010000077.1:0-85374 GCA_039683275.1 Methanoregulaceae archaeon | reverse complement strand
TTCCGCCGCATTTCGTGTGGGTTAGGTACGCCCCGTGCGGGGCCATAGGGGACGACGGCCGGAAGCCGCGGCCCGTTGAGGACCATCCTGCGGATTCCGGGGATACTGACAATGGCGTTCAGGAGTTTTTCCACCCGTTCCGGATTGAGGAACCGTGCGGATACAATCCGTGCCTGAGGAAATATGGCGTCGGTCATCGTATCGGTCAGTTTTATACGCCCTTTGCAATTGCCTGAATCGGCTTCTTGAACTCTTCGAGCTGTCCGAACGTGTCTTCGTATACCTTGGATGTGCCCTCGGGGCTGAACATCTGGGTACCCGCATCAAGTGCACAAGCTGCAACGATACAGGGAATACCGACACCGGCTGCGTGACGGGTAACGACGTGGTTACCGTTGAAGACACCCGGACCGCCGCCACCATAGATCGAGTGACTGAAGAACGAGAACCCGACTGCGACACCCATTGTGCGTCCGTAGTCGCAGCCTGGGAGGCCGGTCTCGTGCTCGAGAAGGTCGTTGAAGTACAGGAGGGTAGCTGATACTGCCTGGGCAAACCGGCCGGCACCACAGTTCACCATGGTTGCGGCGAGGGTTCCTGCTGCAGTGTATGCATTCCAGAGCATCGGGTCCTTAGTCTCGTAGAAGACGAATCCGCTCTTACCCTTCTTTCCTGCCTTGATGACTTTGTCTTCGATTGCCCTCTCAACGAGGCTCTGGACAACGGTACCGATGGTTCCGGTCTTGCCGTTTTTCTTGACAAGGTCGTAGACAATGTTGTTCGCATTCAGGCCCTGGTATGCGTAGAGCATCAGCTGGGCGCGTTCGAACGGGCCGATTGCGGCTCCCATCTCGAACTCTCCTGCCTGCTCGAAGGTTGCTGCGAGGGTTGCACCCTGCATTGCATTCCGGTGGGTCATCATGACAGCGTGGTTTGCTTGGATGTTACGGAGTGCGTATCCGAGACCTTCGTTGTTCTGGGGGATGGAGAGAATCGAAACGACGTTTCCGCCCTGCATGTCCATTGTCTGCGGGTAGGTACCCCAGACAGCTGCCTTGACCATTGCACCGTCAAACATACCGACCTTATACTGGTCGATGACGGCCTGTGTGGTCGCTGCTGCAACTGCGGTGATGGATGCATCGTAGGTTGCTGCAGATTCGATACGGGCTGATGGAACCTCGACGAGGAGCATCTTGCCGCCGCCGATCTTGGTGATCTTGGTGTTGTCACCCTCGGCAACCTGGAGCATATCCTTGATTGCCTTTGAGATCGCATCGCAGTCCTTGACACAGTCGGTCTTGACACCGCGCCCCAGGACCTGGTTCGCCTTGCCGCCGACCTTTCCGGTCGTGAGTGCTGCGTCGATTCCGCCAAGGTTAACCGCAACGGTTCTCTTGGTCAGGTCGATGATCTTCTTGATACCTGGGTTGACAAGCGGGCTGATCTTGCCAAGGTTGACGTTGCTCTTTAAGAGCTTGCCCTCATCATCGTAGAGGTCAATTGTGTCCTTGTATTTCGCCATAATTTTTCCTCCGAATTTAAATCAGTTCGATACCTTACTGTCTCTGTTCAGTGAACGCTCAAAGAATGCTGACGGTGGATGGAAGTCACTAATGCACGTCCCCTCATGGGACAATGCAATATGTTATATACCGTGTTATAAGGTTTCTGATTTTGATTGATTTTTAAATTATATATAAAATAATCTATACTTTTGTGAAGTCGGGGAAGGTTCAAATAGAACATATTCCCTTGATTTTCCAAAACAACAGTTTATGAAAATTTCTTTTTGACGTAATACCAAATGATCAAACAGAGATCAGTACGTCACAATTTACGCTGCGCCTCTGTACAACCCGTGAAAATGATTCAGATTAAAAAAAAAACTAAAAAGAAAGGGTATCCGGAGCATATCCCATGCTCCGTTTTTATGGTAAATTGTCCCATAGATCACAATTCCTGTGGTTCCCCCCACATTCCGGAAAAAACGGGGTGAAATTCTGGTAAGTTATTCGGGAGATTACTTGCCGAATTCCGAGATGGGGCTCGGTCCAAGGCTCCTTATTGTGTTGACAACATCGTTTACGACGACACCCCACTTGGCACCTTCTGATGCCGAGACGAAGGTCATACGGAAGCGTTTGTCCTCAAGGCCCATGTTCTTCATAAGACTTTTTACCATGAACATCCGCTTTGCTGCCTTGAAGTTGCCCTCAAGGTAGTGGCAGTCCCCAAAGTGACAGCCGGAAACCAGGATCCCGTCTGCACCATCTGCGAATGCTTTCATGATGAAGAGCATATCGATACGGCCCGTGCACATGACGCGGACGATACGGATGTCGGGTGGATACTGGATACGGCCACCCCCTGCGAGATCAGCTCCTGCATAGGAGCACCAGTTACAGATGATCCCAAGGATCTTGGGCTGCCATTCGCCGGGTTTGTGTGGCGGAGCCATGTTTTCTGGTGGAGCGCTCATTTACTGCTCACCTCCGAGCAGGAAGGCATCGATCTGCGCAACGATCTGGGGAGTTGCAAAGTGCTGCATCCAGATCGCTCCGCCGGGGCAGAACCCCCCGCAGGTACCGCAGCCTTTACACTTGGCTTCTGTGACCTGCATGACCTGCCGGCCGTCTTTCTCTATAAGGGCAAGTGCACTGTACGGGCAGAGGTTTACGCACATGCCGCAGCCTGCGCACCGGTCCTCGATACACATCGCAAAGTAGGGTTCAAGTTCGACTTCACCCTTATGGATCGGTATACTTGCCGCGGATGCTGCACCTTCTGCAGATGCGACTGTGTCAGGAATATCCTTTGGTCCCTGGCAGACCCCGGCAAGGAAGACACCTGCGGTTGTGGTTCCGCACGGGTTCAGCTTCGGGTGAGCTTCAAGGAGCCATCCGTCCATCGAACAGGAGACTCCGAAGAGTTTCCGGGTCCGGTTGGTATCAGCCGAGGGCTCGATCGCTGCTGCGAGAACAACGAGGTCTGCTTCAAGTTTCATGGGCCGGTCTAGGAGTGTGTCATCAGCCATGACATACAGGTTCTTGGTTTTCGGGTCTTCCTGGATGTTTGAGACACGGCCCCGGATGAACTTCGTTCCCTCGTCCTGGATACGGTAGTAGAACTCTTCGTACATCTTACCGAACGAACGGATATCCATGTAGAAGATATATGCCTGTGCACCGGGGATCTTTTCGGTGATCTGGTGAGCATGCTTCAGTGAATACATACAGCAGAACCGGGAGCAATAGGGTTTCCCGATACCGGTGTTGTCACGGGAGCCGGCACAGAGGATAAAGGCGATCTTTTTCGGTGTTTCACCATCGCTCGGGCGGATCAGGTGGCCGCCGGTTGGACCGGATGCACAGATAAGACGCTCGAATTCAAGGCTGGTGATGACGTTATCGTACCGCTTGTAGCCCCATTCCTCTTTCTTTTCGATCGGGAAGATATCATACCCGGTTGCGAGGATAACCGTTCCGACTTTTACCTTGATCAGTTCATCCTTGGATTCGAGATCGATCGCCTTCTTGGTCTCACCGCATGCGGTTACACAAAGACCGCACTTGATACAGGTGTCAAAGTCAATGGTGTAGATAAGGGGAACGACCTGGGGATGGTAGATGTAGATTGCTTTCCGGGGTTTCATCCCGAGTTCGAACGCGTTGGGCTTTACGACAGGACAGACTGCATCGCAGTCTCCGCAACCGTTACAGCCACCGCCGACAATGCCTCTCGCCTCTGCTTCCTTAGGGGTGAGTACTCCACGGCCTTTCTTGCGGACTGTAACCTCGAAATTACCGATGTACCCTTCAACGGCATCAACATCCGTGTAGGTCATGAGCTCGATCTCGGGACTCCTGCCGACATCCACCATCTTCGGGGTCAGGATACACTGGGAGCAGTCGAGCGTCGGGAAGGTCTTGTCAAGCTGGGACATCCTGCCCCCGATAGTCGGAGCTTTTTCTATGAGGTAGGTCTTGATCCCTGCTGCTGCAAGATCGAGTGCTGCCTGCATGCCTGCGACACCCGCACCGACAACCATTGCTGCCTTTTCCACAGGAACAGTCTTCGGGAAGAGGTCTTCCAGGAGGGATGCCTTTGCGACCGCAATCCGGACAGCATCCTTTGCCTTTTCGGTTGCACCCTCGCGGTCGTGCATGTGGACCCATGAGTTCTGTTCCCGGATGTTTGCCATCTCGAACCGGAACGGGTTTAAGCCACCCTCCTTCGTTGCAGTCCTGAAGGTCGGCTCGTGGAGACGCGGTGAACAGGCTGCTACGACGATACCGGTCAGTTTGTGTTCCTTGATGGCGTCATCGATCTTCTTCTGGCCCGGGGTGGAGCACATGTACTGGTAGTTATCTACGTACTCAACCCCTTTGACAGTCTTTGCATAGTTCTGGACGGCTTCGATGTCAACCGACCCGGCAATGTTCGTACCGCAGTGACAGATAAAGACACCGATTCTTGCATCCTTTGCACTGACGTTGTGCTGCTGCGTTGCAGCTGTCGGGGCGGATTTCTCCGCTGCCTTTGCAGGTGCAACTTTTGCTGCTTTCGGTGCTGCTTCTTTCTTTGTGGTTTTCTTTGCTGCTGCCATTCTTGTGCCTCCTTAGAGTACCTTCTGCAGGAACGGTTCACAGCTGATGCCATGCAGGTCGAGAGCAAGTTCCTGCGGGCTCATTCCCTGTGCAAGGCCGAGCAGTTCGCAGTAGTGGAGCACCGGGATATTGTAGCTAACGCCGAATTTTTCCTGGATCTCGATCTGGCCCCGGTCAAACTGGAGCTGGCAGAAGGGACAGAGATCGGTGATAGCGTCAGCGCCAGCTTCCCGGATATTGATCAGCTTTTCGTTCGTGATATCCAGCGAGTGGACAATATCGTACCCGCGGACACCGCCACCGGCACCGCAGCACTGCATCTTGTTACGGTATTCGACCGGTTCTGCACCGAGCGCTGCGACCATCTCTTCAACCCAGGTTTCGTTTTCTGTCTTAGACATCTTCTGGTTCTTGAACTCGCGGTCTTTCCGGGGCTTGAGCAGGTGGCAGCCATAGTGAACTGCAATTTTTGCGTCCAGCGGGGTCTTTACGCTGTCAGCGATGGCAGCAACACCCGCAATTTCCGGGTCATAGAGAAGTTCGGCAAGGTGGTACACATTAATGGTACCCTTGTACTGCATGTCGATCTCCTTGAGAACCGTGTTTACACCGTCGCGAAGTTTCTGGTTGTGTTTCAGCTTGTGGTTGACTTCCCAGATGGACTTGTAGCAGCCATTGCAGATGAGAGCGATATCCATGTTCATCTGCTCTGCAAGGACAAGGTTCCGGGCTGCCATTGCATACCAGACATTCAGGTCAATCGACCCGAAAGCTCCGGGTGCAGGACAACAGCTTGCTCCTTTCAGGTCAACAAGGTTGATCCCGAGTTTCTTGGATGTTCTGATCGCGGCTGACTCTGAACCTGGGTAACGGTTCGGTGCAATACAGCCGAGATAGAATGCGTATTCGTGGCCTCCGTTTTCCATGCTATCTTACCCCTCCCTCTCCTTCACGATCCGGTCGGCATTTGCTTTCAGTTTGTAGTGGTCGAGAATTTTCTGGATTCCCGGTATGTATTCTTTGTACATGTGGGTAGTTGGCGGATCCGCGGTGAGTCCGAGTTTGACCCGTGCTGCACGGTTAACGTCGTTATTCGGGACGCCATGACCTGAGTTGTAGATGGCCTGGACAGTCTTGAGGAAATTGACCGGAATAATATCCCGCTTGAACGCAAGGTTCCTCATTGCCATGATGACATCTGTCGGTGCGATGTCACGAGGGCACCGGTCTGTGCAGCTGTAACAGGTTGTGCAGAGCCAGAGATCCGGGTCGGTAAGTGCTTCCTCTTCAAGCCCGAGAACCGCACGCCTGACAAACTTGCGGATACGATATGAGCTCCTGGGTGCTGATGGGCAGGATGCCGTGCAGGTTCCGCACTGGTAGCACATATGGGGGATTGTCATTGAGATTTCTTTTACCGATTTAAGAAATTCCGGCTTTGATTCTTCATTGGGATAGAAATAGCGGTCCTGGAGTTTCTTCTCCATTGCTTCCGGGTAACCTTTTGCATGTGCCATGGTGATCACGCCTTCTCCATCATCTTGAGGCTGACCTGACCCGGGACATTCTCCTTTACCTTGGAGGTTCTCATGGTGCAGAGTTTTGCCTTGATTTTGTTGAAGAGATCTGTCTCCTTACCCTTGATCCGGATACCGGTCCTGTTGAGAACAATGATATCTTCACCCGGGCATGCGTTGACACAGGCACCGCAGAGAATACAGAAATCCTTGTTGACGGCAATTGTTGCTTCCTGTTCCTTGCCTTTCAGTTCAACTGCAGGCTTCGGAGAGGGGAGGTAGATTGCATTTGCCGGGCAGATCTCAACACAGGTAGAACAACCGCCGGGGCACTTCTCAGCGTGGAATTCGATATCTCCTTCAAAAATCTTCTCCACGGTGATTGCCTCGGTCGGGCAGTTCTGGGAACACCATGTGCAGGTGCAGCAGAGATCCTTGTCGATATCGACTTTCCCGTCCATCTTGTCGGAGACAAGCTCGCGTTCCACGGTGATGCATTCTTCCGGGCACATCTCGACGCAGACTTTGCAGGCGTCGCACTTTGACTCGTCCCAGACAACCTTGCCTTCGACTTTTCCGGATTCCGCGGTGAACTCGTTGTGTTTCACATCGATTGCCGGGCAGAGTGCGCCGCAGATGCCACAGAGCGTGCACTTCTCTTCGTCAACCTTGAAGGTCGTCTTGCTCTTGAGCGCTGCCTGTTTCGGTGCACCGGTTGCTGCCTGGCCTTCATACTCCGGAACGTTCCGGTTGATGGCGTCACGGGGACAGACATCGTCGCAGATGGTGCACTTTACGCACTTCTCATCGTTGATCTCTGCCTTCATGTCGTATTCAGGGAATCCCTCCTTCTCCAGAATCGGAAGGCGCTCTTTGCCATCGACCTTAAGCGTCAGTGCATTGAAGGGGCACATGATGACGCAGACACCACAATACGAACATTTGGTCTCATCCACATCGACCGGCGCCGCGTATCCGATGGCGCCTCTCCGGGTCGCTCCAACAAGACCCAGCGCGATGGCCTCTTCAGGGCATGCTTCAACGCAGATGCCGCATCCTGTACAGGTTTTTGAGTTCAGGATGAGGTTGTTTTTCTGCGCGAGGAGCTTCTGCTCCATGATGACGTTGTCGCCATCACGCGTCTTGGAAAACTTGGGGAACATTGTGATCATTGAATAACCTCACTAGATTCCACGACTAAAGTCACACATTAACCGCCGATGGCAGCTCACCACGGCCGGCCAGCTTGATAACATCATAGGGACATGCCTCAACGCAGACACCGCAGCCTGCACAGAGTTCCTGCTTGAAGTCAAGGACAACGGATTTTCCATCCTTGACCTGGTAGATCTTTTCGTTCGTAACGGGATCTACTGTATAGAGCTCCAGTGCATCTACGGGGCATGCCACCACACAATTATTACAGCCCGTGCAACGGTCCATGTTTACATGCAGTGCAAATGCCATGCTATCACTTACCAGATATGATCGATTCTAAAATCGATTATCAAAAAACTGGGGAAATAATCTAGATAAACCTTCTGAAATTTGGCGACTTGTAATGCGGTTTTTGGGGTGCTCATTAAAAATTTGTTTTAAATTTACCCAAAAGTTAACAATATATAATTTATTTCTCCGGTTTTTTCCCTGCGCTTCTCAGAGTAATTAGAAACTTTATTGTAGCTACATATTACCATCTTATTCTGTTAATTCAGAGGCTGTATATGGACATCAACGGAGTTCCAATTGACGACACCTATGCAGAAGCATTCCCTACCTGGGTATGCCGGGTGATTATAACCGCGGTAACGAAGGAATGGGCCGTCAAAGCGGCAACCGAGGCAACTGGTTTTGCAACATCTGCCATCGGCTGTCCCTGCGAGGCAGGAATCGAGCAGGAGCTGGAAGGATCGGAGACTCCGGATGGAAGGCCCGGCGTTTCCATCCTGATCTGCGCCAGCAAAAAGAAGCTGAAGGAGCAGGTTGTCGAGCGGCTGGCAGAGTGTGTCCTGACCGCCCCCACGACTGCAGTCTTCAACGGTATCACCGATTCCGAGGAAAAGATTCCGGTCAAGCTCCATTTCTTCGGCGATGGGTACGAGTACCAGAAGGAAGTCGGTGGCCGGAAGTGCTGGGTAATCCCGATCATGGAAGGGGAATATATTGGTGAGGAAGAGTTCGGCATGGTCAAGGGAGTTGCCGGCGGCAACTTCTTTGTGATGGGGGAAAACCAGATGGCAGCGCTCCTCGGGGCCCAGGCAGCATCCGAAGCTATCTACGCTCTTCCGGGAGTCATCACGAGCTTCCCGGGCGGAATTGTTGCGAGCGGTTCCAAAGTGGGGAGCCTGAAGTACAAGTTCATGCCGGCAAGTACGAATGAGAAGTACTGCCCGACCCTGAAAGGAAAAGTTGCAGACAGCAAGGTCCCGGTGAACGTGAATGCCGTGTACGAGATTGTCATTGATGGGGTTAATGAGAAGGTTGTCGCTGATGCAATGGCAGCCGGTATCAAGGCCGCCGTGAAAGTACCCGGAGTGAAATTCATCAGTGCCGGTAACTTTGGCGGGAACCTTGGGCCCTTCAAGCTTGAGCTCCACAAGGTGCTCTAACTTTTTTTGATTTTTTGTGCAGATTTTTTTTCACTCATCGATCGTCTTAAATAGATTATAACCGATTCTTTTGTTAACGAAAATTTCGGTCATAATATGATCCCACTTACACCTGATGAAGTACGAACCCGGTTCGGGCCGCTTTTTGCGCAGCGGTTTCTGGTTATGGTTGATGAGCGGAGCGGGCGGGCAGAGATCCTGGAACACTGCCGTGCCCGTGGCACGATAGAATGGGATGCGATGAACCGGATGCGGGCGAAAGGGGCAACAGTCTCCTGTGCTGTAGAGGGGACGTCCATGACAATGCAGGCCCGCCTGGGGTCATATCCCGCATCGTTCGGTGCGGCATCCGAGGAAATCGGCGGCCAGGCGCTGGAAGGTGTCGAGGTTTCCGGGGATGAAGTGGTCACGAGCTGGGCCGGAATTGCCGGCGCCGGTGTTGGTGTTGCGGCCTGCCTTCCTCAGGCACCCGGTGTGCTCCGTGCGGAATATCCCGCAGAAGACGATCTCAAGGTCGGCGGGGCCCGGGTGAGCAGGGTACGGATTGTATCTCCCCGGTACGAAAAAGTGATCTTCGGCATCGACGACACGGACACGAAAGAGAAGGGTGCAACCTGGGTGACTGCGCTCAAATGTGCCGAAGCCTGCCAAATCCCGGGTGTTGAATTCCTGGGAATGCGGCTTATCCAGCTCAACCCAGCCGTTCCCAAGAAGACGACGAACTGCGTTGGCTCCGCACTTATCTTTGCAGTCAGACCCGGGCAGATTGCTCCGCTTAAGGCACATGTAGTACAGTTTGTTTCGGAACAAACGGTCAGTGACGACACCGGTATTGCATTCTATCGGGGAATCGGGTTTCCCTGGGAGAGTCCTGTCCTGGAACGGGTAAAGACAGCCATTATGACCCGGGAGGAAGCGGAAGAAGAAGCCGCAAAACTCGGTGTGGAATTCCTTGATGCAAACTTCCGGAAGGGACGGATCGGTGCCCTTGGCGCGCTGCTCTGGGCAGACAAGGGTATCGAAGCGGCAGGTCTGTATGGTGAACATCTCTGAACCTTATGTCGTCCATTACCCGCAGATTGTCGGCGTTGCGAGCGATGACGGAAGCCGGGTCGAGGTCGTGGAATTTTTTGATTGTATCGGCGGCGCGATGTGGACGAAACGGCATTACGCGCAGAGTCCGCTCGTGGAATCCGTCCGGAATGTCGGCGGATCGATGAGGTACATGACCCGGCCCGGAACGGTCGACCTGGCGCTTGAAGGCTCCCGGTTCCCGGCCGGGATATCCGGTGTTGCAGTCGATGACCGGGAGATTGCCATCAGCTATATCGGTATGGGCGGCGGTGGTGTCGGGGCAACAGCCTGCCGTACCACCGCAAAAGGTGTCATACGGAGCGAAAGCGATCCTTCCGGCGGTGGAAAAGTTGCCAGATCCATAATATGGCTTCCACGGCGGGGACGCGTCCTGATCGGGGTCGATGATACCGATACCCCTGAAGAGGGAGCGACCTGGACGCTTGCCCATAACATTGCAAAGGCGGTTGAAGACGATAGTTCCCGGTATCTCTCCCACACTATCGTCCAGCTCTTCCCGGTTCCCTACCGGACCAAGAATTGTGTTGCAATTGTCTGTGAATTTGCAACTGACGATCCCAGAAAACTGGTTGCTGATTATCACCGGCTGCTGGAAAAATACACGCTTTCGGAAAAAACCGGGATGGCCGTCTGGTACGGATTTTCGCCAAGTGCAGATCTCGTCGAGTTCGGAAAATCGGTCAAACGTGGCGAGGTATCGGTTGAGATGTTGGACCACGTGAAGAGCGATAAGCTGGAGATCGTGATGAACGGCAGGGGAATTATTGGAGCCATCGCAGCACTCCCTTTCTTTACCCAGTACGAGGAGGCACTGGAGCTATGCAATGGACAGAACTAAAAGCCCGTATCCTTGCGTCAGGCGGAGCAAAGCTGGAAGGCGCTCCCGCAGATGAATTCATTGCAAAGTCAACAGCTGGACCTGGCGCAGGTGGAATCGGTGCGGTTTTCTTTCGGGAAGGGAATCACCGGGTGAAACTTGCCGTAAACCCAAATGCAGGAAGTACGCTCGTTCATCTGGGCTCCGGGAAAGCCAGACTCATCTTTGAAGGGCAGGAGTATTCCGGAGAGCTGGACCTGGTCGGCCATCACTGTCCCAGGCAGGCGTTCATCACGGTGAGCAGCGGCTGTATCTTCCATTGCCGGTATTGCCCGGTACCGTCCCAGAGGGAGAGGAGAAGAAAACCGGTTGACGAAATAGTGGCGATGGTGGAACCTGTCCTGGACCGGGTCGACGCGATTTCCCTGACGAGCGGCGTCCTTGATACTATTGAGGAGGAGGAGCACTACGTTCTCGAGGTTGTCGCAGCGCTCCGCAGGTTCGATCTTCCGATAGGAGTCACAATTTATCCTCTCCCGGAAACTCCTTCCCGGCTGTATGCGCTCGGAGTTGCCGAAGTAAAATTCAATGTGGAGGCAGCCACCCCTGTCCTGTTTGGAGAAATGTGCCCGGGACTTGACCGACAGGCTATCCTCGGGGCGCTCGATCATTCAATTCTGCTCTTCGGGAAAAACCATGTCTTTTCTAATGTGCTCATCGGGCTTGGTGAGACCGATGAAGAGATGAAAACCTGTATCCGGGATCTCACCGGAATGGGAGTGATCCCGGAACTACGCCCCCTGAACCCGGCCGCAGGACTGAAGGATTATCCAAGGCCGTCCGCTGAGCGGCTTCTCCGGCTCCATACGTTTCTTTCGCAGGAACTGGACGCGGCCGGCCTGGACCCCCGGCAGGCACAGACAATGTGTACAGCCTGCCAGGGCTGCGATCTTATTCATTTGAGGGACGACGCATGAATGGACTTGATGCTCTTACGGATGGGCTGCTGCAATCTACCGACAGGCGCTACACGGTTCCCGGGTACCCGATTACGGATCTGGGGGCAAAGATCAGGGCAGAGATTGTGATCAACGAGAAGACGGCGCTTGAGTATGCCATCGGGGATTCCCTGATGGGACGACGTGCTGCCGTCGTCATCAAGAATGTCGGGGTGAATGCATGCGCAGACCCGCTCCTCCAGGCAACGGCCCAGGGGCTTATTGGCGGCATCGTTCTTGTTGCCGGGGATGATCCGGATGCAATTGGCTCCCAGACTGCCCAGGACTCCCGGTATTACGGGGAACTCGCGGAGCTCCCGGTCGTAGAACCGGATCCCGCTACCTGTTATTCCGGTGTCGAGGCAGTCCTCCAGGCATCGGAACAGTTTTCCCGGGTGGGGATGCTACGGATAACTCCGCATATCCTTGAAAGCGAGGTTACGGGAACCCCGGTTCCCCGGAAAAACGGGAAAGGCCGTATTTCGGACCGGGTGTGGACGATGCACGGGAGGATCACTGCTGCAGAGGAACTGTACCGGGAACTCTTTTCCTGGTCGGATGCGTCCCCCCTCAACCGGTGGAATGGTGAGACTGCCGGGACCGGTGCTGAATCCGGGCAGACGCGGATTGTAACTGTGAATCCCCTGCCGGCCCGGGCGGCAGGTGTTGCAACAATCCATGAACACGGACGGCCGTTTGTACGGGACCATCGCGGCCTGAAACCACCGGTTCCCCAGGAACGCCCGCAGCGTATGGAGGACCGGGGGTTCTATCGGACGTTCTGTAAGAATTGTCCGTTCAAAACACTCCTCGATATCATGAAAGACGCCGATCTTCACCCGGTCTGCGACGCCGGGTGTTCCGTCCTTGCCATGAACCCGCCGTACTCAATGGGTATCGCGAGTTACGGGATGGGTGCGAGTATCGCGATTGCAGCGAGGAGCACCGGATCCGCTCTCATCGGGGACTATGCCCTCATGCACTCCGGCCTGAATGCGCTTGTCGATGTCCGGGAGAAGAACCTTCCGCTCCTCTGTATTGTCATGAGAAATTCCTGCACCGCGATGACCGGGAAACAGTCCACCTTTGATATCCGCCCCTATCTCACCTGGGCGAAGCCGGTAATGTGCAATGCTGATGACGAGAGCCTTCTCCGGGACGTTATCGCGATTCCGGACCGGCTCCGAGTGGTAATTGTTGATGGGGAATGCCCGGAGGGGGCAGAACATGAAACCGTGGAATGTTGAGATCTGTGATGTAACTCTCAGGGACGGGGAACAGACGCCCGGAGTATCCTTTACCTGCGAAGAGAAGGCAGAGATAGCCCGGATGCTTGACGATATTCGGGTAGACGTGATCGAAGCGGGTTTTCCTGCGGTTTCCCCCTATGAGAAAAAATGCGTGACTGCAATAGCAAACCTTGGCCTTGACGCAAGGATTTGCGGGTTTGCGAGGGCCCGGGAATCCGATATCAGCACTGCAATAGATTGCGGGGTCGACATGGTGAGTATCTTCATACCGACATCCGAACTTCATGTCCGGCTCAAGTTCAAAAAAAACCGTGAAGATGTGCTCCAGGATGCCCTCCTGATGATTGATTTTGCACGCGATCATGGTGTCAAAGTCAGGTTTGCGGCCGAAGATGCTTCCCGAACCGAACCTGAGTTTCTGAAACATGTGTATCGGTGTGCCGCAGAGCACGGGGCAGTACTCGTGAGTTTCGCAGATACTGTTGGCTGCCTCATCCCGACCGAGATGTACCGTATCATGTCCGATCTGGTGGCGTCAGTGGACATCCCGTTCTGCGCCCATTGCCACAACGACATGGGATTTGCATCCGCGAATACCATCACGGCAGCGGAAGCCGGGGCATTCCAGCTCCATACGACCGTGAACGGGATCGGGGAACGGGCCGGGAATGCAGCTCTGGAAGAAGTGCTGATAGCTCTCCGGATGAAAGGCGGTGTGGACCGGTACGATCTCTCCCATCTCCAGAAAATCTCGCGAACCGTAGAGAAGTATGCCGGGATCCTGATCGAGAAAACAAAACCCGTTGTCGGGGAACACGCGTTTGCCCACGAGAGTGGTATTCATATCGCTGCAATCCTTGATGATCCCCTCTCCTATGAACACTTTCCCCCGGAACTTGTCGGGGGAGAGCGGCATTTCATCCTCGGTAAACACACCGGGAAAAAAGCTCTTGAGCATGTGGTTGCATCTCTTGGGTGCAACCTGACGGACAGCCAGATCTGTAAGGTGCTGGACCGGGTCAAGGAAGTCGGGGAGAAGAAGTGCAACATCACTCCCGATGTCTTAAGAAAACTCATCCACCTGGTGAAGGAGGATTCCCCGTCATGAGTACGCTCACCGAGAGGATTCTGGGTGCATCGGCAGGAGAGTATGTCGACCGGGAGGTTGACCGGGCCTATTGTCATGACGGGACCGGGGTTCTCACCCTGGAATCGTTCCGGACAATGGGCGTTGCGAAACCAGCCTGTCCCACCCGGCTTTACGTTATCTTTGATCACATTGTTCCTGCGAACAACAGTACAACAGCCGGTCTCCAGCACGAACTCCGGGATTTTGTACAGGAACAGGGCATCTGGTTCTCAGATGTCGGCGGAGGGATCTGTCATCAGGTTATGAGCGAGGGAATTGTGCTCCCGGGAGAAATTATCGTTGGCGCAGATTCTCATACCTGTATGCCCGGGGCACTCGGGGCGTTTTCAACCGGTGTCGGGGCAACCGATATGGCAGCAATCTGGGCATCCGGGATGACCTGGTTACGGGTCCCGGAAACGATAGCGGTGCAACTTGAAGGAAAACTTTTCTCCGGTGTAGAAGCGAAAGATATTGCACTCACCTATATCAGCAGGCTGGGAGCTGACGGGGCCACATATAAGGCACTGGAATTCATCGGTGACGGAGTAGGGGATCTTCCCATCCCGGACCGGTTTACGCTCTGCAACCTTGCGATTGAAGCCGGGGCAAAGAACGGGATTTTCTATTGCGATGATGTGACCCGGAAGTATCTCGCCAGCTACGGGAAATCAGTCGACCCCCAGGTTCCCGAATCCTGCTCGTATGCAGGTGAAATCTGCCTGGATCTGGATAACCTTGGGCCGGTTGTCGCCGTGCCGCACCGGGTTGATACGGTGAAACCGGTTGATGAAGTCGCGGGAACACCGCTCGACCAGGTCTTTGTCGGGACCTGCACGAACGGCAGGTACGAGGACATCGAACGGTTTGCCCGCTATGTTAAGGGCAGACAGGTGAAGGTCAGGACCATTGTTATCCCGGCATCCCGGGCAGTTCTGAAACAGGCAGCTGATGCCGGTATTCTGTCAGACATCCTTGACGCAGGCTGTACAATCGGCACGCCGGGCTGCGGTCCCTGCATCGGGTCGCATATGGGCGTCATCGGCGATGGGGAAGTCTGCCTGTCCACGGCGAACCGGAACTTCCGGAACCGGATGGGTGTCGGCGGGGAAATTTACCTTGCTTCTCCCTCCACGGCGGCAGCAAGTGCTCTCAAAGGAGAAATTGCCGATCCAAGGGAGGTGGTATGAGATGCCCGGGGAAGGACGGGCGGTCTGTCTTGGGCCGGATATAGATACGGATATCATTATCGCCGGCCGCTATCTTCGGACCAAGGACAGGAGCATCTGGGCTGAGCATGCATTCGAGGATCTCGATCCTACTCTCGCAGCGAAGTTGAGCGGGGCAATTATCGTGGCAGGGAAAAATTTCGGCTGCGGGTCGTCCCGGGAACAGGCTCCGGTTGCACTCCGCGAGGCAGGCGTTCTCGCAGTAATAGCGCCCAGTTTCGCGAGGATTTTTTACCGGAACGCGATCAATCTTGGACTCACGGTTCTTGAAGCGGAACTTTGCTGTACTGAGGGGGACCGGGTTGTCTTTAACCTGGAAGAAGGCTGGATTGAATCGGGTGGCAGGAGGGTTGCCGTAAAGCCACTCTCCCCAAAGATGCGGGAGATCCTTGTATCAGGGGGGCTCGTTGAGCTCTGGAGGAAGCGGGTGTGATCTTCCCCCCCCACTGCAAGCTGGTCGGGCAGACCGGGACGAAACCCTGCGGCGAGAAGGTCTATTTTCTCTCCAGGTATCTCCTGCGGGAAACGGACGGGGGATACGAGGTCCTGGAAGTTGACCCGGATCCTGAAGAAAAGAGTGTGATGCGCAGTATCCGGAATGTCAGGGTTCTTGCGGCATCGGGTGAAGTATCCGTGCATCCGGTACCAGTCCAGATTCACGACCGCGCACGCCTTGTACAGCTGGCTTCTGAATCTGGGAAACGCTGCACGGTCTTCACGAGCCTCGATGAAAACATGACGTTCGTCCTGGATCCGGATCCCTCCGCATTCCAGGTCATCCATATCTACGATATCGTCCCACCCCGCCCGGTTCTCTCCGCGACGATCCGGGAACTGGAATCTGTGGGGCTCTTTGGGGACCTTGGTATTTCCTTTGAGCATCATGTACGGGATATTGCATCCCTCCCGTCCGATGTCTTTCCATGTCGGGCTGCGGGGTTCTACCGGACCCTTGACCGGGACGAATTACGGCCCGACGACCGGGTGGCGGGATGTATGACAGGGCGGCAGCTGTACCGGGAATGCTGCGGCAGGGAGGGCCTGTTCGATGAGATCTGTCCGCTTGCTTCTGTAGATGCCGAACCCTTTATCGCCCGGTGCTGCCGGAGCGAACGCGAGGGGATCGGAGTCTGGCAGGGAAAACGCGGGGTTGTCGTTCACTGGGGAGCATCCCCTTCACAGATAGCAGATGCGGTCAGGAAGATTACAGTGGAATGGAGGAGTCGCAATGAAGATTGCAGTCGTTGAAGGGGATGGGATTGGACATGAGGTGATCCCGGTTGCACGCCAGGTTATCGAGACACTGCGGCCGGATCTGGAGTTCTATCCGGTCGAAATCGGGTATGGCAGGTGGGAGCGGACGGGAAGCGCGATCTCGGATGACGAGATAACTGACCTTCGGGCAGCAGATGCAGTCCTCTTTGGCGCGATAACCACACCCCCGGCACCGGAGTACCGGAGCTGCGTGGTTGCAATACGGAAAGCCCTCGACCTGTACGCGAATGTCCGGCCGGTGAAAGGCGACGGGTTCGATATCATCATCGTCCGGGAGAACACCGAAGGGCTCTATGCCGGGATCGAGAAGATCGAGAACGATTGTGCGACCTCCCTGCGGGTCCTGACCCGGACCGGCTGCGAACGGATTGCCAGGTATTCCTGTAGTCTTGCGAAAGGCAGGAGATTCCTCACGATAGGTCACAAGGCAAACGTTCTCAAGGCAGATATCCTCTTCCGGGACATTGCCCGTGGTGAAGCCGATATGGTCGGAGTTCCCTGGAATGAACGGTTCATCGATGCGCTCTGTCTGGATGTCCTGATGCATCCGGCCGCATACGATGTCATCGTTACCGAGAATATGTTCGGGGATATCCTGAGCGATGTATCTGCCTATCTTGTGGGCGGGCTTGGGATGCTCCCCAGCGCAAATATTGGAGAGCGGAATGCCCTTTTTGAGCCGGTTCACGGGAGTGCTCCTGATATCGCAGGAAAGAATCTCGCCAACCCGGTAGCGGCGGTCCGGAGTGCTGCAATGTTGCTTGACTATATCGGGGACCCAGACTCCGGAAAACGGGTGAACCTGACTATGGATGCACTTTTAAGGGAAGACATCAGGACACGGGATCTCGGCGGGAAGTATGGGACCCGTGAGTTCGGTGAAGCACTTCTCAAGCGGCTTGCCGATGGGAAAAAATGAGTCGTGGAAATGCACCGGTATTTAACCGGTAGCAGTTCCCGGTTGTTTTCGGACCGAAGTGTTTCCGGTTCCATTGGAAACCATTGCGAGCATAGACTGAGCAAAACTTTTGGTTGTTGCAGCCATGGGGAGCTCAGGTTCCAGCTGAAGGGCGGTATTGCTTGCGACGATTGCCTGCTCGTACAATCCAAGATTATTCAGGGCATCTGCCCGTACTGCCCAGGCCATCGCTTTCGTAGAATTGTCGGTTGAGTTTAATGACAGGGCACGGCTCGTCGCATTAACTGCCTCGGAATACTGGCCGAGATGGTTCAGGGCATCTGCTTTCTGGACCCAGGCAGGGGGAAAATTTGAATTGATGGCGAGGGCTTTTTCTGTCTCGTTGAGGGCATCCTCATACTTGCCCTCCATTGCCATGCTGTTTCCCGTGTTGTAGTGATTAATTGCATCCAGGTTATCTTCAGATAACGTAGGGAGCGGTTTTTGGATGAATGCATACCATCCAACAGCAGCGATCACCACGATTACGATGACGCCGATAATTATCTGTGTCTGCTTTCCGATCTTCATATCCGGAGTACATTTTCCCGTGCTGCCTTAAGATTACCGGGTATCTGATCGCCATCGGTTGGTTATTTCAGATCCTGCAGAGAACAGAATCCTGATGAAACCGGCAACGGGTGGTACCTGATGGTGAGGGTGGGAGTGCATGTTTCGATAGCCGGATCTATCGATCAATCGGTCGGACGTGCGAGCGAGCGCGGGTGCGATGTCTTCCAGATCTTTTCCCGGAATCCCCGGGGCTGGGGCTTCAAGGAATTAACTCCGGAAGAACAGGAAGCATTCCGGAAAGCAGTTAAGATATCCGGCCTTCTTCCCGTAGATCATATGCCGTACCTTCCCAATCTTGCATCACCGAAATCTGAAGTCTATGAAAAATCAGTTACAACCCTGACAGCAGAACTCGTCCGGTGTGATCAGCTCGGGATTCCGTACCTGGTGACCCATCTGGGACATCATCTCGGGGACGGAATAGCCGGGGGACGGCAGCGGGTCGTGAATGCCATTAATGAAGCTCTCGCAAATGCTTCAGGTTCCGCAATGCTCCTGCTCGAAAACACCGCCGGGGAAAAGAACAGTGTCGGCAGCAGTTTTGAGGATATCCACGCCATTCTCATGAATATCGATGCAGCCCCCCGGGTGGGCTGCTGCTTTGATACCTGTCATGCGTTTGCGGCAGGATATGATGTGAAATCAGAAAAGGGGCTGGAAGATACTCTCGCACACTTTGATGAGATCATCGGTATCGGGCGGCTCCGGGCAATTCACCTGAATGACGCAAAGGGAGAGAGGGGAAGCGGGCTTGACCGGCACGAGCATATCGGTCTCGGTGCAATCGGAGAGGAAGGATTCCGCAGGATTCTGCACAACCCCCTGATACGGGATCTCCCGTTCATCTGTGAAACACCGATTGATGAACGGCGGGACGACGTAGGGAATATTCTGAAAGTACGGGAACTTGCGGCCTGAAACCGTGACCTGTTCCCGACAGAAAAATCATCTGGTTCTGGTTTCTTCTACCCGTACTTCATTGGATTCTTCGAAATGCTCGGGAGTGAGGTTTTTCTCCTTCACGTCGCCGATACGGCTCTCAAGGTTTTTTGTCAGCGCTTCGCAACCGGAGCCCTTCACACCGTTCACGTGAATGGTTGTAATGCCATTACTGTCGATGATAATTTCCAGTTCCTGAATCTCCATAGTTTCCCGCTCTTTCACTCGTTCTATATCTGTTGGGTTTTCTCGCACATAGGATTATGTCAGGGTCGCAACGACCATCTCTTTCACGACAGCCCGAAGGTTTTTCCGGTCCCGGGCTGTTACGAGAAGTCTCCTCCGGGAATCCAGTGTAAACGCGAGTTCGAGATGGTTTTCGTTCCTGGTCCCCGGTGAGAAAGTCGTAATCAGCGCGAATTCTTTCTCATTGACACATCGGAGTACCGGATTCTCTCCCTTGGCGGCAGCCTTTGTCCCTAGTCGCATCGCACCATCCGGGTCAGGGACCAGTTCGAAGCCATGATCAGCTTCGGTTCCGTTTTCTTTCATAGCATAAACCGGAAGTGCAAACTTTGTCTGTCCATCGAAAACTGCGCGGATTATGATCCTGCTGATAACATCCCGGGAGGGATACGGCGTCCCCTTACGGACAATAATCCGGTACTTGTGGCAGTTCGCGGAAAAACTCCAGTACCGGAGTGCGTAGTCATGCCCGATGCGGCCGAAGGGAAGCCCCCCCTCCCCGAACCGTACAGCGCCAAAGGGAACCGCCTCCCGGGGGTGATTATCCAGGATCCGGACGTTTCCAAACCGGGAAAGAATCTCTTCTTTCAGGAATGGGATATGGCTGGAGGAACCGGTTACAAGAACCTGTGCAATGTCCCGGGCATTGTAGCCCTTTCCCTGGGCTCCGGTAATGAGGGATGAGAGCATTGCACCGGTCTGCCTGAAGAAATCCCGGTGTTCCAGCATTTCCTGAAATGATTCCCAGGTCCAGGTACGGGTTACCAGCGTACGTGAACCGGGATCGGGAATCTGTAATTCTGCTGAATTCCGGACCAGAAGCGATTCCCAGACTCTCCTGCAGAGTCGCAGATTGTCGGTGCGGACCAGCGAATCCGGAACTGTGCCCGGTATCCGGTTTCCGCCAGCCAGGGTCTCTTCGAGAAGCCAGCGGTCGACAGAACCAAGTCCCTGGTTCATGGATGCCTGGCTGATAACCCGTGAAAGGTGATGGGATTCCGTCCCGTTCCCGGGCTCAACCTGGAGAATCATCGCGCCCGCTGATGAGATGCCCCAGTCTATCACCGAGAACAGCATCCCGGGTTCCAGCTCCATGCCATAACCCAGGGCTGCTGCGGAGCCTTCATCGATCAGCTGGACTTCCGGTATGCCCGCACCGGCTACAACTTCAGGAAGCCATGTTGTATACCGCTCCGGGGCACCTGCCGGGATCGTCATGATAAGATTCACTGAGGAGTCGAGAAGATTCTCTTTCTGAAGAGCGGTGAAGATAGTGTGAAGGTAATTCTCCCCCGCGGCTTCATAGGTACGGGTGGTCTCCCCGATACGAATCCGTGCCGAGCGGCCGAGCAGGATATGGTCCCGGAGGTGGTGGAGCGTTCCTACCTGGGTACAGAGCCCGGCTTCTGCCACCTCGCCGCCAACGAGGGTTTTTCCTTCGGGTCCATAGTGGATGACCGAGGGAATAACCTGGGTGGATGTGATGTCTGTCCCGGTTTCCGGAATATCCCGTGTGGAAAGCGGAGGGAGTGAGATAATTGCGGGGGATTCTCCCTCGTTTCGGGAGCAGGCTATAATGGTGTCGTCGGAACCGAACCTGATTGCAATCTTCCTGGTCATTGGATCACTCCACAATTTCTATGTCAAATTCTGACGGGCCGGGGATATAGTCCCCTATCCCGATCTCGTACCGGAATTTACCCCGGAGCGCGGTCTCAAGGAAGAGCCAGGGTTCTGGAACCGCACACCTGTTCCCGAATTCCCTGATTGTTCTCTGGACAGAGATGAGATCATCCGGGGTTGCCTCTCCCAGCGTCCGGAGCCAGGGAACCGGCAGGGTACTGAGGGTGCCATCAGAAGACCCGACAACAAGGAAGGTTCCGTCCCGGGAAAATGCACAGCAGGTGACTGGTCCGGAAAAACCCTTGATCGGATGGACCGGCCTGCCATCCGGAATATTCCAGAGACAGAGCGACCCGTCGCGGCTCCCGCTTGCAAGGACTGCGGACGATGGGTGGATACTCAGGCACTGGACTGCATCGCTGTGGCCTTTGATTACCGCAAGGACTTCCGCATCAGGGAGTCGGTAGATCCGGAGAATCCCGTCTTTTGAACCTGCTGCGAGAAGGTTTCCCTCCGAATTCAGGGTGATACAGTTCACCTGCTTTTTGGTGTCTCCGATGGTCCTGATGTGTTTTCCGGTCCGGGTGTCCCAGATACGGATGGTACAATCGTTACTTCCGCTCGCCAGGCAGGCGCCGTCCGGAAAGAATGCAAGGGCTGTTACAACGCTCGTGTGACCGGTCAAGGTTGCTTTGAGCGAGCCATCCGCGATATCGTGGATACGGATGACCTCGTCCCATCCCCCCGAGGCAAGGAGTTTTCCCCCGGGACTTATGGCAACCGCCCAACTGGTATTTTCGGCCTGTGAAAAGTCCCGGAGGATATCTCCCGTTGCCCGGTCCCAGATCCGGAGCGACCTGTCCTTTCCGGAAGCAGCGACATAACTTCCATCGGGAGTTGCAGCAAGGGCAACAATTCCGGTTGTGTAGGCATCAAAACCGGTATCCGGATGTCCTGTCGGCAGATTCCAGGCTCTCACCCTTCCGTCGCAGTCTCCGGTAAGTACGAGCGTGTCATCTCTGACTAGGGCAAGCGAGGTGATCCCTGCGGCATGATTCCGGAGGGTGTTTAATGGAGTGAGTAAAGGAAGTCGCAGCACCCTGACGAGATCATCATCTCCCACCGACACTATGGCATTTCCTGCTTCCCAGACGGCAATCTGCCGTACTGCCTTCTTGTGGGCCCGTGTCTCCGCGATCAGCGTGAGGTCGCGCATATCCCAGGAGTGGACTGAGCCGTCACTGTTGCCGGAAACAAGAGTGTTTCCGTCCTTTGTGAATTCCAGGGTCGTGAATGAACCTCGGAATGCGGACAGGGTTCCCCGGGAATTTCCCCCGGGAATTGCGAAGAGGTGAATTATTTTATCTTTGCCTGCAGCGGCAAGGAGGTCACCCCTGGGTGAGACCGCGATACACCGGACATTTCCCGGTAGTACTGCCACCCCGGAAATCGAACCCTCCGGTAGTAACCGGAGAGGGATTCCGCGTCCCCCGGAGCTCGAGATGAGGCAGATGTTTTGGCCAGTTTGGACAAATCCCAGGAACCTGACTGCGTGGCCTTCTCCCGGTATCAATATACACTGGTCATCCGTCCCTTCCTTCAAGACCCGGATTGTCCCATCTTCAGAACCTGCAGCAAGGTATTCTCCCGTGAGAGAGAAGGCGAGACGGATTACCGGAGAAGAGAGCGGGGCGGTGATTGTTCTACGGGTTCCGCTTGGAATATTCCATACTGTGATTTCTCCCTGTGAGGCTGCCGTAGCTATCCGTGAGCCTTCCCTAGAGACTGCACATGCAGTGACCGGGGTTCCTTCACCGGAAAGAGTACGGATCAGGGAACCCCTGCCATCATGGAAGTGCAGGTTCCCGTCGTAACCGGCAGATACCGTGGAGGCTGCGTTTGCAGTAGTATAAATGGTGACAACCGGGCTCTGGTGGCCCGTATCCTCCGCAAGGTACTCCCCGAACGGGAGCTGCCACCAGCGGAGGGTCCCGGTATAACTGCTTGTAACGAGAATCCCCTCTTCTGTTATCGCTACCCGGTTTACCTGGGAAGCCGGGGAAGTGAGATCCCGGGACGGACCTGGAGGTTCCGGCAGCCAGGCCGGCCCGGTGCAGCAGGAAATGAGGTCCCGAAGGAGGTCCCGGTCGGCAGGATTCGTCGGAATCCATCCCGATTTTTTAAGGAGCCAGGTGATCTCCCTGGCATTGATCAGGGGTGCATTGAAGAGAGTCCGGAATAATTCCAGGTACTCCCTCTCTCTTATGAGCCCGGCAATGATAGCGTCCCACTCCCCTGCCGTGAGTCGCGAAGGGACTTCCGGGTGACCGGGGCTGAAGAGTCTCCCAATCAGGAGTGCCATTGTTCGGTGTTCCCCGGCTGAAGATATCACCCGGAGCCGCGCCAGACGGCTCCCTTCAAGAAATGATACAGGAAAGGTATCCCGGTCATCATACGGCGGGCACTCCCACTGCCCCCAAAAACCGATGAGTGCGGAATAGAAAGCCCGGCTTCCGGGTTCAGTCGGAAGGGAAGTAATTGTCCGTGCAAATGCTATCAGCCGGGAATTCGGGTGTTCGCAGACATATTGACAAAACACATCTGTTGCTTTCCCTGGAAGGAGATCCCGTAAGAGCGATTCGGCACGGGTACTGTTTTCCGGGGATGGAGATTCTGAAACGATCCAGGCCAGTCCTGGTATTGCCTGAAAATCACCCCGGAGGTATGATGTTGCAAGGGAATGCAGGTGTAGCCGATCCATCACGGGACCGATGCCAGGAAGAGATTGCGGAATCCGGGAAAAGAGGGTCGGGGAGATCGGCATGAATAGGTTCAGTTCCGGCTATCGAGCGGGTCGAGACGGATACCCTCCGGCGGGGTTGCCTGGGTAGATGTTATCCCGGAAGCAGAGACTGCCCTCCCTTCCCGGAGCCAGGTCCTGAGCGCCTCAACTTTCTCTCTCTGCGAACGGGAGAGGGGAACTTCCCGTTTCATGGCCTCATGGATATCTGCAGTCGTCACCGGCCGCAAATCATCGTTGAATGAGACGTACATCGCATCAATAAGGGTCTGCTCGATTTCTGCGCCGACAAATCCTTCCGATGCCCGGGAGAGCTGGTCAAGATCGAATTCGGCAGGCAGGCATTTCCGTTTCCTGAGGTGGACCGCGAGGATCTCCTTCCGCTCCCGGAAATCCGGAAGGTCGAGAAAGAATATCTCGTCAAAACGCCCCTTCCGGAGAAGTTCGGGGGGAAGAGCGGAAATGTCATTCGCGGTTGCAACAACAAAGCAGGGCGCAGTCTTATCCTGCATCCAGGTCAGGAGATGTGCAAAGACACGCTGGCTCGTCCCGGAGTCTCCGTTCCCGAACGCGAATGCTTTCTCGATTTCATCCACCCAGAGGATACAGGGCGCGACAGTTTCCGCAAGGTGGAGAGCACGCCTCGTTCTCTCTTCCGATTCTCCCACGAGACTCCCGAAGAGTGCCCCTGAGTCAAGTCTGATGAGTGGCAGTTTCCAGATCCCGGCAATCATCCGGGCGGTCAGGCTTTTTCCTGTCCCGGGAATCCCGATAAGAGCAATCCCTTTCGGAGCTGGCAGGCCGTACTTGCGGGCCTCACCGGTGAATGCACGTTCACGAAGCCGGAGCCAGTCTTTCAGAACAGCAAGGCCCCCGACATTCTCCGGGCTTTCCGTGGAGCCGTAGAATTCCAGCGCCTCACTTGAACTCAGGATATCTTTCTTATCAGCGATCACCGCATCGATATCCCGTTCATCAAGACAGCCCCGGGTTACGATAGCTTTTGAGAAAGACCTGCGCGCCTGGTTGAGGGTCATCCCGAGAGCCCCCTGGATTAGTTTTTCCTTTCCGAGCGGCGTCAAAGAGACCGGAATCCCGCTGCTCTGCGTGAGGGAATCAAGTTCCCGGGTGAGTTCCGCAACAGAGGGAAGGGGAAATTGGAGAATAACTGCATCGTCGCGGATCTCATCCGGCACTTTCTTGGAGGAAGTGGTTATCAGGATCGATCTCCTGCTGAACCGGAATGCCTGGGCACAGTTCCGTAATTTCCGTTTTACCCCGGGATTATTCCAGAATTCGTGAAAATCGCGGAGGACTATTACTGCATTATCCTCGGTCTTCCCAAGATCGTCGAGAGCTGTAAGCGGGTCTTTTTTCTGGGGTAGCGATGGGGCGGTGCCGGTGAGTGTGGTAAACCCGTCCGCAATATCCCAGGTGATACACTGGCGGGGTGGAGTTGTCCCTGTGCATACTTCCTTTACCGACCTAAGGGCCCGCTCCTCTTCTACTGTGATAAGAATTATCAGGGTGATCCGGGAGCGGAGCGCAATATCGATAGTCCGGACAACATCAGAGTTCCCCATGCATCGTGCCTCCCCTACACCCATCTCCTGACGAGTATTCGTACAGTACCATCTTCCTCCTCCACTTTCTCGACAACACGGAATCCCTCATGTGCAACTTCGTCCATGACCGTTCTCTCTGCATATTCCTGCTGGATCCTGCCGACTTCCTTTTTGAGCTTCGCGAGCAGGTTCCTGTCGCTAGTCCCTTCAACGCCCCACCAGTCTGCAACTATATCGTACGTGCCACGGGAGTTCAACCGGAACCCGATCCCGTAGCCGTTCCCGGTCTCGATGGAGAAGTCGGCTTTCTCGACACCCCGGTATCCCTGCACCATGCCGTCCTCTTGCAGGGTGTACCCCATCTTCGAGAGACAACGGACAAGAACCTCCCGGTTCCGGAACTCGGTGGCAACTTTAGTGAAGTGAGACATTGTTACCTCCCTCCAGGTACCGGAGCAAAGCCGGTCTCCCGACAGCCGGGCACGGCAGAACTGGGAAATCCGGTCGTGATCACTGTCCCATCCTGGCGAATCAGGTATTCGGCGGTTCCAAAGAGATTTTCCGGGTCGGGAACCCTCCCCTGGAGTTCGGGTGTCAGGAAATGCAGGGTTTTGCGCTCTTCCGGGGAATACGGCCCAGCTACGAGGAGATCGGTAACTTCAAGGAGGGCCGCAGCATCCCCATTTGAAGGATCTCGTGCAAGATCCTCGTACCCGTAACCGGTGAAGGTCACGATATTTTTTCCCGCAACCTGAAGTATCCTGCCGAGACGGGCAAGGGCTCCTGCCTGGGCAAAGGGTTCTCCCCCTGTAAAGGTCACTCCCTCAATATGTTCAAGACTCAGGATAATATCTGCAATATCAGGGATTCCGATGAGCGTACGTTCCCGGAATGGAATGAATTCTGCATTGAAACAGCCCGGGCATCGTATCGGGCAGCCCTGGACCCAGAGGACGGCACGCGCACCCGGCCCGTTGCTCTCGGAATGGGGGAGAAATGCCGCCATATTGATGAAGTGCCTGGTGCCCCTTGTTGTGGCCATGCTATCGTGATACATCCTGAAACTGTGGAGTGGAAGATGCTGCTCTGAAAACTGAAACCCCGTCAGGATCCTGTCGGGGATGCAGGATCGGAACAATAATCCGATCTCACATATTTGCGTGGATATTTTAAAAAATTGTTCTTTCTGCCGGTATAAATACGGCTGTGTACTCGTCAGAAAAATCAGAATCCCCCTGTTTGGATCCGAAGTTTCATTGTCGCCAGCCCACCTGTATCCTCATCTTACCCGATTTCCCGGCTACGTTCCCCTATTATTACCATGTACCCCCAATTATTCCGGGACGTGAAGGCAAAACTTGAGGACAAGGGAGTCGTCCTGTCTGCCGATGGACTTCCCCTGTACGAACAGAGCGGATACGGAAGGCCGGAGAAGGATGGGATCCGCGTTTCCCCGGCTGAAGCGCTCTACCTGGTCCACCGGGGAAAAATAGAGATCGAAGAATTCGATTTCGAGAGTCTTCTCCTGTATTATGCGAAAGAAGAAAATTTTCTCAGGAAATATCTCGTGTACCGTGACATACGGGAGCGGGGGTATGTCGTCCAGACCGGCCCCCACGATTTCCGGGTATTCCGGCGGGGACAGAAACCGGGGAAAGGGGAATCCCAGTACCTCATCCGGGTATTATCCGAGAGAAACCTCATCAAGTTCGATCTCCTGATTGAAGATGTATCCTCTGCCCGGAACATGCGCAAGCAGTATGTCCTCGCAGTTGTGGATGACGAAGACGAACTGACCTATTACGAGATAAAAATTCAGGAGGTCCCGGTTTCCGGTGCGATGACTGTCCCGGACCGGCATGAGGCAATCATCTGCGGAAAATCAATTCTCGTGCATGTTCCCCGGAATTCCGATCTGGAGGAACAGGGATTCGGGACCCGGCTGGATGACGACCGGCTCTTCGTGTCGCCGGTCGAAGCTGCCTACCTGATTGGGAAGGAAGCGATGCAGCTGAACGAGAACGGAAAACCTGTCACCCCCGAGGAATTCATTGCATCATCGATGACCAGTGACCAGGAACTCCAGGAAAAGGTGGCGGTATTCACCGATCTCAGGAACCGGGGGTACACGCCCCGGACCGGCTACAAATTCGGCCACCATTTCCGGGTGTATTCGGGAGAGAAAGTCCACTCCGAGATGCTGGTCCATGCCGTTGCACGGGATGCCGCCATCCCGATGTCCACGATCTCCCGGTCGGTCCGGATGGCGCACAGCGTGAAAAAGAAGATGTTCTTTGGCTGTGTATATAACCAGAGAATCCAGTACGTCGAATTCGGACGAATAAAACTGTGAGCAGCATACCATGGCGACCGATATCAATCCGTGGTCCAGCAACCCGACCATGGAGATGGACCGGCTTTTTTCTGAGTTCGGGATCGAGCCGATAGAAAATGCGATTGGGGGCCTTCCCGATGTCCCGTACTTTATGCGGCGGGGGATTGTCACCGGCCACCGGGACTACCAGCGGATAGCAGATGCCATCCGGAACAAAAAATCATTTTACCTTTTGACCGGGTTTATGCCGTCCGGCCACCCGCATCTCGGCCACCTGATGCTGATGAAAGAGGTGGTCTGGCATGTGCGGCAGGGGGCGCAGGGCTATATTACGATTGCCGACCGGGAAGCCCACGCAGTGCGGGCCCTTTCCTGGGACCAGTGCAACGAATTCGGGAAGGAATATCTCAAGTGCCTCTATGCGCTCGGGTACGAGGGGAAGACCTATTTCCAGAGCAGAAACGACCGGCTTAAGGACCTCGCCTTTGAATCGGCGACACGGGTGAATTTCTCTGAGCTCCAGGCTATCTACGGGTTTGGCCAAGATACGGCGCTTGCCCATGCAATGAGCGTCATAACTCAGGTTGCGGATATACTCTATCCCCAGATGGATGCAGGCCCGGCACCGACGCTAGTGCCGGTCGGGATTGACCAGGACCCTCATATACGGCTCACCAGGGGGATTGCCCACAAGTTCAGGATGTTCACGGTCGAGACCCGGGACGGATATATCAGTGTCCGGTCCAAGAATGCCCCGGAGAAAGCGCTCCAGGACGTGCACAAGGCGTTTCCCGGTTCAAAAAAATACGAGGGCCATGTAGATATACGGGGCGGGAATTGTGCCGATGTGAGCGAGACGGTCCGGCAGATCGAGATCCAGAACGGTGGTTCCGGGTTCATCACCCCTTCGTCCACCATCCACCGGTTTCTCCCGGGGCTGCAGGGCGGGAAGATGTCGAGCAGCGTTCCGGAGAGTTTCATCGGGTTTGCAGAACCGGATTCCGTTGTCCGGAAGAAAGTGATGGGTGCTCTTACGGGTGGACGGGTGACGCTTGAGGAGCAGAAACGGCTTGGCGGGGAACCGGACAAGTGTTCCCTGTATCTCCTGAACCTCTTCCACATGGTTGAAGCGGATTCTGAACTTGAGGAGATCCGGAGGCGTTGCCTTTCGGGAGAGATAACCTGCGGGCAGTGCAAGAAGGATACGGCCGAGCGGGTCCTTGCGTTCCTGAAAGAGTTTCGGGAGAAGATGGACGCAGCGGAAGATAAGATCGAGGTGTGAGATGGCGGAACTGACCCTGAACGAAAAACGGCTTCTTGTCGTGTTGTCGAAGGAAGACAAGGCGGACGCCCCCCGGCTTGCACAGGTGCTCCAGGCAACTCCGGAAGCAGTCGTACAGTGGGGACACCTTGCTGAAGAGCGGGGCCTTGTAAAAGTAGAGCCGATTTCTGACACTGGTTACGAGTATACCCCCGAAGGAAAGGAGTACCTGGAAAACGGGCTTCCTGAGACGCAAATCCTGAATCTCATTCGAGAAGGGGTTAACACTCCGATTGCAGATCTCCAGAAGCATTCCCAGTTTAAGATAGGATTCGGCCAGCTCCGGAAGAAGGGTTTTGTCACTGTGAATGGAGGAATTGTTACCCGTAATTCAGGTGCTTCGACCGAACCCTATGAAAAAGCATTGCATAGTCCTTCTGATGGAAAAGACCTTACTGGCGAACTGGCAAAACGTGGACTTCTTCTGTGGGTAATATCAGTCAGTTATTCTCTCTCTATCACTGAGGAAGGGAGATCTCTCGTCAGATCCGGCCTGAATCTCCGCGAAGAAGTAGGAACCCTGACCCGGGAGCAGATCATCTCTGGTGCGTGGAAGGATCTCAACCTCCGCAAATATGATGTGTCAAAACTTCCCCGGAAAGCATACCCCGGGAAAATCCATCCTTATCAGCGAATCATTGCCGAGATGCGCGAGATTCTCCTTGGCATGGGATTCACCGAGCTGTACGGGAACATTGTCCAGCAGTCGTACTGGAACTTCGACGCGCTCTTCCAGCCGCAGGACCACCCTGCCCGGGAGATGCAGGATACGTTCTATCTCGCAGAAACTCTTCCCTTACCGAAAGGATACGAGCGGGTAAAGGCAATGCATGAATCGGGTGGGGAAACTTCATCGACAGGCTGGGGTGGGTGCTGGAAGGAGGCAAAAGCAGAGCAGTGCGTGCTCCGGACACACACGACCAGCCTCTCCATCCAGCATTTGGCCTCAAACCCGGTCCCCCCGGTAAAGGCATTCTGTATCGGTCGGGTGTACCGGCGGGAAACCATCGATACGACCCACCTTGCCGAATTCGAGCAGCTGGAAGGAATTGTGATGGACGAGGATGTTAATTTCGCAAATCTTCTCGGAATCCTCCGCGAGTTCTATCACCGGATGGGGTTCGAGGGAGTGCGGTTCAAGCCTTCGTACTACCCGTACACGGAGCCGAGCCTTGATGCCGAGGTCTTTGTCGAGGATATCGGCTGGATTGAGATGGGCGGGGCGGGAGTCTTCCGTGAAGAAGTGACGGCTCCCTTCGGAATTAACTACCCGGTTCTGGCATGGGGCCTTGGCGTGAGCAGGATTGCGATGCTCCGGCTCGGGCTCAAGGATCTCCGGCAGCTGCACCGGAGCGATGTCGCGTTCCTGCGTGACTCGCCATCCGTGCAGCGCCCTCCCGGAGGTGCCTGATGGCAGTAATTTCACTTCCCTACAAGTACCTGGAACGCCTCACGAAGACCGACCGGAAGACGATCCTCGCAAAGATCGCCCTGATCGGATCCGACGTGGAACGGATCGAAGAGGACCATGCCGATGTCGAGTTCTTCCCGGACCGGCCCGATCTCTTCTCCCCGGAAGGGGTTGCCCGGGCAATGCGGGGATTCCTGGGTATCGAGACTGGAATTTCGACGTACCCGGTGAAACCTTCAGGTATTTTGTTCTCGGTCGATCCCGGGCTGACCACTATACGGCCGGTGCTCGGGGCAGCGGTTATCCGGGGGCTGTCGTTTGATGACGAATCGATCCAGAGCATCATGTCTCTTCAGGAGTCGCTCCACTGGGCTGTCGGGCGGGGAAGATCGAAGGTTGCAATCGGTATCCACGACCTCGCGAAGGTGAAAGCCCCGTTCCGCTATGTTGCAGCCGACCGGAAGTTTTCTTTTGTCCCCCTGGATTACACCCGGGAGATGACAATGGAGGAGATCCTTTCCGAGCATCCGAAAGGGAAGGCATATGCCCATCTCGTAAACGACTTTCCGAAGTTCCCGCTCATCTTGGACGCGGAGGATAATGTCCTCTCATTCCCGCCAATCATTAACGGGGAACTCACCCGGGTCACTACAGGAACCCGGGATCTCCTCCTCGATACAACCGGTACCGATCTGCGTGCGGTCATGCGTGCGGTTTACATTATCTGCACGGCACTCGCGGAAGCCGGTGGGAAGATCGAATCCGTGGCAATCGACGGGAAGTCCTGCCCTGACCTCTCCCCCACGGTCCGTACCATCCGGGTTGATGAGTGCAACCGGCTGCTCGGGCTCTCCGTGTCCGCATCCCAGATGGCAACCCTGCTCGAACGCATGCGGTTTGGGGCAAAGCCGGAGGGTGAGGGAACCCTCCGGGTCGAAGTCCCCTGCTACCGGGGAGACATCATGCACGACTGGGACATCTTCGAGGATGTCGCAATCGCGTACGGGTACGAGAATTTCCGTGCCGAACCTCCCGCGACCTTTACGGTAGGAAAACCGCATCCGGTCCAGGTTCTTGCAAATGTAGTCCGGGGTATCTATACCGGCCTCGGGTACCTGGAAGTGATGCCATTTACGCTCACGAATGAGGAGACACTCTCTACGAAAATGAGGAGGAATGAGAGGCCCGGCGCCCTCCATGTTCTTCATCCGATCACTATCGAGAACACTCTCGTGCGGACCGATCTTCTCCCGCTCCTGATGGAATTCCTTACCCTGAACCGGCACCGGGAACTGCCCCAGCGCCTCTTCACAGTTGGGGATGTTGTCGGGAACTGCCTCACGTACCAGAAGGTAGCAGGAGTCAGCACCCATATTGATGCAGACTTCTCGGAAGCCTATGCTCTTGCCGATGCCGTGCTACACGAACTTGCAGTTGAATATTCGGTGAAGGAATCGGAAGATCCTGCATTTATCGAGGGAAGAAGAGGGGATATTGTCTATGGCGGGAAGTTAATCGGGGTATTCGGCGAGATCCACCCGGCGGTCCTGAACGCTTTCGACCTTGAACACCCGGCTGCTGCGATGGAACTCGACCTTAGAGCCGTACCGGGATATCCCGTTCAGCGAGATACTTCTTGACGTCCCGTACCGTGAACTCCCCGTAATGGAAGACGCTTGCGGCAAGGCATGCATCGGCTTTGCCCCGGGTGAATCCTTCAAAGAAATGATCGAGGGTGCCGACACCCCCGCTTGCGATGACCGGGATGCCGGCCCGCTCTGATATGGCTGCGGTTATTTCCAGGTCGAACCCTTTTTTCGTGCCGTCGCTTTCCATGCTGGTCAGGAGGATTTCTCCTGCTCCGCGCTCTTCCCCTTCAAGCGCCCAGCGGATTGCATCGATGCCGGTCGGTTTCCTGCCCCCGTAGATGACAACCTCGTACCAGCACTCTTCCCCATTATGGAGTCGTACCGGGAAGGCATCCGGGTTCTTTTCGTAGTTCCGTTTTACATCCATCGCAAGGACGATGCATTGGGTCCCGAACGCCTCGGCTCCCCGGGTCAGGATTGTCGGGTCCTGGACCGCGCTTGTATTGATGCTCACTTTGTCTGCCCCGGCACGGAGGATCTGCTGGATATCCTCAAGGCACCGGATACCGCCACCGACTGTAAGCGGGAGGAAGAGCTGGTCTGCAGCCCGCTGGATAGTATCGATGAGGATGCCGCGATTCTCGTGCGAAGCGGTGATATCGAGAAAGACCACTTCATCTGCTCCCTGATCGTTGTACCGCTGGGCAAGTTCGACCGGGTCCCCGGCATCTTTCAGGTCGAGAAAATGGGTCCCCTTCACAACGCGCCCTTCCTTGAGATCGAGACAGGGGATGATCCGCCGGGTCAGTACCATGTATATCAGGTCTCTTTGAAGGGCATTTGATTTTTCTGTCTGGCTTCTGCCCGGTCCTGCCGGTCATCCATGATATTATGTGGCAACGGGGCGAAATCTATACGGATTCGCAGTTCGCGGCCCCGGAGAATGCTGGGGCTCGGGTGATTGGATGAAAACAGGGAAGCAGAAGATTGAGTGGGCGCAGCAGTTTATGCCTGTCCTCTCAGCAATACGGAAACAGTTCCAGAAAGAGAAGCCGTTCAAGGGCATGACCCTCGGAATGGCGCTCCATGTCGAAGCAAAGACCGCAAACCTCGTGCAGACGCTTGCAGCCGGGGGTGCTGAGGTCTTTATCACGGGATGCAATCCGCTCTCGACCCAGGACGATGTTTCCGAAGCGCTGGACGGTATGAAGGGCATCCACTGCTATGCAAAGCGCGGGTGCACAGTCGACGAGTATTATGCGGCCATCGATAAGGTTCTTGACGCAAATCCCATGGTCACGATAGATGATGGGATGGACCTTATCCACTATATCCACACAAAAAGGCGTGACCTCCTCAAGACCATCATTGGAGGTTGCGAGGAGACGACGACCGGTATCCACCGGCTCCGTGCGATGTCTGCTGAAGGGAAGCTCAAATTTCCGGTAATCGCGGTCAACGATACGCCCATGAAACGGTTCTTTGACAATGTGCACGGGACCGGGGAGAGTGCTCTGTCGTCCATCATGATTACGACAAACTGCCTCATTGCAGGAAAATATGTCGTTGTAGCGGGTTACGGGTTCTGTGGGCGGGGTCTTGCCAGGAAAGCCCATGGTCTTGGCGCAAAGGTAGTCGTGACCGAGATTGACGCCCGTCGGGCACTTGAGGCGCACATGGACGGGTACCATGTCATGAAGATGGATGACGCGGCAAAAATCGGGGATATCTTCATCACGACAACCGGAAACACGAGCGTAATCACAGAGCGCCAGTTCTCAAAGATGAAGGATGGTGCAATCCTGGCAAATGCCGGCCATTTCAATGTAGAGATTGATATGGACTGGCTGGAGAAGCATGCTGATAAAATCGAGCGGCGCGATGGGATCGACAGTTACCTTGTCAAGGGGAACCGGATTCATGTCCTTGCCCAGGGTCGGCTTGTGAACCTTGCAACCCCGAAAGGGATGGGGCATCCCATCGAAGTGATGGATTTGAGTTTTGGCATCCAGGCACTCAGTTCGCAGTATATCGCGAAGAACGGAAAGAACCTGAAGGGCGGGGTCTACGAGGTCCCGAACGAGATAGATGTCCGGGTTGCTGAACTGAAACTCGGCTCCCTTGGGGTTTCCATCGATTCGCTGACAAACTACCAGAAAGAATACCTCTGCAGCTGGGATATCGGGACATAAGGCTTCCTGTCGCGTTCTCTCACGATGTCGTTTCCGGCCAGATCCCCCCCGGAATCCCTGTTTTTCTTTGATTATCCCAATCGTGCACCGTACAGATATTCCTGGGCATATCCGCAGTACGGCCCGAAGTGTTCCCGTGCAAACTTCTGTATTGTGTCGTCCCTGCAGTAGTTCCCCGGGTCTTGTGTATCATTCAGGTACTGCTCCTGCATAATCCGGCGTATCCAGACATCGACAGGGAATGCTTCGAACTTCTGGAATGCAAAGAGCAGGATGCAGTCTGCGGCTTTCGGGCCGATGCCCTTGAGCTGCATCAGGCTACTGCGCGCCACTTCATAGAGACTTACGGAAATCCCGTGTTCCCAGTTTTTCATCTGCGCAAGTTTGCAGGAAGTGTCGAGAATATACGATGCCCGGTATCCCATCTTGCACTCCGTGAGCGTTGTGCTGCAGCAATCTGCTATCGTATCCGGTTTGGGGAACCCGTAATACGTCTTCCCTTCGAACTCAATTTTCTTCCCGAGTGCCCGGGCAAGGAGTTCTATCCGTTTCCGGATCATCGGGATATTCGAATTCGTGGCACAGATATAGGATACTGTGCATTCCCATTTTGGCTGCCTGACCAGACGGAGCCCTTCGCACCGTTCGACCGCGGTGTGAATGAACGGGTCCCGGTCAAAAGAATCAACGATTTTTAAGAGATCAAGATCAAGCTGGAAATAGTCCCGGACGAATTTCTCATCTGCTCCTTTGTAGGTGAGGATCTGCCCATCCTGGCGGATTTTGAACACATGATCGCCCACGACGCCGTACCACCAGCCCTCCCGGAGGTTCCACCGGAACACCTGGCCGCAGTTCAGGGTGTCGTAGAGGCTGAACGGCTGTTCAGGTCCAAGTTCTAAAATCGGCATCGGATATCAGTACGTACTTTTGATCCGGTGCTATTTACTGATCGTGAAACTGTCAAAATAAGGGGTGTCTTGGGAATAGTGGGGGATGTATGGCTCCTGGTCGGCCAGGTACGGAATGTCTGGTGTTTACAGGAGGGAGACCCCGGCAAGTCCCGTTACAGCGTCAAGAAAGCAGGTGAATTCAGGAGACGGTGCCTGGCCTCCCGCACCCGGGAATGTGTTTGCACCCCGGGAAGCAATACCGCCATCATCCCAATTCAGGATGAGGGCCAGTAGATGACCCCGCAGCACCCGTGAGCCGTAGTGTACTACGGTTGCCAGTTCCAGATTCCAATGGCATCGAGCGCGTTTCTGAACCATACCCATCGTTCCTGATTTATCTGTATCGTACGGACAGCCCCGGAGATATTTCCTCTGCAGGTTTGTTCCAGAATGAGGTGTCCGTCAGAACCAAGGATACAATAGAGGGAACTTCCCAAGAAATTGCCATAATAGAATTCGAACCGGTGAGGAATGGAAGGGAATGTCCTGTCGTTACGGGAATGCATGGGAAGCGCCGGGAAAAAAAGATTGGGAGGGTGGTATCCGGGAATCACTGCTCATTAGGAGTCCCGGTACCTGGCAACGATTGCATTGAGCTCGGTGATGGCTGGCTGAAGATCTCTTGGAATCACCGTGTCCCGCGTAGTGACGGTTTTTCCCCGGTACGTGATGACGTAGGTGTAGTAATCGTACCCTGAGAACCGAGCTGTGTAATTGACAGACAGATTCGGGAAAGAAGCCTTCGCAAAAAGCGTGTCCAGATTCTCGAGTTCGGTCCCTTTCAGCCGGAATGATGCACTTTTACTGCGGGTGAGGAGCGTAGCATCACCGGTATCAAAGATCACGAGGTGGTCGTCGACACCTGCAAGGCCCCCGGTACGATGGTATTCTATGAGTATATCCGGGGCTGTGGCGTTTCCCGGTGCAACCGTCCGTGACTCAGTGCAACCCGCAGTTGCGAGTAATCCTGCAATGAGAACGATGGTGAGGAGAAGGTATCTCATATCTGGAGTATGTCTTCCTTTCCTGTGGGAACAGCTTTCTTCCCGGGGATCACCTCTTCAATGGACTTTAAGAGGACGTCCACTTTCTCGTTCGAGAAAACTTCCCGGAATGCCAGGAGTTCCTCGCGGCTCATGATCATCATGCCTTTTTTCTTGATCGGGAGTCCCCGCTCGTTCACCGGGTTGATATCGATTGCGAGGGATGCCGGGCGGGTCTTGGTCTTGGGAAGCCGGATGATTGAAACTCCCTTCAGTGAGGTGTTTTTGCGTTCCCAGTCTTCACCGGTTTCCATGAATGCCTTGAGGCTGTCCGTGATTTCCATAACATCTGATTTGGCGTTTTTGGTATAAGGTTATGGGGTGCATGGCGAAAAAGCCCGATTAGAATCTGTCAACGGGGTCGTGTTTATCGTATAGCACTATAGGGTTTATAAACCGGAAATCGCGTGGATTTTTCTCCGATTGGGAAGATGCATACACCCCGGAAAACCGGTTCTGGAACCTCCCTGGTACGGCTCAGAGAGCCCCCCACCCTGATTGAGATGGGGGGGTACTCCCTCCGGCCCGCGAACCTGGGGGTAGGGGGTACCCCTTGCGACCCGAAAAGTTCTGGTGAAAAACCATCGTTTCCCCTGGACCTCCGACTGAATCATCAGGGAGGTAAACGATCCCGGGAGGGGGATCCCCCTTTCCAAACGGAGACAGGCACCCCCCTCCCAAATTTTTGATCCGATCACGAACGCACGTGATGGGTCCGCGATTTTTGAGGGACATCCCCCAATTCGGGTACCCGTGTGGGGGTACCCCCTCAAAAATAAAAAATAGTCTCCGACGGAGAACCCAGGGGAAAAACCATTGTTTCCCGTCAAAACGGGGGAGGTACCCCCTCTTTTTGGCCGGACAGGGTACCCCCCCTCAATATTTTTGAACCGATCAGGTCCACACCAGTCAGGTTCGTAAAATCCGGGTGGCACTCCCCGGATAGAAACGAACCTTACGCGGATTGTTCCCTCTACCATCAGTTGGAACAGATCAAAGGAATATCCGGTTTGAACCGCGGGAAGGCACAGGTATCTGGAGACTTTTCCGGAGAAGGGAACCTTTCCTGATGAAAACAGGTGGGATTATTCTTTCTGGTACATGCAGGACTGGACATCCTGGCCCAGTTTCCCGATGGCATCCGCACGGCAGCGCTGGCAGTGGCGCATCTGCCGGACATAGGGGGCACACCGGTCCTGCATCTTCTTCTTCATCTCGGGAGTCGGCGGGGTGATGTCCGCGAACTTGTACTGGGCGATGAGCGGGATCACGTTGAACGTAAATACCCCCATCTCCCCAACCTTCTTTGCGATCTCCGGAATGTGCTCTTCATTGATGCCCGGGATATAGACAGTGTTCACCTTCACGATCATGTGGCGCTTCACTGCCTCTTCAATTCCTTTCATCTGCTTCTCAAGAAGGAGTTTTGCGCCCGCTATTCCCTCGTACCGTTTTCCTTTATAGGTCACGTGCGAGTAGATCTTTGCGCCGATCTCCGGGTCGATGGCGTTCAACGTCACCGTTATATTCCCGACATCGTATTTCTGGAGCAGATCGATATAATCCGGCAGCATCAGCCCGTTCGTGCTGATACACTTGATAACGTTCGGAAACTCTTCATGAAGCCTGCGGAGGGTTTCGAGCGTCTCCTCGTTTGCGAGTGGCTCACCGGGTCCCGCAATCCCGATCACCTTGATGTACGGGAATTTCACGAGAACCTTGCGTACCATATTGATCGATTCATCCGGTGAGAGGACCTTCGTTGTTACCCCGGGCCTGCTCTCGTTCACGCAGTCAAAGTCCCGGATACAGTAGTTACACTGGATATTGCACTTCGGTGCGACCGGCAGGTGACACCTCCCGGAAGTGTGGCATGCCTTTTCAGAGAAACAGGGATGATCCTGGATCTTTCTCATCTGTTCCGGGTCCCAGGCTACTTTCCTGCCTGCGACATCGGCCACCGGGTAACTCTCGTCTGCCATAATCTATACAAAAGTGAGCGTTTGGGGTATATATACCGTGCAATTGTTACCCGGAACTGGAAATCCTGGAAATGGGCAGGGACGATCCTGAAACAAAATCGGAAAACAATGGGCCCGGCCGGATTCGAACCGGCGACCTCCGCCGTGTAAGGGCGACGTCATAACCAGCTAGACCACGAGCCCGCTTTGCCACTGTGGCATTATACATTTGCCATGGTGCAAATAATAGTTTCCGAGATTTTGAGAAAAACGGATGACCGGAAAAGGGATTTTATTCTTTCTTCAATTTGATGTCGATGCCGTATTTTTCGGCATTACGGTCCGCTATGGCCTGGATTGCCGCGATCTCGGCGTCCTGGCGCTTGGGTTTGAAAAGATGACGGAACCGTTTCTGTGTTGTTAGGTACTCTTCGACAGGTTTTCGCATGACTTTCTTCGCTTTCGTAACCGTCCCGTCCACCATCTCGTAATTCACCCAGAGACCGGTCTCAATCGCGAGCTTCCCGATCTCCATCGTCTTTGCGCCATCGAATCCCCATCCGGTGCAGCACGGGGCATGGACCTGCACATAGGTCGGACCCTTGGTGTTCAGGGCTTTCTCTATCTTCTGCATCAGGTCATTGGGGTATGCAATCGATGCGGTCGCGACATACGGCGCACCGTGGGCAGCAAGAATCTGGGGCATATCCTTCTTCGGTCGGGAGTTCCCGAACGAACGTGACCCGGCAGGGCTCGTCGTGGTGCTTGCATCGTACGGGGTCGCGCCTGAGCGCTGGATACCCGTGTTCATGTACGCCTCGTTATCGTAACAGATGTACGTGAAATCGTGGCCGCGCTCGAATGCACCGCTGATACAGATCATCCCGATATCGAAGGTTGCGCCGTCGCCCGCCATGATCACGATCTTCTCGTTCCTGCCCTGCTTTTTCAGGGACGCCTCGATCCCGGATGCAACTGCAGACGCATTCTCAAAGAGCGAGTGAATCCAGGGGACTTTCCAGGCTGTCTCCGGGTAGGGTGTCGAGAAGACCTCCATGCAGCCCGTAGAGGAGACGACAATTGTATTCTCCCCGGCTGCCTTGAGCGCGAGCCGTGCCGCAAGTGCCGCACCGCAACCGCCGCATGCCCGGTGGCCGCAATCGAAGAGTTCCACATTCTTTTCTGCCATCAGAGCACCTCTTTCCGGAGCCCGTAGAACATATCCCCTTTCCCGGACTCAGCGAGAGCGACGATCTCTGCAATCTCCCTCTTCCGGACATCCCGGCCGCCGAGCGCCAGGATGTAATCGTAGACCGGAATTCCCGTCTTGTAGAGGGCGTCCTTGACTTCGAGGGCAACTGCGCCTTTCGCGCCGAGCGAGATGTTTTTGTCGAGAACCGCGACGGTCCTGACGCCTTTGAGAGCTTTGAGGATGTCTTCCGACGGGAAAGGACGGAAGCATCGGATCTTGAGAAGCCCGACTTTCTTCCCCTTCTCCCGCATCTCATCGATTGCGTCCTTTGCCGTTCCGCAGATCGATCCCATCGCAACAAGGGCAGTGTCCGCGTCATTGAGACGGTATCCTTCCACGAGAGCCGAGTAGTCCCTACCGAACATCTCGCCGAATTCTTTCCCTGCCTGTTCGATGACCCCCCGTGCGTTCTTGACTGCAAGATCGGTCTCGTACCGGAATTCAAGGTAGTACTCGGGAGTTGCGTACATCCCGAAGCTGATGGGGTCTTTTGCATCAAGGCGTTCCGCCGGGTTGAACGGCGGAAGGTACGCGTCCACCTGCTCTTGGGTAAGCATATCCACAGGCTCGTACGTGTGCGAGAGGATGAATCCGTCGAAACAGACGAATATTGGCAGGAGAACTGACTTGTCCTCGGCAACTTTGTATGCAATATAGTGCAGGTCGGTTGCTTCCTGGTTATCCTCCGCGTAGAACTGGAGCCAGCCTGAGTCCCGGAGGGAGATCGAATCCTGCTGGTCGTTCCAGATTGAGAGCGGCGCACCGAGCGCACGGTTTGCTATCGACATAACGATAGGTACCCGGAGCCCTGCAGCATTGAAGCAGACCTCGAACATCAGGGCAAGCCCCTGTGAGGTTGTCGCTGAGTAAACCCGGGACCCTGCTGCGCTCGCGCCAACGCAGGCAGAGAGTGCTGCGAATTCGCTGTCCACGGTCAGGTATTCCGCATCCAGCTTGCCGTCCGCAACATAATCAGCAAGAGCCTCAACAATATGGGTCTGGGGCGTGATGGGATAGGCTGAAACGACCTGGGGCCGGCACATGAGCACGGCCTCTGCGACCGCGTGTGACCCCTCCATAATTTTTCTCATTTATTTCTCCTCCTGCTTCATCGTTATCGCATCTGCCGGGCACTCTTCGGCGCAGATCCCGCATCCTTTGCAGTAATTATAGTCGGGAACAAAAAATTCGTCAGCCGATTCACTCACGCAGCCTTCCGGGCAGAGCGTCCGGCACATCCCGCATTTAGAGCATTTTGCATGATCGAACAACGGCTTGAAAACCCGCCAGGATCCGGTCTTGTTGTCCCGTCCTTTTCCCGGCCGTGCCCGGCAACCGACACTGAGGGGCATTATTTCATCTCCTTCACGGCGTCGAAGGCGACCTTTGCCGCAGCGATATTTTTCACGGCAAGATCCCCTTTGAACCGGTGGTTCAGGGCATTTTCAAGGGCAGAGAACTTAATCTCTCCCGAAGCAGCCGCAAAAGCCCCGGTGAGCGACGTGTTCGTGATAGGGAGCCCCAGCGTTTTCAGCGCAATCGAGGTGGCATCGATTGTGATCAGTCTCACGCCTTTCGGGACCTGGTAATCGAGAGATTTTTCAGTATTTATAATCACTATTCCGCCTTCCTTTACACCCTGGAAGACATTCACATCCTTGATGAGCGTGCTGTCCTGAACAGTGATATAATCAGGTTCGTACACCTGGCTCCGGAGCCGGATAGTCTTATCGTCAAACCTGACAAATGCCTGAACCGGGGCACCCCTCCGCTCCACGCCAAACGCCGGGAATGCCTGGGCCTCGACCCCTCCTTCAAAAGCTGCAACTGCAATCAATTCAGCGGCGGTTACCGACCCCTGGCCCCCGCGCCCGTGAATGCGTAATTCTCTCACTCAAAACCCCGGATAATTTTACATGATAAATCAATATAAATCTAGAGTTTTGCATTCAGTCCGAGAATGGATTTCCTGCCATGAAACACATCCTGGCAGATTTTTGCAAGGCCCCGCGCAGCACACCATTCATCGTATACCGCGACCTCACGGGAGAGAAGAGCAGATACTTCGCAGGCAATGGATGGAGCGCAGGAACCGCTCAGGGCAATCTTTGCGTTTTTATTCAGGAGCTGCAGTGCGGCGCATTCCATAGCCGCAAAGAGCGCGAGGGCGGGAAGCCGCTCATTTTCCGGAAGAGTGCAGTTCACACCTGCATTCTGGAATGCGTCGTTTGCCGTGCACTCCCCCCAGTCGATTCTCCGGATGGCTTCCACGTCAAGAGCCCCGTGGCGTGTTCCTGGCGCAAAGATACATGCATCGAACGCACCGATGATGATCCCTCCCGATACAAGGAGGGTGACCGTGTTTGAACTCACGTCCGAGACAATGATATCCTGGCCAAGATCCCGTGAAACTTCGTAGAGGATACCTATTTTCTCCGGACTTGACTGGTGGGAGTACACCTTGAAGCGTGGATCGGTAGGAGAGCCCCGGTGCAGGCCGGGGATGACCACCGCTGGAATCCCGCTCGCCCGGACTTCATCGAAAACCCGGGTGCCCCCTCCGATGTGCTTTCCTGCCCCTTCGCGGCTGACAAGGCCGCGGTTTTGTATATTCTGTATATTCGTGATCTCGCTGAAATTGTCTCCCATGGAGTAGCAGACCGCTATTCCCTCGATCTCATCCAGCGGGCAGATCTGTTCGAGATCGGCGATAACAAACGTTTTCGCATCCTGTCGGGAGATCTTGTACTCGCCGTTCCCTGTGGATTGTCCGGAAGAGAATCGCATGGCGGTCGTGCCGTGATCGATCCCGATGAACATAGCAGTAATCCTATAGCATGGGGTGCCTAATATCTTATGATGTTCAGCGTCGTGACCGGGGGCGCAGGATTTATCGGCTCCCATCTTGTCGATGCCCTCGTTCAGCGTGGGGATCGCGTTCTTGTCATCGATTCCCTGTCAGCCGGGTCCCGGGCCAACCTGTCTTCCCACCTCGAGAGCGGTGCCGTGCAGTTCTTCCAGCACGATCTCTTAAATGACGGGTGGCAGGAAACAATCCGGGGAGCTCAGCGGATCTACCACCTTGCTGCTGACCCGGATGTTCGGCAGAGTTCGGTCGCTCCTGAAGGCCAGATCCGGAACAATATTTTCGCGACATATCGTGTCCTCGAAGCCATGCGGAAAGAAAAGGTTCCAGAAATTGCCTTCACTTCAACTTCGACCGTGTACGGGGAGGCAACTGTCATCCCGACCCCTGAGACCTACACGCCGCTCGAACCGATTTCGGTGTACGGGGCAAGCAAGCTTGCCTGCGAAGCGCTCATTTCGTCCTATTGCCATTCGTTCGGGATGCGCAGCTGGATCTACCGGTTTGCAAATATCACCGGCGCACGGAGTGGGCACGGCGTTGTCCCGGATTTCATTGAAAAACTCAGGAAAAATCCCTGCGAACTTGAGATCCTGGGGGACGGGAAGCAGATTAAGTCCTATCTCGACGTGCAGGAATGTGTCCGGGCAATGCTCTTTACCCTGGAACGGACGATGGAACCGATCAATATCGTGAATATCGGGTCCGAGGATTGGATAGATGTAACATGCATTGCAAATGTAGTCCGCGAGGAAATGCATCTTCCGGATGCCCGGTTTCGGTATACCGGGGGAGAGCGCGGCTGGGTGGGGGATGTTCCCCGGATGCAACTGGGAATCGATCGCCTCAAGTCGCTTGGCTGGAGTGCGGAACTCGGATCGAAAGAGAGCGTACGGGTTGCGGTCCGGGCCATCCTGAATGCAGAATAGGGAGAGGAACAAGTGAAATATCTTCTTGTTCTCGGAGACGGGATGGCGGACGAACCGCTCGCAGAGCTGGGCGGAAAAACCCCCCTGGAATATGCAAAAACCCCGGTCTTTGACCGGCTTGCACGCGAGGGGGCGACCGGCCTTGTCCGGACGGTCCCCGATGGATATGAGGCAGGGAGTGACATCGCGAACCTTTCGATCCTTGGGTACGACCCCCGGACCTTCTACACCGGAAGGGGTCCCCTGGAAGCGATGAGCATGGGGGTCCGGATGGCTGAAGAGGATGTTGCGTACCGGTGTAACCTTGTCACAGTAACTGATGGGATCATGGCAGACTTCAGCGCGGGCCACATATCGAGCAGCGAAGGCGCCGCCCTCCTCGGGGATCTCCAGAAGCGGATCCCGGATATCCTGGTAAAACCCGGTGTCAGCTACCGGAACCTTCTCATGATCCATAACGGGAAAGGTTCCCGGACCACGCCCCCGCACGATATCGTAGGGCAGCAGATACAGGAATACCTGCCGCAGGGCAGCGATGCGCCTCTTCTCGCAGAGTGTGTTTCCGTAAGCAGGGACGTGTTTCAGGATCATCCGGTCAACCGTGCCCGGCTTGCAGCCGGGAAACCCCCGGCAAACCAGATCTGGCCCTGGAGCGGCGGCCGGAAACCGGCTATGCCTGCCTTCCGGGAGAAATACGGAAAACAGGGCGGAATGATCTCTGCGGTCGACCTCCTGAACGGCATAGCGACCTGTGCAGGGATGGAGCGGATCATGGTTCCGGGCGCAACCGGCTATCTTGACACCGATTACCATGCAAAAGCGCTGTACGCCATTCAGGCGCTCACACGCCTTGACTTCCTCTATCTCCATGTAGAAGCCCCGGATGAGGCGGGGCATCTCGGAAGTGTGGAAGAGAAAGTGAGAGCAATCGAGCGTGTTGATGAGATGGTGGGAATGATCCTTGAATCATTTGATGGAACAGTTGCGGTCCTTCCAGACCACCCGACTCCAATACGGCTCAAGACCCATACGAATGCACCGGTGCCGTTTGTTATCCGGGGAAAAATCACCGACAGTACGCAGCGGCTTACGGAACGCGAAGCGGAGAAAGGAAAGTATGGCATCCGGGAAGCTACCAGCCTCTTGGATCTTATTTTCTCCTGAATACGGCATCAGGACCCTGCTTCATCATAACGTCAGTGGGGGTAACTATCATCATTTGCCCGCATTCAGTTGCAGATACTAATCTCATTTGCAGAGGATAATTAATTGTGGGTGCCAGCCCTCACTCCCCGCGGGCCCTGCTTCGGAATCACCGGTTATCCTGATTAATCAGAGTATCGATTTTGTCTTGGATATATTGGGAAAAAAAACCTTTATATCGGACCTGTAATTCAGGAAGCATCCCGTCCTGTTCTGTTATCGTTTTCCTGCATCGGGACGAGCCGCACCTGCAATCCAGTCTGAAAACCATATCGCTTCCTACAGACTCTGAGACCGTCATCGCATAATCAAAGGTAATTTCCTCACCGGTGTTGATGTCCCTCATGGCAACCAGAAAAATCTGGCCTTTGAAACCGCTGTTCGGATCGCAGCTGTGATTAAAAAAATCCGTATCTTCCGGGATAGTATCTGAGGAAGCTAAAATAAAGCGCTCTTCTATCTGCATGGTATACCGCTGCATCTCTTCAGGGAACCGATACATATCGTCAATCCGGAGTATCGTCCCGCCAAATATTGCAAGTCGTTCGCCTTTTTTAATCTGTTCTTTCGCAAAAATCCCGTTGCAGTGTTTTTCTGAACACTGTTTCCCGAGTTTGGGATTCAACCAGCTTCCTGTAATTATCAACCCTGCACCCACGTCTTATGATACTTATACTGGGTACTATTGTTTCCTTATCGGTATTATCGGGATACTCTTTTGCATGATCTGCGGTAAACAGGTATTCCGTCACCCTGCAAACGGAATCCGAGCACTTGATAACGCTCCATTCCCAATCAATTGCAGAAGACAGGTACCGTACAGCCTGGCATACGTCACGGGGCATCATACGGTTCCTGTTAATATTAGGTGAACGGGAGAGAGATCACGTTATGACAAAGAACCTCCTCATGTGGGATGAGACGCTGTTTCGGGACCCGGAAGTCCTTGAGATAGATTATCTCCCGGATCAGTTCCAGCATCGTGAAGAGCAGATGCGGGACCTCGCGTTCCAGATACGCCCCGGGATCAGGGGTGGAATCCCTCTCAACACCATCTGCAAAGGGCTTCCCGGCACCGGGAAAACGACCAGTATCCGGAAACTTTTCTCGGAAATTGAGGAGACAACGAAAAAACTTGTTCCTGTATATATCAACTGCCAGAATGATAATACCAAATTCGCAGTCTTCTCCCAGATTTACCGGAAACTGACCGGGCATCTGCCTCCTGCATCCGGAACCTCATTCAAGCAGCTTTTCGATGCAGTTGCCCGGCTTCTCCTGAAAGATGAAACGGTACTGCTTGTCTGCCTTGACGATGCCAACTACCTACTGTACGAGAATGAACTGAACAAACTCCTCTATACGCTCCTGCGGTCCCATGAATCCTACCCGGGGACACGGATCGGCGTTATCGTTGTCATCAGCGATATGGAGGTCGACTTAAAGCAGGCCATTGATATCCGGGTCTCCTCAGTATTCCGGCCCACCGAGATTTATTTCCCGCCATACACGGCTGATGAAGTGAAAGGGATACTCGAAGCAAGGGTCTTTCAGGGATTCTATCCCGGCGTCCTCCCGCATGAACTGCTGGACCTCGTTGTTGAACAGACGATGAAGACCGGCGATCTCCGGGTTGGGATCAATCTCCTGAAACGGTCGGGCCTGAGTGCGGAACGGGCGGCCCGGAAGGCGATTGAACGGGACGATATCTGCAGCGCGTACGAGGCTGCCCGGTACCTGCACCTTGCTGCAACCCTCCGGACTCTTAAGACCGAAGAACAGGTCCTTATGCGTGCGCTTGCAGAATTGAGCAAAACAGAAAAGGAGATGAACGCCGGGGAGGTGTTCACCTCGGTCAAGGAAACCCTGAAAATCGGGTATACCCGTTTCTATGAGATTATCAAGAAATTCGACGAGATGCGGATCATCAATCTCCAGTACCGTGACGGGAAAGGCAGGACCCGGCTCATCAGCCTCCGGTACGACCCTGAGAAGATCCTGGAACACCTCGGTAATCTGCAAAGCGATTGACAATCCTTATCTGTTTTTGTGCCCTCTGTTATTGGTAGAGGGGGCTCTCTCGATGATCAGTGTCAATGAACTTGCGCTTGAGATATTTGACAATCTCGCTGATTTGGCTGAAGAATTCAATGCGGCGTATCACGAACTGGATAATGGCGCCCGTATTGTTGATTGCGGTGTGAGCACTCGCGGGGGATACGCGGCGGGTCGTGCATTTACGGAGATATGCATGGGCGGTCTCGGCGAAGTAAATTTCCGGATGGGGCAGATCAAGGATTTCCCGATGCCCTTTATCGATGTAAATACCGATTTCCCATCTATCTCCTGCCTCGGTGCCCAGAAAGCCGGGTGGACCGTAAAGGTAGGGAATTATTTTGCAATGGGAAGCGGTCCTGCCCGCGCTCTCTCCCTCAAACCGAAACACACGTACGAAGTTATTGAATACGAGGATGACTTCGATTATGCGGTCATCGCTCTTGAGAGCGACCACCTTCCCAATGGGGAAGTCATGGAGAAGATAGCGAGCGAATGCAACGTCGATGTCGCGAATGTCTGTGCAGTTGTTGCACCTACGGCCTCTATCGTCGGGTCGGTCCAGGTCTCCGGCAGGTGTGTTGAGACTGCCATCTATAAACTGAACGAACTTGGCTTTGACACGAAGAAGATCATCTCTGCAATCGGGACCGCACCCGTTCCCCCGGTCAAGAAGGATGCGACCAAAGCGATGGGAACCACTAACGACGCGACCATCTACCATGGCAGGATTATGCTCACCCTAAAGGCACCCGAGATCAAGGATTATCTCGAGAAGATCCCGAGCAACAAGTCCAAGGGGTACGGGCAGCCGTTCTATGAGATCTTCAAGGAAGCAAAGTTTGACTTCTACAAGATCGATACGTCTCTCTTCTCCCCGGCAGAGGTTATCATCAACGAGCTCACAGACGGCGTTATGTATCACGTCGGCGCTGTGAATCCCGACGTAACCCTGAAGTCATTTGGTCTCCTGTAGGCAGGGATCCGATCAACTCCTCTTTTTTCCGATTCTTTTCCTCGCAATTGCAGATCCAAAAAGGGTATGAAAATATCTCCCGGCGGGAAATCAGTCTGCCCTCCGTGAACCGGAAAAAAAGTGAGATTGAACTGAAAGTATAGAGTTCCGTCTCACGCCGGGGGTTTCCGCTTCATCGTGAGAAGGAACGGGAGCAGGAAAATGATTGCAATTACTATCCAGAAATTTCCGAAGAGGTACAGGAGCGCTTCCCGGCTTTCATCATAGAACCTGAGGTCAAATGACTTCGTGGTGTTCCACTGGATGAGGGTACTGTTATCCGGATTGTGCGTGACCGCGGCGCCCTGACTCAGCCCGGCAAGAAGGGGATTTGTTACCGAGAAATTTGACGGTAAGTTCACGGTGACGTTGTACTGCTTGTCATATGTCCCGACAAGATGGTTGTCCCGTATGGGCCCCATGAAGGAAAGGGTATAGTTCCCCTTTGCATACCCGATCTCCGAGTCGCCTTTCCAAGTAAAATTGCAGGTATCGCAGTCACCGGAAAGCGAGACATGGGAAACCTTGACTGGCACCCTTTCTCCGAGGACGCCGGACTCTGCAAATGTGTAGCCGCTGGTGTCGTTCACCTGGATTTCGGCAAGATACGCGGAACCGTTCGGGAGAACGGTATACTTCACCGTAAGAGCTGCCGATGCCGGGACGGCAAGAAGTATTACTGCAATGCAGAGAGCAGCGATTGCAGATCTGCATCGATCTCTATTGGGGGTTCGCATTGTTTTATCACCGTTTCCGGATCTTTCAGGAGATGGCCGGTCACAACACACACAATCCTCTCGTCACGGTCAAGTACACCTTCCAGTGCAAGTTTCCGGATGCCGGCAACGGATGCAGCGGAAGCCGGTTCGACACCGATCCCTTCTTTCCGCGCAAGGTCCCGCTGCATTGCAAGGATCTCCGCGTCTGTGACCGAGAGTGCGGTCCCACCGGTCTTTCGAATGGCAGCAAGTGCTTTCTCCCCGTTCACCGGGGCGCCTATCCGGATTGCAGTTGCAACGGTCTCCGGGTTCTGCTCCGTGATTACCTCCGGAAGATTTTCCTGGATTGCCCGTACGACAGGTGCAGAACCGGATGCCTGGACACCGGTCATTTTCGGGAGCCGGTCAATGAATCCCAACTGGATAAGCTCCTGAAGCCCCTTGTGAACAGCGGAGATGTTCCCGGCATTTCCTACCGGGAGAACAAACCGATCCGGGACCTCTCCAAGCTGGTCGACTGCTTCAAACCCTATGGTTTTCTGGCCTTCGAGCCGGAACGGGTTGATCGAGTTCAGGAGATAGAGCCCGTGGGTCGTGCAAAGTTCCTGAACCATCTCGAGCGCGCGGTCAAAGTTGCCCCGAATGGAGATGACCTTGGCCCCGTGCATGAGTGCTTGGGCGACTTTTCCGACCGCGACTTTCCCTGACGGGAGAAGGACCACCGAGGGGATGCCTGCTTTCGCCGCGTAGACCGCAAGGCTTGCAGAAGTGTTCCCGGTGCTTGCACAGGCCACGCTCTTCTTCCCAAGTTGGAGCGCCATACTGACCCCGACCGTCATGCCCCGGTCCTTGAAAGACCCGGATGGGTTCATGCCTTCGTGTTTGGCATAGAGCTCTTTGAGGCCCAGTTCTTCACCAAGCCGCTTGAGATGGTACAGGGGGGTCCCGCCTTCCTGGAGGGTTACCGGAGGGATGGTTACAGGAAGGATTTCCCGGTACCGCCAGACCGAGATAGGGCGCGCATTCCAGACGTCCCGAGATACGGAAAGGGAATCCAGATCGTATTGCACGGCAAGGAGGTGTCCGCACTTTCTGCAGGTATAGATTATCTCGTCGGGAGCATATTCTGCAGAACAGTGAATACAGACGAGACGATACATGATAAAAGATGGGCTCTCCGGGATATTATAGGAACGGCTCCGGGTGTGCGGCCCCTGAACGGAAGGAGATGCCCGACTTTCAGGAAAGAAATTTCCGGTACAGGGAATCCTTACGGTCAGCGGGAATCCGGGATGCCTGCCGGGCGGTATCGGCTTCAGCCGGATCGAGCGTAAAGAAATATATTCCTTCATCTGTTCCTGCATGCAGTATCACATTACCTGCGGGGTCTGCAGCCATTGATCCTCCCAAGTAGGAATCGACAGGAGTGGCCCCTGTTGTATTGATACCGGCAATGTACATCTGGTTGTCAAGCGCCCGGCTCCGGATGAAGATCTCCCAGTGATGCTGCCGTGAGGCAGGCCACGCAGCGGGAACGAGAACTCCGTGTACGCCGCATTCGGCATAGATCCGGAACAGATCCGGGAACCTGAGATCGTAACAAATGGCAATCCCGAATTTCACTCCTTTGAGTGTAAAAGTACTGATCTCGGTTCCCGGGGAAAAATGAAGGTTCTCCTGCGCAGGGGAAAATGGATGGATCTTTGCATACGTGGCAAGGATTTTTCCCTGCCTGTCGATAGCTATCGCAGTGTTTCTCGGGAGTCTGGAACTGCGTTCCCGGAATGAACCGAGAATTGCAATTTCGTACTCCTCGGCAAGCCGGGTAAGGGTGGTTACGATTGGCCCGTTCAGGTCTTCACTATAGGAAACGGACGCGGGATTCCACCCGGTTGGGAACTGCTCGGGAAACGCGATAATGGCAGCATTTTTCTGTGCCGCCTGTTCGATAAATGGTTCAACCCGCCGTATCGTACCCTCCGGGTCTTCCCAGCAGCTCCTGACCTGGGCGCAGCAACAGGTAATTCCGGTCACGATTTATCTGCGGATGATGGGTTTTCGTCCTTTCTGCTTTCAACTACGATAACGATGATACCCATAATAACGAGGACGATGGTTATCAGGAGGAGGAGCGGTGCATTCGTGACCGTGACTCCCAGGATTATTGTTGCGAGGATGATCCCGGCAACGGCGATGCTGCCGCCCACGAGAACATGGGCTATCGAACTGAGATTCCATTCCATAACGCTATCCTGTACTATCTGTCTGCGCATCCCATCTTCAAATACGTGCCGAATGGATGGCGGGAGTTCCATCGGGATTACAACGGTTATCAGGAAATTTTTTGAAGGGTAATGGCACTCGGAAGCAACCGTGTATGCTGGTACGCGATAAGGTGGTGATAGAAAAATTTCACTCGTAGAGGACTTTTTCCTCTACGCGGGTATATTGAACTATCTCGGCAGAGCTGAAATGAATCTTGATTTCGCGTTGTGCGCTTTCCACGGAATCCGACGCATGGATGACATTTCTGCCAATGTCAATTGCATAGTCTCCCCGGATGGTCCCCGGAGCCGCTTCCTGCGGGTTTGTTGCGCCGATGATTTTTCTCGTCACTGCAACAACATTCTTTCCTTCCCAAATCATGAGGAAGCAGGGCCCTCCCATGATATACTGTTTCAGGGAGGGGAAGAACGGTTTTTCGAGGTGTTCGCGGTACTGTTCGTTCACGCGACCTTCGGGAAGTTTTTCCAGTTTCGCAGCAGCCAGTTTGTATCCTTTTGTCTCAAACCTGGTGACGATAGACCCGATGATGCCGCGCTGGACACCATCGGGTTTCACCATGACAAAAGTCTGTTCCACCAGGATCACTCCTTGCCGAGTGCCTTCTTACCGGCCTTCGTCCACTCGACCCTGCGGGGGAACCGGCCAAGTTTGTGATTATTCTGGCACTTGGTGCTGCAGAAGTAGAAGATGGTCCCGTCCTTCCGGACAAACATCTTCCCGGTGCCCGGCTCAAGCTGTTCGCCACAGAAACTGCAGGTGTGCTGTTCTACCATAGGTGCTCACCGCCTCGACAGTTTCTTGGCCTCGCGTTCGGTTTCGAGGAGCATTAGGATATCGCCCTCACGGATGGGGCCGACAGTGTTGCGGGTGACGATTCTGCCTTTGTTGGATCCGTCAAGAATCCGGCATTTCACCTGCATCGCTTCACCGTGCATACCGGTTGATCCGACCACCTCGATCACCTCCGCGGGAATTGCTTCGTCTGCCATGGTGATATCACGCTCGTAATGCGGTGATCTGCTTGGTCAGGTCATCAATGAGCTCTTTTGCCTTGCCGGGTTTGACAATTGCAGCAGCAGCAGATCCGACATCAAGTCCGCTTGCGGCACCGATATCGTTCTGTTTATTGATGAACACAAAAGCGATCTTCTTCTCGTCACAGATTGCAGGGAGGTGCATTACAACCTCTTCTGGTTCCACATCTGCACCGATCAGGACCAGCTGGGCAACACTGCGCTCGATGGCTTTTGTTGCTTCGTTGGCTCCTTTCTTGATCTTTCCGGTGTCACGGGCGATTTCGAGAGCTTCAAGAGCCTTGTTCTGGAGCTCTTCGGGAATCTGGAATTTCTGGTATACCTTTGCCATAACTCACCTCATTCAGGAGTAGCGTCTCCTTCATTACTCATCAGTCAGTAGTGATGTAGCCATATCAGTTCGACAGGAGTGGCAATAAATGTTTGTGATTCGGTTTTCCGCCTCCGATACGTTTTTGGTGAGCTTCGGTCATGCCCATATTGTGTAGGGTAGGGAAGACGGAGCAAGTTTACCTGATACGATACACCTGAGTGGTATCTTTGGAGAAGACAAGATCCAGGTTGTTTAATGGTATGGAGACATTGTAGTGTTCCCGTTCGGTATCCCCAACAACGAGATAAGTACAATTATATTTTTCGAGAAGTGATACGGTCTGGTTCGGGTTCTCGTACAGGTCCCGGAGATCCGATTTTCTCTGCCCAAACCAGTTACCGGAATCTCCGCGCCACATGTATTCATGGAACGGCATTCCCAGGATAGTGGGGATTCCTGTGAAGGAGGACATGCGGGAATAATAGGTATAATCCCCGTCTACCGCTTCTGCCATGCAGAATGTGTCGGGTAACGACCGGAGGTACTGGGCGGCTGCCGCATCTCCGGGGTGGGATGACTCCAAGTAATCAAGGCCGTTAAGCGTATTTCCGGAATACCCGAATCCGATGGGCACTGCAAAGGGAAGGATGAGAAGCACTATCACGGAAATTGCGAGAATTTCCCGTGATCGCGCCTGGAGAACCCGGGGAATATTCCGGGTACCGAGCCAGTCTGCAACAAGGGCAAACGCGGAGACTCCCATTATGAGCCAGGCTGCGATATAGAATTTGAAGACGGTATTCATCCGGAAATAGGTATCGCCCATGTTATCCTTGAGATACAGGATCTCACAGAAAACCACTATCGCAAGACCGAGGATTGCAAGGAGTTCCTCGGGTTTGAGGGTTTTTTTGGCCAGAATATAGACAATGGGAACTACGGTTATCGCTGCTGAATAGTACCCGGTTACAAGGAAGGGAACTGCAATAAGAAGGAAGTATGGGCGCTTCACGATGTCCCGCACGATGAAGAGATAAAACACGATGAGGAAGAACCCGTGCACCAGAAGGAACTCGGTGGGTTCTGTCGGTGTATGAACCAGAAAAACGCCCTCTATCCCTGCTGTCTTCATCTGGAGATAGAAGGGCAGGTACAGAATGACTGCGAGGATGGGAAGACCCATGAAGATCCAAAGGGGGCTATAATCCGGCCGGCCGGACCGGTGGGATTTCCACCAGATGAGGGTCGCGAAGAGCAGGGTGACCGGACCGTAGATGAGAACATCCCAGGTATTGATGAGCGGCATTGCGCCGAGGCTAAGCGCTCCTAATATTATTAGCCCTCCTCTTTCTTTCAAGCTGAGGGAACCCCATTTCATATAGGCAAAGATGAGAATGAAGAGGAAGAACAGCTGATTGAATATCCCAACCACATGTGCATGGACATCTCCCCAGACAAAGGAAAAGATGGGGTATTCGTTGATGGTCCCGGATATGGTACGCGTGCTGTCCCAGATGATTGCAGAGACCCCTTTTCCCGCGAGTGCCTGGTAGATGAACGATGGATTGACGATGAGGAGCGGCAGGACAAGGAGAAGCCGGTACCGCTGGACCATGAGCGTCGCGAGAGCAACAATATTGAGTACTGCGAGACTGAATACGGTCGGCAGGGCCAGGTTGAAGGAGATGTATGAGGGGACATTTGTTACGATACTCAGGCAGCCGAAGATCCAGTACCCGAGGTAGTAATAGACATTGAGATAGCCTCCCGCAAACCAGGGGTCTACAGGGGGGATAACCGGGTTGCGGATAATCGATGCGAGAAATGCATGGTCCATGAATTTTTCTGCGAACGAGATTGTCGGATTTACAAACCGGATCTCAAGCAGGAAGAGGAACGATATCAGGAACAGGAGCTCCCACTTCACATTTTCCGAGAAGAACGAACGCGTGTACTCCTTTTTGTGCAGGTTCCATACAAGGAGAATGAAGAAGGGGATGAGTGTGAGGAGTATTGGCAGTTGGGCGACTCCACAGTACCAGGAAATTGCGGTAAACAGGAGGAGGGATGCAGTGAATGAAACCGGATATGCGAGGTTTTTGAAGATCCTCCTGAGCTGCGGACAGATTGCCAGCTGTAGCAGGTGCAGGACGACGAGCCAGCTTATGACCGCAATAAGTTGTTCAGCGAGAGGAATCATTGTTCTTTCCGGAGAATTTTGCAGATATTGCGTTTTTTACGCTGGCAAAGGCACAGTCCCCGAAGTAATAGATGGAGATTGCCCCTCCGATGAGTGTGATGAGGTTCTTCACGAGATGGTCAATAATTGCTATCAGGGTTGCTGAGATCGGGGATACTCCAGCCAGCGAGAAAGTGAACGCGACTGAGGCCTCGTAAGTTCCAATACCCCCGGGAGTTATGGGAACTGCTTTCACCAGGTTCCCAATAACAATCCCGAGGGCAATTACTGCAAAGGGAATTGAGACCTGGAACATCATCGCAATGAACATACATACGAGAGTATCCAGGATCCAGATGATGAAGGAGGAAACTCCTAGAATAATGAGGGCTCGTACCGTGAGAGATGCCCGGCGGATCTCTTCCAGCATCGTAAGGATAATACGGATATATTTGTTTTCCGAAGAGGACTTACGGATAAACAGGAGAAACCCGAAAAATATGAGTGCCAGGATAAGTGGAATCAGGATCAGTTCTGTAACCCAGAGCGGTACGTTGAGGACAAATACGAGTGAAAGAAGGCCAAGAAGTGCAACGGTTGCGATGTCAAATACCCGCTCCACGACAAGAGATGAGATTCCCTCAGAGTAGGTTGCGTTCTTTTGTTCTTTGAGAAGGAAAATTCGTACGAGATCTCCCAGACGTGCCGGCACGATGAGGTTTGCGGTCTGGCTCACGAAGATACACGCTGTAGAATACAGTGTACTGACCGATATCTCAAGATTTTTCAGGATTATCTGATACCGCAGACCCCGAAGACCCCAGGCAATGAGACAGGTTATAACAGCACAAACAAGAAAATCCAGTGAAACATGCTGGAATGCCATGAGAAGATTGTCCCATACCCGGGCAAGCATGTACACGATAATTCCCGCTGCGATCAGGGTTGAAATGGCGATTGCACTAATTTTCCGATACATGGATCTGCCACCAGAGTTTCAGAATCGCTGTGCCCATTTCGGTAATATCCCGGCGTTGTACGGTTGTTCCTTTTCCCTGTCGCCACCGTACCGGGAATTCCCTGATACTGAATCCTTCCTTCTGACCCCGTACCAGAATTTCCGTGTCCCAGAACCAGTGATTCGACTGGGTCTTGGGTAACAGTGGAAGAATCTTATTCCGGTTGAATGCCTTGAACCCACACTGGTGATCGCGGAGTTTGCTCCGCAGGATGAGCCGCACAAGAAAGTTATAACTGCGGCTCGCAATTTCCCGTTTCCCACTTCTCACGATATCGCTATCTGGCATGAGGCGTGATCCTGTCGCGATATCATACCCCGCCTCTATAGAAGAAACCAGTTCTTTCAGGTGTTCCGTATCTGTTGCGAGATCGACATCAAAATACCCTACGATGTCCCCGGTTGCAGCACGAATTGCGTTATTGAGTGCTTTTCCCCTGCCCTGCCGGGCATCGTTATGGAGAAGACAGACTCTCGTATCCCTCATGGCATAATCCCGGGCAAATTCAGTACTCCCATCGGTACTTCCGTCTTCTGCTATGATCAATTCAAACTGATCCGTTACCCGGGAAAGTACCTCGAGTGATATCGGTATAGCCCGCATGAGGGATTCCCGGTCGTTATACACGGGAATAATCATACTAACCCTGGTATTCGTCATATTGTATCGGTGGATAAAATTCGCTGTGCTGCTTCGAGTCCCGCACGGATCGATCCTTCGATACTGCGTTCAGGATAGTTCGGTTCGCTGAACATCCCTGCCAGGTAGAGCCCGTTTTGTTCATACGGAGGAATTGTTTTTCGTGAACCTGTTACATAAATTGGGCCTGCCCAGGGATCGATGGCGAGGTCATGCCAGTGGATCTCGTTTTCCGCAACCTGGAACCTGGTACGGAAATCTGAAAGCATTTTTTCTTCCAGGTTATCCGCAGGAGCTCCCGTGAAATAGGAAGCAAGGTATACGATGTGTTCCCCATATCGATCCTTTGGGATAAAATTCGTATGGGATATTACCGCTCCATAAGGTGCCGGATCTTTCATGTTCACCCAGTAAACCCCTTCTGTTACGTCACGTTCGAGCCCCAGCGCCATACATGCTGCTCCCTGGTATTGCGGGCCTTTTATTGCGGGTCCCCCCAGTCGGCTTGTTTCTGCAACCGGTATCGTTGCGAGAACTGCATCGTAAGGGGTGCCGTTTACCTGCCAGGATCCGTTCTTCCGGATCAGTGAGGTTACCTCTGTTCCCTTTGATATGGTGCACTGGTTCTTCCGGGCTGCTGCCTCGAGAACGTCAATCAGCCTCTGGAACCCCCCGTTGAGGTATCCCAGACGTTCTCCCGAAATCCCCCGGTGGGATCGGATAGCAATCCGGCTTATGAGCCACGCAGCAGAGACTTCATCAGATCTGGCTCCGAATTTGCTTCGTAAGAGCGGCTCAAAAAATGATTCATAGGCACTCTTCCCGGTCTGCCTGAGAATAAACTCTTTTGCTGTGATATCATCAAGAGATGCTGTATCCATCCGTTTCGAGCGGATTGTCAGGAAAGCCAGTTTCGCTTTATCCGCAAAGGTAAGGAACGGATACCGGATGATATCGGAAGGACTTGTGAGCGGGTAAATTTTTGCATCTGCATAATACCCGGTAGATCCCGATCGCCATTCAAGATTCTGGGAGAGGTCCAATTCCGCAAGAAGCCGGAACAGGGTAGTATCTGAGGGAAAACAATGATGATAATATTTCTCGATGAAGTAGTGGCCTCGGGAATAGGATGACAGACATCCGCCAAGTACTGCATCCTTCTCTATAAGGTTAACAGAATGATTGCGGGAAAGGGAGTAGGCTGCGGATAAACCCGAAAGTCCGCCCCCTATTATACAGATTTCCATGGAGTATCAGTACCATTGGAATGCACTGGTCAAAAGCCTACCCATTCCAGGATGGCAGTATTTGCCCGATATGCGGGTATCTGTCGTTTTTCTCGACAGAATAATAAGAAAGTTTTTGTATCCTTAAATAAAAGCTTTCTTGTACAAAAGGTGTTAAAAGATTTAACACTCAATACCTACCAATCAGCCGATTGGGGTGGTGTCTCCAGATGCGTGTGTTTTTCATAGGATTTGGTCAGGCCGGAGGAAAAATTGTCGATATGTTTATCGAGCAGGACCGGAAACTGGGAACGCACAGTTTTCGGGGAATTGCCGTAAACTCTGCCCGTACTGACTTGATGGGTCTGAAAACAATTGAGATGAAAGATCGTATCCTAATTGGCCAGACCGTAGTCAAGGGACATGGTGTGGGAACTGATAATGTTACGGGAGCCCGGGTTACTGCTGATGAAATAGATGCAATTATAAGTGCTATTGACACCCGGGGAACCCATGATATCGATGCATTTGTTATTGGTGCCGGTCTTGGGGGAGGAACTGGTTCGGGGGGGGCACCGGTTCTTGCCCGGCATCTGAAGCGAATATACCGGGAGCCGGTCTATGCCATTGGGATCATCCCGGCACCGGAAGAGGGACGATTGTATTCCTATAATGCGGCACGAAGTCTCACTACCCTTGTCAATGAAGCCGACAATACTTTCATTTTTGATAACAGCGCCTGGAAAAACGAAGGGGAAAGTGTAAAAAGTGCATTTCACCGTCTGAATGATGAAGTAGTCCGGCGTTTCTCTGTCCTTTTCCGTGCAGGGGAGGTCGGACGGATGGGTGTCGGGGAGATGGTAGTTGATTCGAGTGAGATTATCAATACCCTCCGTGGAGGCGGTATCAGCAGTGTCGGGTATGCAATAAGTGATGTGATCAGCAAACATAAGCGGGCGGGGGCCGGCTCCGGGATTCTGGGAGGAATAACAAAAACCCTGGGGAAAAAACAGGAGTCGAATGAGGAAGCACTCATGGGGGAGGACAAATCTGCAAAGATCATTGGATTAGTCCGGCGGGCAATGCTGGGCAGACTTACCCTTCCCTGCGATTATTCCACCGCTGAGCGTGCTCTTGTTCTCGTTGCGGGTCCACCGGATCAGATGGACCGGAAAGGTGTCGATAAGGCGAAAAGCTGGGTTGAGGAAAATATTGCCGGTGTGGAAGTGAGGGGCGGGGATTATCCGGTAGCAAGTGATTACATTGCTACCGTTGTGGTTCTTGCGACAATTGGGGAAGCTCCCAGAATTAAGGAACTTCTGGAGATTGCAAAAGACACCAAAGAAGATGTTATAAAATCCAAAGAGAGAAAAATAAATATGTTTGATGAGGGTATCGAACCCCTGTTCGAATGAGGTCGTTATAGAATGCGTGGATGGAATAGTAGAGTGCCGTTGCTCTGTGGAATAGCTGTTCTTTTGTTGCTTGCAGGAGCTGCTCCTGCCGTATCTGCCTGGTATATGTCCAATGTCTCGGTCAGCCCAAGTGGGGATTTGAAATCCGGTGATGAGGTTTCTGTTACATACAATATTGTGATGGATTCGGCATTCGAAGTTGGCGATGAGCTGATGATGTCAACTGAATTGGGAACTACTTCCGGTACCGGGAAACCCACCTGGGCGCATACTGTGTATGTTGATGGTATTGAGAATGCCGGGACAACGGAAGCAGGAAGAACAATTTATGTCGCTGGTTGGGATATCTCGTATGACCACGCAGATCAGACTATTCTCGCGGTAACCCTCAAAGGTACGGTCCAACCCGTCACCAGTACCACCAATTTGACTATTCTGACCGTGAAAGAATTGAATTCCGGTGGGTCTACTATCAGCAGTACAGTCAATACGATATCCCGGACCATTATTAGTACGGCAGAAGTTTCATCTGGACTTTCTGCTGCTCAAAGCAGCCTGAATCAACTTCGTACGGATATCGATGATAAATCCGCGATAGGCGTTGATGTGAGTGAAGCCGAAGCAAAGTATAGTTCGGCAAGCAGTGCATTGTCCAGTGCCCAGGGTGCATCCTCCTCGGATTATAGTACGTCCCTTAAGAATATTGCTAGTGCCGAGACACTCATTACAGAAGCAGAAACGCTTTTGAATAAAGCCTGGGCAGAAAAAGTGATCAGTGATGCTCAGGTACCGATGACAAAAGTGAATACACTCGTCAACTACTTTAAAGTCAACCTAAGTTTGAGTTCAGATGCTCGCGTATCGTCGCTTGTATCGTCGGAGGAAACTGCTGAACAATATCTCTCATCTGCAAACGATTATCTTTCCCAGTCTAACTACGATCAGGCAAGGATCAAGGCAAACCAGGCATTTGAAAAAGCAAATCAGACCTATACTGATGCTCTTGCCCTGAATGCAACTGTTAGCGGCAGTGTAACAGGCAGTGGTGGAAATGTGTTGAGCGGAATATCCGGGGGAATTACCAAAGGAATAGGTTCCAGTTGGAAATTCATCCTTATTGGAGTTGTAATTGTACTTGTCGTTGTAGGGATCCTATACTGGCGCAGCAGATCCCGCTGGGATGAACTGGGATAATTATTTTTATATCTGACATTTTTTATCAGTTAGGAATGTCCAAAACGGATATTATTCGTCTCATTGACGTGCGATTGTCCGGATAGTAAAACATAATTGTAGCGTGCCAGTATTTCTGTCCTAAAATAGTGACATAATTTATGTCCGCTTTCAAGAGCACCGAACTGGTGCTTGCGGGTGAAAGCGACAATGGAAATCAGGACCAAAGCAGTCGTATTCTATGAAGAAGGAATACGAAGTGCAAAGGAGATCGGAGAGACATATAACATCACCGAAATGACGGCGAGACGATGGGCCAAAGCCCATAGTTATGATAAGGAGAATGGCGTACGGCCAAAAAAAAACGGGCCGAAACGGTCTCCGCGGGCAATATCCCTTTCGTTGGAACAACGGATTATCCGCCTCAAAGAGAAATATCCGGCTTGGGGTGCACGTCGGATCAAGTATCAGTTCAACTTACCCTGTTCCTGGAGAACCGTTCATAGAATCCTCAAGAAACACGGTCTTCTGATTCGTGTTAAATCTAAACCCCAACCCGCCGGGAAACGATTCCAACGTCGTCATGTTGACAGCATGTGGCAGGGCGATACGTTCCAGTTTCGTATCCGTGGAGTCGGCAAGGTCTATGTCACTGGTTTTACTGATGACTGCTCACGCTATCGAGTGAAAAGCAAAGTATACCTTCACAATGATGCTGCATCAGCAGTGAACGCTCTTCGCTGGGCACTCCGTGCCGGGTGAATCCCACGTGAGATTTATCTCGATAATGGGAAACAATTCGTCTCCAAAGCTTTCAAAGCTGAAGCACAGAAACACGATATCAAACTGATCTTCGGCAGGCCGTACAAGCCAAGAGGCCGCGGGAAGATCGAACGATATCACAAGACGCTCTACCAAGAACTCATCGCCCTTAAGGAATTCCACTCGTTAAGCCACTTCAAACGTGAACTCTGAAACTTCGACAAGCAATACAACAACTGGCGAAAGCAGGAGATCCTGGGATGGATGACACCGACTTCAGTCTACATGAACAAAATCAATTTCAACAAAGACCGAAAATATATCAAAAGCGGACAAAAACTCTGTCAACAAAACGGACATTAATTGTGGCACTCTACAATCCTTATTGTAAGTTTAAGGTATAAACAGAGCAGATTTCGTTTTCGCTATTCTACCCGGGCCATTTAAAATTCTGGAGATTACCCTCTGGTTAGTATCTGGGAAATCGTTGTTTGAAAAGAGAAAACTTATTCTGTGAAAATTCTTTCCGATTCCTGCTGGTTCGCAACTGTAAAAAATCCAATTGAGCAACAGATGGAGAAAAATGAATAGTTGCCTTTTGATTACGCAGTCAGGTTCCGGGTAAATACGTCAATATTGATACTCCCCACTTTTCCATCCCGAAGGAAGTAAAACTGGGGCAGTCGATCCTCATTATCATAGTACGAGAACCAGTAGCTGAGCCGGTAGGTCTTTTTGTCGTAACCCGGGAGGGAATCATAGCTCTCGCTATCGTGAAGTATAATTACTCCAGGATTCTGCCTCAGGAGCGTATCTTCATCTTTTCTCTCTCCATAGAAGGTGAATTTTTTCCATTTGTCTCCCCGGTAATACCAGGGAAGAGGCCAGTAATCTTTTGATGCCAGGACAACTTTATCCGATGCATCAATCTGGTTCATGACAATCCGGAGTTCTTCTGAGTTCTGGACTTGGACGATAGGTTCGTTTACATCCGCGGGTACAAATGCCACATGCCAGGTAAGCAGTGCCAGGAATATGCAACCTGCACATACACCTATTATTTTCAGGTAATTCAGCCGGTGTGCTGCAACGAAGATCATAGGCAATAATTGGGGAATGAGCAACCAGGGAACTTTCTCTCCGATATATGCATACATTGCCATCGTGAGAAGCATCCAGACAATACAGAACCGGGTAAATTCCGTGTTTTTATCCAGTTGCACCGGTAATTTTTTTATCTGTTCAAGGCTTCTTGTTACCAGAAAATGGATAGGCTTTCCAGTATCAGAATCTGATTTTCTCCCGCGTATCCGGCTCAAAATCAGGGGAACTGGGTTTTTGAGCGAGGCATCAGAAAGAATGAACTGGAGTATCCCTATTATTGCCAGAATAAATATGGGGAGTTCATAGAGTATCAGGAACAGGATGTAGTAGAACCATGGCCCACCCAGTCGCTGTTCATTGTGCATGGCTGTCCAGTGATCGACGGCCTGATACCATCCGGATGTGGCAATATCGAAGTTTTTCCCGGTAAGGGTATCAATATGTGTCCCTCCTGCGGAATAGAGCGTAGCCATCAGGACAATTATCAGAAAAATACCCAGTATCAGATCCCGTTTCCATTGTGATGGGAGGGGGAATTTTTTCTTCCAGAGTGCGTAGATAAAGTAGAGACCTATTCCGAGGGCTATAATGGGCATCTCTTCCTTGAGGGACAATGCAAGTGCAACAGAAACTGCTGCAAGGATCGCGTACCTGCTCTTACTACTCTCAAAGTACGCGAGAAGAGCCACGACAAAGAGGAACGTGAAAAAGAGCATGAAAATATCATGTCTCAAAAAACGGGAGAAATAGACCATATCCGGGGAGATTGCAACAAAGAGTGCTGCAACCAGCGTCTGGTTTTTATTGAGATACCCCAGACGGTAAATCCAATAAATGAGGGGGATAATGAGTGTCCCAAAGACTGCCGGGAGTAACCGTCCAACAAGATCGGAAGACCCAAAGATCCAAAACATTCCGGCAGTCAGGAAATACAGGACCGGACCATGATACGTTGGATCATATTGCCAGGTTCCCTCGGTGAGAAGTTTCCAAGAGAACCAGGAATGAATAGCTTCATCGTGATGGAATAGTTTGAGATCAAGGAAGAGAAACCTGAGAAGTATTGCGAGAAGGAGAAGAAGAAAAAAAACCCGCTCAAAGGTAAAAAAAGATTTTATCCGTGGTGCAAAACCTGCGGCAGACAAGCCGCACCTTCAGTTTTCGAGAACGATCTCGATGCCGATATCTTTCGGAACCTGGATTCTCATCAACTGGCGGAGTGCCCGCTCATCGGCATCAATATCGATGAGGCGTTTGTGGACTCTCATCTGCCAGCGATCCCAGGTAGCCGTTCCCTCTCCATCCGGACTTTTCCGGATAGGTACAATAAGCCGCTTTGTCGGGAGCGGTATGGGCCCTGCCAGATTAACGCCCGTTCGCTCGGCAATCTCGCGAATCCGGTTGCATACCATCTCAACTTTGTTGAAGTCTGTTCCTGTCAGGCGTATTCTGGCTTTCTGCATTGATATCCCCCCAAAAATTATCTGATCATCTGCTTTGCCTGAATCGCAATGCACATACCTGCTGCAATGGTCGATCCCATATCCCGGATTGCGAACCTGCCCAACTGGGGGAGCTCTTTGACATTCTCGATTACCATCGGCTTTGTCGGAGTGATCTGGACAATTGCCGCATCTCCGGTCTTAAGAAATGTCGGATTCTCTTCCTTGGTCTGGCCGGTTCTGGGGTCGAGTTTCTTCTTGAGTTCGGTGAAGGTGCATGCCGTCTGCGTAGTGTGGCAGTGGAATACCGGGGTATATCCAACGGTAAGTGCACTGGGGTGCTGGAGCACGACGATCTGGGCAGTGAATGAATCTGCAACTGTCGGGGGTGCGTCTACCGGGCCGCAGACATCGCCGCGGCGTATATCGCCCTTTCCGATACCCCTGACGTTGAACCCGACGTTGTCCCCGGGAACTGCCTGCGGGATTTCCTCGTGGTGCATCTCAATGGACTTGATTTCACCATCTTTGTTTGCAGGCATGAAACTGACTTTCATACCCTTCTTCATGATACCGGTTTCAACACGGCCGACCGGAACTGTTCCGATACCGCTGATACTGTATACATCCTGAATCGGGAGCCGGAGCGGCTTGTCAGTCGGTTTTTCAGGTTCCTTGAGTGTATCAAGTGCTTCGATGAGGGTTGGTCCTTTGTACCATGGGGTCTCGGGACTCTTTGCCTTGATATTGATTCCACTCAGGGAGCTGATGGGGATAAAGAGAATGTCCGAAGGCTTGTAACCGACCATCTGGACCAGGGCTGAGAGATCTTTCTTGACCTCTTCATACCGCTTCTCGTCATATTTCACGGCGTCCATCTTGTTGATTGCAACAATGAGCTGGGTGATACCCAGAGTCCGTGAGAGGAACACGTGTTCCTTGGTCTGCTCCATGACTCCATCGGGAGCTGCAACAACAAGGACGGCTGCATCGGCTTGGGATGCACCGGTAATCATGTTCTTGACGAAGTCTCTGTGTCCTGGGCAGTCGACAACCGTAAAATAGAACTTGGGGGTGTCGAAACGCTTGTGAGCGATATCAATGGTAATACCTCGTTCTCTCTCTTCCTTGAGGTTATCCATAACCCAAGCAAATTCAAAGGTTGCCTTACCCTTGGATTCAGCTTCTTTCCTGTACGCTTCAATAATGTGTGCGGGTACCGCACCTGTTTCGAACATCATACGTCCGACGGTCGTAGATTTCCCGTGGTCAATGTGCCCGATAACTGCCAGATTAAGGTGGGGCTTGTCGCTTGCCATAATGGTTCCTCCGATAAATATGATACTGTCGGTACAGCCTATTTATGCGAGTATTACATATTTGTGAAGCATCTATATAAAGTATTTCGATTGCCCTTCTTCGGTGTGGGATCCTAAATTCATGAGAATTCCACACTAATATGAACCGGGACGCAATATCTTTTAACATGAAGACTCTGCCTTTTTACCGGGATCCCAAAAAGGATCAGGTTACTGTGGATTGTGCCGACGGAAAAGTATCCGTGTACAGTAAATGCGCGTATTGTATTCACTGCCAGGGAGTTCGTGTGTCCCAGCGGGTAATCCAGCCTCCTCTTGCCCAGGCATATCGGGACATCCGAAAGGGACTTGCGTCTGATGACAGCCTGATGAATGCGGCGCTCATGTTCAATACCCTGGTACGGGATGGAGAAGCGATTGAATGCGATGACGATAAAAATGAAGGATATCGTTCGCGCTATTGAGGTTTTTCAGGACTTTTTTCGGTCAATTTGTCGTTTGTACAAATATCTATCGCTGTATTATGAGAACTGTGGTCTCACAGGGGGAACTGCGATATCATTGCTATCGCGAGGAAGATCAGAGCGCGGGTAATCTCATTTGTGGCACCGACAAAATCGCCGTTGATCCCTCCAAACAGGGTGTTACCTATAGTCCGCATACCGAGGGCGCAGAGAACTGCTACGAGAGCTGCAGTCCCTACCATCCGGTATGCCCCGGGCAGGAGAAGAAGCGGAATACATAAAAGTGCAGAATACAGGGGGAACTGCGCTTTGGAAAACGAGTGCAGGTAACTGTGAATACCTTCCCGGAACGGTTTTCCCCAGGTTGTCAGGAGCGACATTGAAAATTTCGCAAACACCTCTGCTATCAGGATTGCATACACAATATTTTTGATATTCAGAAGTGCTGCAAACGTTATGAGAACCACTGCTATTCCGAATGCAACCCCGCCAGCACCCACGTGAATATCTGTCAGAGCCTGAAGCCGTTTTTCCCGAGACCCGTGTGCCATAAGGGCATCCCCGAAATCCAGGAGGCCGTCAAAGTGGTTGCATCCGGTGATCAGGAGGAGAAGGGCTATTGCAATTGCGGCGGCTAAACCCGCCGATGGAATGAATACCACACATAATGCTACCGGAATCCCGATAGCGTATCCTGCAATCGGGTAGAGGTAAGAATGACGGGCAAATTGTTCGAAATCAGCTGGTTTTCCCAAAGGAAATATGGTCGTGAACTGCAGAAGTGCAGCAATCGCTTTCAGACACATTCGCTGTACAGCCTCGACGTACACCCGGCAATCAGGCCGGCAACCGCGTCATCCAGGAACGGACCCAGTATCCCAAGAATGCCAGGTTTCTTCTGGTCATAACGGGTAAATTCAAACCTGGCGTACGTTCCACCTATGCATTCAGCGATTGCCATGCCAATAATTTCGTCACTGAGAAGAAAGACCGGATCATCTGCTATTTCGGAGTCCTTCCGTTTATTGTATAATTCGTCCTCAAGAAGAATAGCCCCAAGGAGGAGAGACGAAACATTGGGATCGTTCAGGTATTTCTGTATCTTTGCCCTGAGATTAGCGGCAGCTTCCATTTCCTGCATGCCATGTGAGACATACAGGGCCATTCCAGCCTTGACGATCTCATCCAGGGATATCCCTTGCTTCAGGAGCCGTTCTTCAATCTCAAACATGGTATTCACTATCTATATTCCCGTATTAGAGGATTACTTATTCATCTATGACGTATAGTACCGAAAAAGTTCATTCATGAAATCTGGAGATGGCATCCCATGACATTTCTCTCTGAAAATCCCCCATTTACAGTTCGAAACCCGTCCTTCTGTGCTATTCTTGCCAATACTCTGGTCAGCAGGGTTCCAGGAATATCCGCTGCCGGGCCATCCCCGGAAAAAACCCTTTACACACCGATTCTTGATGCCGAACTGATAGTAGATGGGGTAATCCACAGTATGCCCCACAAACCCAATACGCCGAGCGGGTGCCCAACCCCGGCCTCCATTACCCGTTCCATGATGGAACTGACCGGTCTTACGCCCATTTTCATAAATGCCGGCCTCAAGTATATCCCAACGGTTCCCTGTATTGATACTTATAGCTCACCTGGAGAGGATCCTCGCTATGGGGACGCGATCCCGAAAGCAGAGGAACTTGTTGAGCGGGGGAAATATATTGGGAAGGTTCTCTCATCATCCTGCGATACGCTTGTATTGGGTGAATGTGTTCCGGGCGGAACAACAACTGCGCTCTGCGTGCTGCGTGCACTCGGGTATGAGGCAAATGTGAGCAGTAGTTTTCAGGAAAACCCGGTTTCTCTGAAAGAAGAGGTTGCCCGTGTGGTTCATGAGCGAATTCAATCTCAAAAAATTCAGGATTCTATCGGGATTATGCGCTGCGCCGGGGATCCTATGATGCCAATCGCGGTTGGAATCTCAACTGATTTTACCGGGAATCTGATTCTTGCAGGGGGTACCCAGATGCTTGCCGTTTGTGCACTCTTGAAAAAAATGGGGGTGGATCTCCCGTTTGTGATAACTACAAAATATGTCCATTCCGATACGAGTGCCAACTTTGAGGATCTGGCGCACAAGATCGGTATCAGAACGGCTTTTGTAGATCCTGACTTTGGAGAGATCGGGCATGGTGGCCTTTCCAGGTATTGTACCGGGGAAGTAAAGGAAGGAACCGGCGCCGGGGGCGCAATGGCACTTGCCTACCTGATGGGATACTCGCCGGCAGAAATCCGAAGTCAGATCCTACGGATCGTAAGCCAGTACACCTGAAATCCGTATCACTGAAAAGCACTTATTGCCCGGTACTTCTCAGTATTATCCAATGCGCCCAATCTTTGTTGTGAATAACTATGGTCAGTTTAATCATCTGATCCACCGGGCTCTGCGGGATCTTGAGATTGAAGTAACCATGATTCCAAACACAACATCGCCTGATGAGGTGGCCGGGGGGTGTCGGGGAATTATTCTCGGTGGCGGCCCGGCTCTGGAACGGGCCGGGTACTGCGCTGACTACCTCAATCTCGGCCTTCCAGTCCTCGGTGTCTGCCTCGGTCTTCATATCATTGCGACTGCCAGCGGGGGAACGGTGCGGCCCGGACACAGCGGAGGATATGGTGCTGTGGAAGTAGAGATCGGAGATCCTGACGATATCCTGGCCGGATATCCCGAAAAAATCCAGGTTTGGGCATCTCACGCGGATGAGGTTTCTTCGGTGCCTGCAGGGTATAAAATCCTGGCTCATTCCGATATCTGCAGCACAGAAGCTATCGCGAATGTAGGCAAGCACATCTATGGTATCCAGTGGCATCCCGAAGTAAGTCATACCCACGATGGAAACCGGGTATACCAGAATTTTAACAGGATAACGCTGGAATCCTAAGATATTCGAGAATAGGTTTTCTGTCAGAAAATCCTGTATTTTTGTCAGATCTTCCGCGCATATGGATCAAAAAACAGATCTTGCAGCAAGGCTCCGCAGAATTGGATTTCGTTGTATCCGGTGCGGAAGTTGCTGTCGGGAAATCTCACCCGGGTCCAATATTGTTATGATCAGCCCGGAGGAGATCCGGAGAATTTCCCTAGTTTCTGGCAGAACCCGTGAAGATATTGCAGATCCGTTTCCAGATACTATTGAATATAGCGATGGCCTCTGCATTACCTTTGAATGGTGCCTCAAGCGAAGCGAAGGAACGTGTGTATTTGCAGACGGAGTCAGGTGCACTGTATATCAGGACAGACCTTGGATCTGCAGTACCTTCCCATTCATGCTGGATGGGAATGAATTAGCAATATCTGACTGCCCGGGAATCGGTCTCGCAATGGATAACTCCGAGTCTTTACAACTTGCCGAAGACCTTATCCGTCGCGATCTCAATGAAATGAAAGAAGGTAAAAAGATCCAGCGCCTTCTCGAAAAAGAAAAAATCCCGGAAGGGGAACTGGTCGTGATTGATGGTGAGGGTTTTTCAATCGTGAAAAGCGGGAATCACCAGTAGAATCTGAACTGCTTCAACAGGTTTTTATCTCTTTATCTATGAGAGATTCTTATGAAGTCTCTAAAAAGGAACGTAATATTTCTGCTCATCAGCGGAGCAATTCTTTTGATCCTACCTGCGTCTGCAGATCTTACTACAATTACTGCCGGCGGAACGGTTTTTATAGGGGAACAGGGACTTGATATCACCAGTTGTGTTCCCTCCGGGTCATACATTGGCTGGTGGGGATCCGGGGCTTCATTATCAGCTGATCCGACGTATCAGGTACTGGTATCCGATAATACAAGTTTTTTCGTGGATCCGGGAACTTTCGGTTCGAGAACCGGTCCCTGGTACCGGGTTTCCGATAAAGCCTCGGCATTCAACGTCGTCGATCCTACGCTCTCTCTCAAGGTGTACGATATTACCGTTGATAGTGACAGGACTGGTACCTGGATACCTTGGGGAGATCAGATCCAGTTCCGAATCCAGGGAAACCTGTACTCGATGACTTCTCGAGGTGGAGGTGGAGCGCCCGTCACGATAAAAATCCAGACTCCAACGGGATCCGTCCTCACATCTGTCATAGGTCCCGGCGGTAGTACATATTCTCTGGATCCGGTTTATGTCACCTCAGATCCATTTACCCCCAGTGCAATCTGGGATACCGGAAATTCTGCATACTCTGCCGGAAGTTACCAGATCTGGGCGGAATGCAATGCGAATCACATGAAGGATAATTACAACGTTGTGGGAAAGACAACGACTCAAGGGCAGGCATCGGTTGGCGTTCAGGATGTCAACCCGGCCATCCAAAAAGGATCTGCAACAACCGCTACCCCCACCCTTACGACCCTGATTACAACTGCAATCCCCACAACCATTGCAACAACCAAGTCACCCATCCCTGAGATAACGACCCTTCAGCCATCGGTGGAACCAAGTACCTCCGAGGCGACCAGTCTCCCAACAACATCTGAAACAATCGTTGCGAACACCACCACGCCAACGAAAAAATCTTCTGGGTTCGAGAGTATTGCCGCAATTGGTGCGATTGTTGGATTGATTGGAATCAGTATGTGCCTGCAAATCAGATCTTGGAGAGACTAAATTAAATTGTAGGATTGTAAAACCTTTTTTTCTAGGAGTCCCCAACAATCGGTATGAATGTTATTACCACTGCCATAAAATCCCGGCACAGTGTACGGAAATATAAGGATAAGCCTCTGGATGATACGATAATCCGTGATGTCCTCACGTGTGCCGGTCTTGCGCCCACAGCGATAAACGTCCAACCCTGGCTTTTTGGCTGTGTACGGGATCGCAATCTTCTAAAAAATATCGCAGATCTGACGGAGCATGGAAAATTTATTGCGGACGCAGCTGCCTGTTTCACTGTATTCGGAGAGAGGAAATCCACGTATTACCTTGAGGATTGTTCAGCTGCAACGGAGAATCTTATCCTTGCCCTTCAGGCATATGGTTTTGGCTCCTGCTGGGTGGCCGGTGATAAGAAATCGTATGCGGAAGATGTCCGCAAGCTCCTGAATGTACCGGAAAATTATACTCTTGTCTCTCTGGTTCCTACGGGAATTCCGGCAGATATTGCTCTTGTGTCAAAGAAAGATATTGACGATATATCGTTTTTTGACCGGTATACAGAGTAGCTGCGATCCTGAGCATTAGTATCTGATACCAGACCTTCATGAGCGAGGTTAATGGTGAAAGAGAACTGCTGGAACCGGTGTCGTCATAGTCAATTTTTTCTGTTGGAAAGGTTGCGGTGATTTTTAAAACAAGACTCAAAATCCGGAATATTTTATGAGAGTCTGATCCATTGGGCGCAGACATTTCCCAGTTTTCGCATCACCGATATTTCCGGATCCAGTCCCTCGATTGTGATTACCCGAACACCCGTTCACCGCTCTTCTGGTGGTATCCCCGGATTTCATTCCGGATCAGATGTCTCCGATTATTGTATAGGTCCCCGACCATCAGCCGGTTGATGAGATTCAGCGGACCCTGCCCGAATAGCGTCCAGGTACCCTGCGCCGGAACCTGACGGACCTGCGGATAGTACCGCTCCGACGCACTGAATTCGCGAAAATCTGCATCCTTAATTTTCCGGATCCTTTAAAAACGAACTTTTTCAGAAAACCAAGGCAGCGTCACGCAAGGAAATGTGCCCCCAATAGTGCTAATGGCGGCTGCAAAGTACCCCGAATCCAGCTACAGTAGGTGACAGGGCCGCGATTCGCGATAGCGGGGCCCTGGTTTTCCGGCGAACCTCCAACCCGGAGGGACAATTCCTGCCTGGAACGAATGCTATACAGTACAGATATGGGAACAGTTGATCCATATTTCAGCTCTCGTTCATTTCCCGTTGTCAACCGGTTACCGATCCCTATCAGGAGATTAGTTTGCATTGGGTATATCCGGCATAGAGCGAACCGATTTCAAAAGGAAGAAACCGACAATCCCGAACGTGACAAGGGGGGATAACCAGGTGGGTATATTAAAGCCAAAGCTGTCAGCGATCATTATGACGCCAAGGCAGAGGATGGAATACATTGCACCATTCTTCAGGAACTGGTATCTCTTGATCCGATCGATGCTTTTCATCGTCATTTGACGCACTACCAGTGCACCAACGCCGTTTCCTATGAGTATAAGGGGTACTGCGAGCGTAAATGCAAACGCTCCCAAAACGCTGTCTATCGAAAACGTCGCGTCAATCACTTCCAGGTAGAAGAGTTTGCTGATATCCGACAGGTTTCCCTCTTTCATCTTCATCTCCTGTAATTCTGCATTCTGGCGGAACCCGTGAATAATGAAAAACGCGGTCGACCCTATGACTGCACCGAATGCCATCATAGAATTCTCCTTGAGCGCGAACCAGACAACCAGAGTGAGGATTATCGAAACAGCTGCATAGAACCAGACACCTTTTGACTGGATATACTGTTCTCCAAAAAGGCCGAAGTTTTTCTCTTCCAGAAATATCCAGTGCATGAAAAGGAAGATCAGGAACATTCCTCCGCCGAGAAGGAGCATGGGGGCAGATTGTTCGATTGCCGTAACAACCGAAGGGTCGCTGCTGAATGTTGCTACAATAGCTCCCACGGGACCGAGAGCGGGTGTCGCCATCCAGACGATGATCCACGGGAGGAGGCCGCGAATCACGAAAACGGCAAAGAGAAGGCCCCACAGGAGAAACCAGCGCCGCGCCCTCTCGGACATCGTTGAGAGGATTTCAGCGTTAATGATTGCATTATCGATGCTGCTGATAATTTCGAAAAGACAGAGGCCGGCAACGATAACGATAATTGAGAGAATGTCCATTAACGAGCATCCACATATGTTGTTCTTTCTTTAAAAAAGTGGATGCCTGCCGATATCCGGGCAAATACTTCCGTGGGAACGTATTCTCCGGGTTATTCTTATCTGTCCTAAAAAGAACAATTGTGCATGGATATGCCGATCCTCCAGGTGGCACTTGATATACTCGAATTGAACCGTGCGGTTCAGATTGCAAAAGAAGCTGTAAACGGCGGTGCAGACTGGATTGAGGTGGGAACCCCTCTCATCAAGAGCGAGGGAATGCAGGCAGTACGGGTACTTCGCGAGGCGTTTCCTGGAAAGGAAATTGTAGCAGATATGAAAGTTGCAGATACTGGAACGATTGAAGTTGAAATGGCGGCAAAAGCGGGAGCTTCCGTTGTCTGCGTTCTGGGGGATGCAGATGATTCCGTTATCCAGGAGTCAGTACGGGCTGCCCGTCTTTACGGAGTACGGATTATGGCGGATCTCATCAATTCTCCCCAGCCTGTTGAGCGGGCTCAGGCTCTTATGAGGTTGGGTGTAGATATCATCGTCGCCCACACAGGAATTGACCAGCAGATGACAGGGAAAAGTTCCCTCTCTCTTCTTGAGTCCCTTACAGGAGTAATCACGGTTCCCGTGGCCGTTGCGGGAGGACTCGATGCATCAGCTGCTGCCCAGGCAGTATCACAGGGTGCAGACATTGTAGTTATCGGAGGGTGGATTGTCCGCTCTGCCGACATAACTGCTTCAACACGGAGAATCCGCGAGGCTATCGATTTACCGGTGACCTGTTCCCAGAAAAAAAAGCCGCAGGAAGAGGAGATCCGTGAACTACTTGGACAGGTATCGTCACCGAACGTGTCTGATGCCATGCACCGGAAAGGTGCGATGACAGGGCTTATCTCCATCTGTGGTTCTGTGAAGATGGCAGGAAAGGCAGTTACCGTTCAGACTATTGCGGGGGACTGGGCAAAACCTGTTGAGGCAATTGATATTGCGGAGCCAGGGGACGTTCTTGTCATCAATAATGATCTGGGAACGCATGTTGCTCCCTGGGGAGAACTTGCGACACTAAGTTGCATCAAAAAAGGTGTTGCCGGAGTAGTTATTGATGGAGCGGTCCGGGACGTGGATGATATCAGGAAAATGCAGTTTCCCCTCTTTGCACGGGCTACCTGCCCGAATGCCGGGGAGCCGAAAGGATTCGGGGAGATCAACGCAGAAATTACCTGTGGGGGCCAGGTAGTCCGTCCCGGGGACTGGATTATCGGTGATGAGAGCGGGGTTGTCGTTCTTCCCCGTGAGCGTGTGTATGAGATAGCCCGGAGGGCACTCGAAGTAAAAAAGAATGAAGAGAGAATTCGGGAAGAGATAAAACGAGGAAGCACTCTGTCCCAGGTATCCGAACTGATCAAGTGGGAAAAGCGGTATTAACGTGAAATTAGTGGAAGAGAGACGATTCGAGGAGTTCTCCTCCGGTTTTCTGAATCGTTCCTATTGCTTCCTTCACATTATCGAGCCGGAGGATAAGCACTGCCTCCTTTTTTCCGCTGTATGCGTACGCATATTCAATATTGATGCCAGCCTCACCCAGTGACTGGGCAATCCGGAATAAGCCCCCGGGTTGATCTTTCATTTTCACAGCAACTACATCGGTAAACGCGACATTGAACCCAAGGGAACTCAGCTTGCGATATGCTTTCTCCGGCTGATCCACAAGCGCCCGGACCACTCCGAATCCTTCGGATTCTGCAATGCTGAAGGCGAGAATATTGATCTTGTCCTCTCCGAGAGCATGGGCAATTGCCGCAAGCCGTCCTGGCCGGTTCTCGGAGAATACCGAGATCTGTTTAATCAGATACTTCTGTGCATCCATTAAAGTGACCTCCTGTCCACTACTTTTTTCGATTTTCCCTCGAACCTGGGCAGGGTACCCGGTTCAAGAAGTTCGACACCCACATTCACATTGAGGGCATTTTTCAATCTCGTTTCAATCCCTTTGTGAATATGCATGAGATCCGAGATTTTATCGCTGAAATACTCTTTTTTCAGTTCAACCCGGACCAGCATGTCATCGAGTGCTCCCTTCCGGTCGACCACAATCTGGAAGTGCTGGCCGACTTCCGGAATGGTCATAAGGGTGTATTCCACCTGGGATGGGAAAACGTTTATGCCGCGGATAATAAGCATGTCATCGACCCTGCCAGCAATCCGTTTGATCCGGGGATGGGTCCTGCCGCAGGGACAGACCTCCTCATCCATTGAACTGATGTCCCCGATACGGTACCGGATCATCGGGAGAGCCTCCTTCTGCAGCATGGTTACGGTTACTTCTCCCTGTTCGCCCGGTGAAAGGGATTCCCCGGTGTTCGGATCAATTATTTCTACGAGAGCAAGATCCGACCAGATATGAACCCCTTTCTGCTCCGAACATTCGGTGAACATCGGCCCGGAGAGTTCGCTTGTTCCATAGATATCATACGCTTTTATCCCAAGCCAGTCCTGGATACGGTTCCGCATCCGTTCTGTCCAAGGTTCCGCCCCGAGGATACTGCATTTCAGATCAGTATCTTTGGCAATGCTGATACCCATTTTTTCGGCGACTTCTCCCATATGGAGGAGATAGGATGGCGTGCAGGCAATTGCAGTTGATCGCAGGTCCTGCATCAGTTCTATCTGCCGCTCAGTGTTGCCCACGCTGGTCGGGAGTACTGTCGCCCCGATACGCTCTGCCCCGTAGTGAAGGCCGAGACCCCCGGTAAAAAGCCCATATCCGTAACTGACCTGGATGACATCCCCCCTGCCTAGGCCAATAGAGGTAAGGCCCCTGGCAAGCGATGTCGTCCAGCCGTCTAGATCCTTCTGGGTATACCCGACTACGGTGGGTTTCCCCGTAGTCCCGGAAGAGACATGGTACCGTACCCGTTCATCCTGGCCAGCGGTAAAGAGTTTATCCGGATAATTGTCCCTTAAGTCATGCTTGAACATGAACGGGAGCTTAGTAACATCCTCAAGGGAGCGGATATCATCGGGATGAATATCCGCACACTTCATGCGGTCATGATAAAATTCTGAAAAACTGTACAGCCGGTATACGAGACTTTTCAGGAGTTTGTACTGCATCTTCCGGAGTTCGTCCCGCGGCATTTCTTCAATTCTCGGATCCCAGCGCCTCATACCTGTTCTCTCCGATCGATTACCCGTTTTGCCTTTCCCTCAAACCGGGGAAGGGATCCCGGTTCAACAAGTTTCACGGTGGTTCTCAGTTCAAGAACATCGCGCAGCTCCTTCATGACTTTTTTCTGGAGTTTCGCCAAGTCTTGGAGTTCACCACTGAAATAGCTCTTGTCGATCTCTGCTTCGATGGTTAATTCGTCAAGATGATTAATCCTGTCCACGTACACCATGAACTGGTTCCCGACCTCGGGAACCTGCAGAAGAACATGTTCTATCTGGGTGGGGAACACATTGATTCCCCGGATGACGAGCATATCGTCACTTCGCCCGGTTATACGGGCAAGGCGTTTTCCTCTCCTGCAGAGACAACCATCTTCAAACTGGAGCGTCACGTCCCCGGTCCGGTACCGGATGAGGGGCATTGCTTCTTTAGCGAGTGGCGTCACAACAAGTTCCCCCCGCTCGCCATCCTCCAGGTTTTCCCCGGTTTTCGGGTCGATGATTTCCACGAGATAACAATCATGCCAGATATGGAGACCATCGCGCTCCTTGCATTCGAATGCGACTCCCGGGCCAAAGAGTTCGCTCATCCCATAGGAATCGTAGGCAGTCAATTCGAGTTTGTCTTCAAGGGTTTTCCGGAGAGTGTCTGACCAGGGCTCTGCCCCGAAGATCCCCGTTTTTAGCGTATCAAGACGGATATTAGCAGCTTCTGATACTTCGGCAAGATGCATCGCGTAACTCGGGGTACAATGGATTGCAGTTACCCCGAAATCCTGGATCATCTCAATCTGGCGCTTGGTATTTCCCGTTGCACTCGGAACGACGGTCATGCCAATCAGTTCGGCGCCATAGTGAAAACCAAGTCCCCCGGTGAACATACCGTAGTTTACCATATTCTGGAAGATATCGTGTTCATCCAGGCCGATCATCGTCATATTCCGTGCAATGAGTTCTGACCATGTGGCGAGATCATTTCTCGTGTACCCGACTACGGTGGGTTTCCCCGTAGTACCGGAGGTTGTGTGAATTCTCACAACGTCTTTCATAGGGACGGCAAAAAAACCGAACGGGTATCCGCTCCGCAGGTCCTGTTTTTTGGTAAAAGGAAGATGGGAAACATCATCGAGGGATCGTATCTGGTCCGGGGAAATTCCCAACTCCTTGAATTTATTCCGGTAAAATCCGATATTCTGTACCGCGTTAACTGTCTTTTTCAACTGTTTGAGTTGGTGTTCGCGGAGATCGTTTGGTTTGAGGGTCTCCATCTTCTTATTCCAGAATTGTCGTGTCATTCCGTCAACCCTGATAGGTATGCTATTTACTAGCACACAATAATACGATGGCATTCGGTTAATAACCTGTTGAAATCCGGAACATCCTGACCCCATCTATCTAAATGAAAGGTAACACTTTGATATTCCTTAAAAACCATCAATTCTACAACTAACCGGGTGGGTTACGTGTCGAATTCCCTGAACTGGCTGACAATACTTGGACGCGGTGCTCACATCAAGGCAACTCCGGTTCAGATAATTATCCAGAGAGATGAAACCCGGGAAGAATACAAAATTACCGATTATAACCATGTCCTGATTGTTGGACGTCATACACTGCATGCCGATACTATACGGAACCTCGCAAAGGCTGGATGCCAGCTCTCATTTTTCGATACAGACGGGGAGCCTCTTGGGTATCTCAAACCCTACGGGAAAACCGAGAATTCGCAGTGTAAGGATCAGCAAAAAGCTGCGCAGCCCCATCGTTATGCAGTTGAGATAGCCAAGAGTTCCATCAAATCCCGGATTCGGGCAATCCAACTAATAAATGAGCGTTTTGGTTCGGATTTTTTGCTGGAAGGAGAACTTGCCCTTTTCCAGTCAATGATCGAAGAGTTGGAATATCTGGTCAAACTCTCTGAAGTTCGGAGAGTGCACCAGCTCAGTGCCGATATGTATTATGAGTTCATGGCGAGGGGAATTCCCCGGATTCTTGGGTTTAAGCGGCGAACCGGTCGACCATATCTGGATCCGATAAACGCAATATTATCGTTTGGATATGCTATGCTCTTCGGAAATTGCCAGGTATCGATTATCGGGGCACGTTTGGATCCTGATACCGGTATGCTTCACGATGGTCCAGGTGGACTCGTATATGATCTCATGGAGCCCTTCAAAGCAGTCATGATTGATGATCTTGTGTTCCGCGAAATAGGTAGGTCTCTTTCAGATGCAGACTATGTATGTGGGACTTCGCGGTGTATCCTGTCGGATACGGTTATGAAACAACTCATAAGCCGGTTCAGGATGACGATTGATCAAAAGAAGATAGATATGCAGGTTTCTCTCCTGCTCGGAGCATTTCTCGACGAAAATGAAATTCAGATAATATCCTGATGTTCTGTTTTCTGGATGGTAAAATCCGGGTAATCCCGTGATTCAATCTGGGTCACCCGTATATCTCGTATTACTGCCCTTGGGCACCCATATAACATGGAAACGAATTTTTCCAGAAGGATTGGTTCTGCAGTTGCTATGACTTGAACGCGACCATCTGACAGGTTTCTGACGGTTCCCACCACACTCAGGCTTTGGGCAACCCTTTTCACGCACACACGAAAACCGACTTTCTGGACCTTTCCGGAAATAAATATTTCAAGTGTATTCATGGTGCAATCTCCTGGAGAACACTCATGGCCATACCAAGATCCTCGAATACTTCATCCCTTAGGGAATATTGCCGGATATTCGTCGCTGCCTGGAGGGCCTGATCAAAAAAGTCTTTTCCCTGCCGTTCTTCACCAATTGAATAGAGTCGTAAGGATAGATCGCATAGCAGGTATGCCCTTCTGGAAAGAGGTCGGACAATTGCAGCTTCGCTTTTGGCTAATTGAAGAAACTTCAGGAATGGTGTTTTCTGCCCGGTTTCGTGAAGGACCAAAGCTACCGATCCATAACTGGATGCCCGTTCGCCCCTATCCTGAATCTGACTGATATTTTGTTCCAGAGAACTAACAATCTGTGGGGTTGGCTTTCCTCGTGATAACCCTCTGCGGATCTCCTCGATCCGATATTTGCGCTCTTCACCATTCTGCATTTTATTGGGGGAATCTTTATTCGCCACGGGTGGGTTCACATACAATTCTGAAGCCAGTTTCAGAGATAAGTTGTAGTAAACAGGATCAGATTTTGTGTCAGAGACTTTTTTTGCCTCTTGAACCATCTGATTCACGAGATGTTGGGAAATAAATGGAATTTTGATTAATTTGATAATTCTCTGAATTTCCCTCAGGACTCCCTGCAGATGTGTGCCATCACAAAGAATTGCCACATGTGGGATTAAATCAAGGAGAATGCGGCTCTGTTCATAAGGTGATTTGATGCTTCCTACAATTTTTTCAAGATCCTGAATAATATCTGATTTGGTTTTGATATCCAGATTGGGCATTCCAGAGACCGTGATTAGTGCATGAGAGTAAGCAATTGGATCCGGTATATCAGATGCTATTGATAATGCACGGTCCAGGTAGTCAGGGGTATTCCCTTTTTTATCAATTTTGGCGAGGATTTGGACTATTCGTTCAGCGATAGGGGTTTTTTCAGATTCCACACTTATATGGAAAAAGGATTCGATTGCCAGATCAAGGGATCTTTTAGATAAAAGAAGATCAAATTTTGCACTTATCCGTGCGATTTCAATCTGGGTGAAAGCTCTCTGATCATAATGTGTCAGAGACCGTGATGAGTATAAGGCTTGGACCAAGAGTGATTCGGCTTTTTCCAGAAGACCCGTGGAATGATATTCCTCCGCAATAACGCAAATACCGGTTATCCTTGAAAATGGGTCCGATACAAAGGCCATTAGTTTCTGTGACAGCTCAAGAGTCAATGTGAACTTTTGCCATCTTGCATCTTCCCGCAGCAATCGTATCATTACAACGTAGGGATCACTGGAGTCTGGTATTTCATTTGCATCTGCAATATGAGATACAACTCGCCGAACCATGGCATCCCGTTCCATAGGATCTTCAAGAGACAGAATGAAGAACGAGAGCGGGATGGTAAATATACCCTGCCGTTTGTGGTTTGAGTACTCTGTAAGTACGATGTCTATATAACCGGAAATTTTCAGAATTTTACTCTGGTCGTTCAGATCCTTAAGGATTTCCAGAGACCGGGAAAAAGTTCTGAGGATCGGGCTGATTGAATTCTCCTGGACTTCTGCTTCAGAGAGGAGAATGCAGCCAATTTTTACAAAATGCTCAGCAAGATGCTCCTTCTTCAGCATTTTTATGGTTGAGTCATGTATCTCTTCTGCTGCTGTATATGCTTCTTCGAGAGCCAGGAGGGATTTAAACGTGAGCCCGTATTGGATCATCCCGTTGATGATATTTGTAATTGCAAAATCTGCACTTGTCTGGTCAAGTAATGAGAGGCTCCATTCTTTCATTCTCTGGAGTAGGTTGAGATCTCCCTGTTCGGCCGCGAGATGAGCTGCATCATCGATGATTGTACTCAGGGCACGAGATCGAATAGGAACGTCCTCAATAAGACAACTCAATCCGACAGCTCGCTGGAGATAATCCCGATTCCGTTTCTTTATTCCGGTTTCTGCAATTTTTACAATGATACTTGAGATTGCCTGCTCCCGTTCAGTCTGACTGGAAAGCGATTGGGTGATCTTAATTAATATCGTAGGGTCGTTCTGATCTAAAAATCCCTGATCGATGAGAATCGATATGGCTTCAAGGAGAATGGCGCCTGGAGATGAATGAATCTGAGCAATACGACTGATTGAGGCACTATGATGTAATCCTGCATCAAAAGGATTTTCCTTGCAGATTTCAATCAGGGCATGACGTATAATGGAATCCCTAACTAAGGGTTCTGCTGGTAGAATATGGCTCCCCAGAATACTATCTGATTTTTCGTGGAGAATTGCATATTTTGTAATTTCTCTTGCACATTCTATCATCTGGGGGCTGAAATTTGTCTGACTGGAAATAGAAGAAAAAACTGCGATTGTCTTGTTAAATTCATTCATTTTAAGGAGAGTTTTGCTGAATAGGAGATAGATTCTGGATTGGTATTTTGACTGCGAGACCAGCGGGAGCAGACGTTCAATAGAATCAGGATCATTATGCATTTCCGCGATTTTTATACCCGTACGAACATACTGTTTAATTATGGCTGGGTTATCTGATCTCCAAGAGCCGGTGAGCGTGAGTGCCCTATCGTAGTACCACCTTTCTCCGGATTTTTCCGCATTCTCAAGAAGACTGATGACGATACAGGGAACTATGGTGGGATATTTTTCCTCAAGAGTATGGATGAGGCTGTTTACTTTCTGGCAATCTTTTTCCTGTGAAATATAATATGTAGTCGTTGCGTGGATAATCTCCTGGCGGGTGGATTCCGGAAGATCGGAAAATAACTCCATGGACTGTAAGATATTTTCCAGGTAATTTGCATGGGCGGAGTGAGCAAGATTTTCAAAGAGATACTGATTGCAACTGTACCGTTTCACCTTCTGTGGAATTTGGGATGCAAATCGGATCGCTTCGATTATTGTCGGAAAATCGTCGAGGTATATTCCTATGGAAAAAACCGCTTTTGCTATATCACTATGCAATTGGGATTCTTTCGATGCATCGCTGATCTCATTAAGAAAACGGGAATATTCTTTGAGACTATGCATATCCTTACGCGTGACACACCAGTTAATTAACTGAGGTAGGATTTCCGCGATAAGTTCGGCACGATATTTCCGAAAACTCACCTTCATGAGGAGGTTTATTGCAATCGTTATAAGCGAAGGATCGTTATTTTCAATGCCCTTATTGATCAATTCATGAATGAATCCAGCAAAGAATGTAGACTGATGATTTTTTCGTACAAACTGGGAAGAAACCAGAAGTATTGTCTCGTACCACTGTACATCATGTGATGATACGAACCGTTCTGTAATTTTCGCCAGAGTTTTTTGCAAGTCTTCAGTAGACTGAGGAAGTAAATATCCAATTGGTCGTGGATCATTATTGGAGAGAGAAAAATTCAGCAAAATCTGGTTGAAGATTTCAACCGATACTTTTCGTTCTTTTTTAACTGTGTGTTCCTGGATTCCCGTACGAATAGGTGTTAATTTTTGAAGGTTTCCGGTTTTTAAAATTTCTATAATTTCATTTTCCTGCATGTATATTCAGCACTCATTTGTTTTATGTTTTCAGGCAGTCTCGAACAATTTTGAATTTGATTTAACTCATATATAATTATTCCTATTTTTAACGGAAACCAATTTTCGTTGATTTCGGTAATACTATTTTTAATTTGATTTTTCCAGTTTTGATTTATATATTTGATTGGTAGTTTTGTGATACCGGTTGAAAATAAGAAGAATATTCCAATATTTTTCGGAGCAACACAACCTTCGGACATCCCCTATGAAAATGACGATGCTACTGACATAATATCCTGATAGAATTTTTCCGCATTTTCCCGCGTATCCGATTCCACTATGACTCTCATAAATGGTTCGGTTCCTGAAGGGCGAATTAAAGCCCATGCTGAGGGAGCGGAAATTTTTACCCCATCGGTCTTATCTATTTTCAGGTGGGGGAATGATTGGATGATATGGGCTATGAGTGCTCCGCTTTTATGAGAATGAATTTTCTCCTTTATCATAAAGTTCCTAGGTAATTTTTTCACAAGGGCGGAGAGAGACTGGTTCCGGGAGGTAAGAACCCAAACCATCATAGCTGCGGTCATACCCCCATCACGGCAGAACTGGTGGTTCGGGAATATAAGACCCCCGTTTCCTTCCCCCCCAAAAACGACTTTTTCTCCGGCAGAGATATGATCGAGCATGGTCCGTGCGACATATATGCTTCCCACAGGAGTGTACTTTATGTTAGAACCATATTTTTCTGCAATTTTTTCGATAATCTGAGAGGTACTGACCGGAGTAACAACGAGCCCTTTCTCTCGGGAACAGATCTCTTCAGCAATAACACAGAATTCCTGATTTTCTTCGATATAGTTTCCGTTTTCGTCAACAAACACTGCCCGATCAGCGTCACCGTCGTGTGCGACACCGAATACGGCTTTTGTACTGACTACGGCATCGGACAGAGCCCTTAGTCCTTCAGCAGAGGGTTCCGGGAGACGGCCGGGAAATCGTCCGTCAAGTTGATCGTTGATGGTATGTACCCTACATCCGAGACGCGTGAGTATACGGGGTGTGGTTAACGAAGCAGGGCCGGATCCTGGATCAACCACAACCGTGAAATTTTTCCCGATATCCGGTGGAAAATGGGAGACAATAGCCGATATATACTCTTCAAGTCGGGCACTGCCATCGGATTCTGTGCCAACTTTATCCCAGGGCTGGATTGTGAAGGATTTTGAGAAAAATCTATTCTCTAATTCTATTGTTGCATCGTCTCCCATCTCGGTACCGTCCGGCTCGATGACTTTGAGACCGTTGTATTCGGGAGGATTATGGGACGCCGTGATCATTGCCCCGGCATCGTAGTGCTCTTTTACTAGGTACTGGAGGGCGGGTGTGGGAAGAATTCCGCAATCTATGACATCGCAGCCTGTAAGAAGGAGCCCGGATTTGAGAGCATGACTGAGTGCTGGACCTGAAGTTCTCGTATCCCTGCCTACTGCAACGGTTCCTTTCCGAAGAGACCCCAGCGCAGCACCAAGGTTCAGCATGATATCCGGCGTCATATCTTTACCGATGACACCCCGTACTCCATTTGTCCCGAACAGGCGTTTGGATTGTTTTTTAAGACTCATAATTCACGCACCTAGAAGGATGTACAACCTCCAACGAAACGGAAAATACACGATCAAATTGAATATAATCTCTTTTTATCCATATATCAATGATTTTCGCGGATATAACTTTCATGGAGACTGCTGCGGAGGGATTGCATCAAATTGTACTGGCTGGGACTGTTTGGGATTTTCCGGAAGGGTTTTCTCTTCAACCTCCGGGACGCGAGACTTCAGGATGGTAGCTGCTGCTTCTCCGACTCCCCGCATGACTTTCGTTATACGGTCCTCAATATCGATTTCCTCATCAATATCGAGTGTTGATCCCTCGATTTCTAGGAGAAACCGTGCGACTTCGCTTGCCTCGAAGAGAAGATCGTCCAGTTCATCGGTCGTGAAAAACCCGCACATTGCACCATAAAAGAAAGTTGCGCCGGATTTCCTGACTTTTTTCTTGAACGAGTTCCGCGCTTGGTTGACTGCCTGGGGTGAGTAAGTGTCCTGCATGAACGGGACGAGTTCGGGCAGGTGCTCCCCTATAAATGTCATCTCGGCCCCGTTTGTTGTCCGGAAATCCGTGCAAAGCCGGGCAAGGGCCCATTCACGGGCGGTAATATATGTCCGCTTTCGCAGGAACTGATTCACTTTTCGGTACGCTGCACCATCCACTTTCCTGAATTTTTTGTACTTGTTGATTTCCAGCCGTTCAACCGTATCGCCCATTGTCACGCTCCTCCCATAGTATCCCCTATGGTATAGTCGCTGGCAGGTGGTAAAACCAGCACGTTTTCCCACAATAGTGTATAGCATCTTTTGGTTTATAAGTATGGTCGCTTATGGAGAGATCGAAAACCAAGTTCTCAAACATATGGGGTTAATTTAAAAAATGGATAAAAATTTAGCCAGATTTCGGTATTATCCGCATTCGGTTCTGTAACCTAGTTTCCTGATCAAAGGGCCGGGAAAAATACCTGGTTTATCTGGGTTCTTCGATAAGCAGTCTTATTTGAAAAGCAGTGGATTACTGAGATCTGGTAATTTTCTTCTCTGATTCTCCTGTCAATCCCCGAATATTTTTTGGTGGTATCCTGCAAAAAAGAAATCCGATACAGGTATGTGGTCTGGAAAAGGGGATATCCTGTATTATCCTGACATTATTTGTTTGCAGGAGATGGCTGCTCTTCCCGCATAATTCCCTTTAGATAATGCTTCATCTCGCCCGGGGGAAAGGACTCAACGGGTGTTGAGGAAGCCCCCTTTGCATCTTGGGATGTTAATTCGACTTTCGCGGATTTTGTTCTGGATGTATTGGAGGGGGAATCTATTGTGGGGGGGATCTGGATACTGCGTTCCTTCAGGAATTCTTCAAGGTTGCCCCGGGATATTCTCCAGGTACGGTAGGAAATCTTCGTTCCTTTCAGGCGCCCTTCCCGAAGCCAGACATGGACTGTTTTCACGTGGACTTTCAGAATCGCGGCAACATCAGCAGGGCTCAATAACTCTGTTACATCAGCCATACGTTCCCCACCATTACCTATTGCTATACTTTGGGAGGTGGTTTGCCCTAATACTTTCCTTCATTTTCCTGAATAAATGTATGAGAACGTGAGGATTGGAATCACCCGGAAGGGAACTATCCGGTCGGATCATCAATGCTTCCGGGGTTCCAAATTCCCGGGGGATTTGTACTTGAGACCCGATAAGGAATATCGCAGATCCAATCATCAGTACTTCGCAATATTTCCGAGTTTTTCATATGAGTGCCCGGCAATCCCAAATGGGTGGTGAAGTGAGGAATTACAGAGATCGCAAACTAAAAAATTCGAAAGTCCACGTGAGTTTTCCCCATTTCCCTACCTATAATTTGAATCTGACTCTTTGAGGTTCTTGGATAAACCGGCGAATACACCCGAACCACAATTGGCCGGTACCGGAAATCCGGTTATTTTTGCGATGATGCACCCGGAAACCGGCTGGAATGGGGGAATCCGGAACTTTGTCTGGAAGGACATTGTTCTATAGTACATCCCTTCTGGATCCAAATCGGGCCTTCCAAAAATAACCCGGGTTCCGAAAGAGCTGCCTGAAAAAATCCCCAACCCCATTCATTCACCTAGATTTTGGTTGAATCGGGCGTTTCTCCCGTTCTTTATGCTCTGAAAAAGGCTCCTTTTATGTAGTCCTGAAACAGGGGGATATATCTATATCATATACGCTCCCAAATTGGATATTTATGGTAGTGATTGGGTACGCCCGAGCTAGTACGGATGAACAGGACCTGGCCCGGCAACTGCTCCAGCTGAAACAAGCCGGTGTTCTCCCGGACCTGATCTTCCAGGATGACGCGGTCTCTGGTGCACGAGATCCCCAGAAACGGCCGGGGTATTCCCGTATGCTGGGTTTTATCCAGGGAGGTACCGTTGAGACGCTCATGGTATCCGACCTCTCTCGTCTTGGTAGGGATGCCCGGGGAACCCTCCGGGAAGTCTGGGATCTCCAGGACAAAAAGATCGCCCTCATTTCGCTCAGTACCGAGGATAAAGTGATTCTTTCCGCCGATCCGGTCCTCCAGCCGCTTCTCTATGCGGCATTCACCCTCGGAGCCGATATCCAGCGCAAGAAGATCATCGAAGATACCCGGGCGGGAATGGCCCGGGCACGGGCTGAGGGTCGGGAGCCCGGGAGACCGTCGGTTACATTCGATCTGAAGAAGATAAATGAGCTCCGGGCACGGGGCCTCTCGGAACGCTCGGCAGTTCTTGCTGCCGGCTATAAACTGAGCACGTTTTATGCCTGGAAAAAGAAAAACGGGCAGAATTGAAGTATCCAGGACTCGCTGCGGGGATACAAAAGCAGCCCCCGTATTTCCGGGAAAAATCGGAGAGCCCAGTAAACGTTGAAATCAGGATCCCGGTCGATGAACATATTCCGTATTTATTCGTCGATGCATCGTATTTCAAAGTCCGGGACGGGATCCAGTATGTCACCAAAGCTCTTCTTGTCGTAGCTGGCGTTCGAACCGATGGATACCGGGAAATCCTCGGAGCACGGATTGCAGATGCAGAGGATGAACTTACCTGGGAAGGAATATTCTCCG